>DATDIE010000266.1:0-2109 GCA_036521235.1 Acidimicrobiales bacterium | reverse complement strand
CGCCCGCCGTCCCCGCGCCACGGTCGCCGGCGCCGACGTACGCGTCACGACGCCGCGCCAACGACGCCGCCGCCGCGGACACCGACGGCGCGCAATCGGGCAGCAGGCCGCCCTGGCGCAACGCGCAGAGCATCGACACGGTCGCCGCGCCCAGCGCCGCCCGCGCCGCCGCGCCCTCGCCCCCGACGGGGCACCAGGGGAACCCCGACAACGCCGCCAGCCGCGCCAGCTCCCCGTCGTTGCCGACCCCGGCCACGTGCGCCCCCCGCGCCAACGCGTCGCGCACCGCCGTCACGGTCTCGGGGCTCTCGGCGCCGCACGAGGCGGCGAGCACGAGGCAGCCCGGTCCGACGAACGCCGGCAGGTCGCCGCCGCGCCCCACCACGAAGGGCACCTCCAGGCGCGGCCCCGTCAGTGCGGCGACGGCCTCGCAGGCGGCCGCACCGGTGCCGACCCCGACCCCGACCACGGCCCGGGGCGGCGCGGCGTCCTCCCCACTCGACGCGCCGAAGACCGCGCGCGCCGTCTCCAGCGCGCCGGTCAACTGTTCGGGCCACGCCGACACGGCGTCCCACATCCCCGCCGAATCCAGGCGGGGCCCGGGGCTCACCCCTCGGCCGGGCCCGTCGTGCGCACCTTGTCCTGCTCGGCCTTGGCCGCCAGCCGCTCGGCCTCGGTGTCGCTCACGTCGACCGCTTCGTCGACCAGCATGACCGGGACGCCGTCCTCCACCCGGTAGCTCTTCTTCAGCCGCGGGTTGTAGAGGACGTCCTCGTCCTCGAACCACAGCAGCGGGCCCTTGTCGACGGGGCAGGCGAGCACGTCGAGCAGGAGGGGGTCGAGGCTCATCGGGGGCTCCTCACGGTTCGGTTCTCGATTCTCAGTTGTCGGTGTCGGCCGGCAGGCCGGCGTTGGCGGCGATCAGCTCCTGCACCTCGGCGACGTGCGCGGCGCATTCTTCGGGCGTCTTGGCCTCGACGTTGAGGCGCAACAGCGGCTCCGTGTTCGACGGCCGGACGTTGTACCACCAGTCCGCGCGCTCCACCGTCAGCCCGTCGAGCAGGTCGATGGAGGCGCCGGCGGCGCGCTCGACATCGGCGATGGCGGCAACCGTCGCGGCGGGGCTCGTCACCTCGGTGTTGATCTCGCCCGAGTCGGCGTAGCGCTGGTACGGCTCGAGCATGGCGGAGAGCGTCCGGCCGCTCTGGCTGAGCAGCTCGAGGACCAACAGCGCGGTGATGATGCCCGAGTCGGCCCGGAAGTTGTCGCGGTAGTAGTAGTGCCCCGAGTGCTCGCCGCCGAAGACGGCACCCGTGTCGGCCATGACCTGCTTGATGATGGAGTGCCCCACGCGGGTCCGCACGGGGGTGCCGCCCAGCTCGGTCACGACCTCGGGCACTACGTGCGAGCAGATGAGGTTGTAGAGGATGGTCTCGCCCGGGTGCTTCGCCAGCATCGACGCCGCCACCAACGCGGTGGTGAGCGATCCCGAGACCGGCTCCGCCCGCTCGTCGACCAGGAAGACCCGGTCGGCGTCGCCGTCGAAGGCCAGCCCGATGTCGGCCCCGCGGTCGAGGACCGCCTTCTTCAGGTCCACCAGGTTCTCCGGCTGGATCGGGTCGGCGGGATGGTTGGGGAAGCTGCCGTCGAGCTCGGGGTACAGGATCTCGAGCTCGAAGGGCAGCTGAGCGAAGACGATCGGCACGACCAGGCCGCCCATGCCGTTGGCCGTGTCGGCCACGACCTTGAGCGGGCGCAGCGAGGGCACGTCGACGAAGGAGACGACGTGCTCGGCCCACTCGGGAAGCAGGTCCAGCTCCCGGCGGGCGCCGCGCAGCGGCAGCGCGTCCTCGCCGTGGAGCTTCTCCGCCTCGGCCTGGATGTCGGCGAGGCCCGTGTCCTGGCCGATCGGCCTCGCCCCCGACAGGCAGAGCTTCATGCCGTTGTACTGCGCCGGGTTGTGGGAGGCGGTGAACATCGCGCCCGGCGCGTCGAGGTGGCCGGACGCGAAGTAGAGGAAGTCGGTGGAGGCCAGGCCCAGGTCGGTGACGTCGACGCCCTCGGCCCGCACGCCGTCGGAGAACGCCCCCGACAGCTCGATCCCCGAGC
>DATDIE010000265.1:0-4843 GCA_036521235.1 Acidimicrobiales bacterium | reverse complement strand
CGAGCCCGGCCGCCGAGGAGATGAAGCCGATGGCCGAGCCCTTCGGCAGCATGCCGCCGGCCAGCATCCGCTGGATCAGGTGGCGGTGCCCCGCGAAGTTGATCTTCTCGATGTTCGGCGTCCCGTCCGCCACGCCCGCGCACGCCATGAGTGCGTGCACCGGTCCGCCGCACTCGTCGACGGCGGCGTCGATCGAGTCCTTGTCGGCCAGGCTCATCTGAATGGCCTTGGCGCCCGCAAGCTTCACCGGCGCGTAGTCCATCACCACGACCTCGGCGCCGGCGTCCAACGCCAGCTCGGCCGCGGCCGCGCCCATGCCGGTCGCACCGCCGACCACGAGGACCCGCTTGCCGTCGTAACGGAATGCATCGAACAGTGACATGTGTGCTCTCTCCTGACTGACGCGCGGGCGCGTCCTATCCGACGACGGAACGGACCTTGAGGTCCACGATGGTATCCCAGTCGATTCCGACTTCTTCGAGGATGGCGTCGCCGTGCTCGTTGAATTCGGGGGCGCGGCCGGCCGGCGCCGGTGCGCCGCCGAACTGCACGGGTGCGGCGACCATCTGGAACGGTGTGCCCGACGCGGTCTGGCAGTCCTGCAGGTAGCCGTTGGCGATCGCCTGCGGGTCGGCCGCGCACTCGAGCGTGTCCTGCACCGCGGTCCACTGACCGGTGAAATCGGCCAGCCGCTCGCGCCACTCGGCCGCGGTGTGCTCGGCGAAGGCCGCCTCCATGGCCTCCTGCGCCTCCGTGCTGTGCTCGAGCAGCGCGGCGTGCTCGGCGAAGCGCGGGTCGGTGGCGAGCTCGGGCCGCCCCACCAGCCCGCAGAGCTCGGCCCAGTAGCGGCTCGCCTGCAGGCAGCAGAAGGACAGGGCACGCTCGTCCTTCGTGAGGTAGTTGCGCACCAGCGGGTTTAGCCGCGGGGCGTTCGAGGGCGGGCCACCCCAGGGGACGTTCATCACGAGCGAGAGCGCGAAGGCCTGCCCCATCGCCCACATGCCCGTGGCGAGCAGCGAGACGTCGACCGTGGTCGCCTCGCCCGTGCGTTCGCGGTGGAACAGCGCGCCCATGATTCCACCGGCGATCGTCATGGCGCCGATCGAGTCCCCGAAGCCCGGTCCGGGTGGGTTCGGGATGCGGTCGGAATCGGACGGCTTCACGCCGAGCGCGACGCCGGGACGGAACCAGAACGCGAGCGAGTCATAGGAGCCCTTGTCGGCGTCGGGGCCCCGCTCGCCTTGGCCCGTGCCGGCGACGTAGATGATCTGCGGGTTGTGCGCGCGGATGTCCTCGAGCTCGATCTTCAGCTTCTTGCGCACCCGGGGCAGCTTGTTGGTGAGGAACACGTCGGCGGTGGCGGCGAGCTTGTAGAGGACGTCGAGCCCTTCGGGCGTGCTCAGGTCGAGCGCCACGCTCCGCTTGCCCCGGTTCGAGTGCTCGAGCAGCGCGTGGACGTCGCCGCCGATCGACACGACGCCCGTGGCCGCCAGGCCGCGCATGGCGTCGCCGCGCTCGGTCGGCTCGACCTTGATCACGTCGGCGCCCCAGTCCGCCAACAGGGCGGAGGCCGCGGGCACAAAGGTGTGCTCGGCCACTTCGAGGACGCGGACGCCCTTCATCACTTCGGTCGCGCTCACCGCGGCCCTCCCTCTGCTTCTGACATCGACGTCGATATTAGACCGGGGCCACCTGGAGCACCACCTTGCCCACGGCCCGCCCCTCGCCGACGTGCTGCAGCGCGGCCACCGTCTCGGCCAGGTCGAACGAGGCGCCGATGACGGGCCGGGCCCGGCCCGAGGCCAGCAGGTCGAGCAGCTCGGCGTCGTTGCGGGCCATGTCGGCCGGCATGTGCGTGGCAAAGTCCCGGAACTGGAACCCGAGCACGCGGACGCCCTTGAGCAGCACCAAATTAAGAGGTATCCGAGGGATCGTTCCCGAGGCGAACCCGACGGTGACGAAGCGGCCACCCCAGTGCACCGCGCGCAAGGCGGGCTCGGACAGCTCGCCTCCCACCGGGTCGACCACGACGTCCGCCCCGCCGGGGAGCGCGTCGCGCAGCGCCTGGCGCAAGTCGCCGGCGCGGTGGTTAATGAGGCGCGTCGCCCCGCACGCCTTCGCTACCTCGAGCTTCTCGTCCGACGACGCCACCGCCGTCACGGTCGCGCCGAGGAGCGCCCCCAGCTGGACCGCGGCCGTGCCGACGCCACCGCCCGCGCCGAGCACGATCAGCTCGTCGCCCGGCGCCAATTCGGCCACGGAGCGGAGCACGTGGTACGCGGTGCGGTACGCCACCCCGAAGGCCGCCGCCGTCGTGTCGTCCACGGCGTCGGGGATGCGCGCCAGCGACGACGCCGACACGACGACCTCGTCGGCGAACGCGCCGATGAACACCGAGCCGAAGACGCGGTCGCCCGCGGCGACCGCGGTGACGCCGTCGGCGACCTCCACCACCTCACCGGCGAACTCGCTGCCGGGGATGAAGGGGAGCGCCGCGGGCATCTGATACGTGTTGGCGATGACCAGCACGTCGGGGAAGTTCACCGCGCCGACGTGCACCCGCACCCGCGCCGTCCCCGCCGTGAGCTCCGGCGCCGGGACGTCGGCGATCTCGACCACGTCGGGACCGCCGTACGCGCGGCAGAGAGCAGCGCGCACGTCAGGAGTCGGCGAGCACCGCGTAGGGCGTCGACGCCGCGAGGTCGGCCGCGGCCTGCATGAGCTCGAGCACGATCGGTCCGAACGCCTGCAGCTTCTCGTCGTCGCCGGCGCGCTGGTAGCCCTGTTCGAGCACGACGGCGAGCTTCCACTTGGCCAGTACGCAGTAGTAGTCGATGTCGGCGACCTGGCGGCCCGACACCTTCGAGTAGTGCCCCAGGATGTCGTCGCGCGACGGCATGGCGGTCATGTCGACGTAACCGCCGGCACGGTCCTCGTCGTCGGTGGTGTCGTCCGGCCACGAGTGCACGACCCAGCCGAGGTCGAGCTTGGGGTCGCCGACCGTGCCCATTTCCCAGTCCACGATGGCGGCCAGCCGGGCTGGCGCGCCGTCCCGGAACATCACGTTGGCGAACTGGTAGTCGCCGTGCATGAGGCCGGGGAGGTAGTCGATAGGCCGGTGCGCCCGCAGCCAGGCCGCCGCCTCGTCGAACCCTGGCAATTCGCGGCCCTTGATCCGCTCCAAGAATGCGGTCCAGCGGTCGACCTGCCGCTCGTGGAAGCCGTCGGGTCGTCCCAGGTCGGACAGGCCCTTGGCCTGCCAGTCGACCTTCGACAACAGCGCGATGCCCTCGATGAGTTGAAAGGCCAGGCCACGCCGTTCGCCGAGGTCGGTGTCGAACGGGGCGGGCCATTGGCGGCGCGTCGACATGGGCGACCAGCCGTCGACGAAGCCCATCAGGTAGAAGGTGCGACCCAGCACGGACGGGTCCGAGCACAGCGCGATCGCCTCGGTGTGCGGCACGTCGGTCCCACCCAGGGCCTCGATGATGCGCCACTCGCGCACGATGCCTTCGTCCCGCGGCGCCGGGGCGCTCGGCGGCGGGATGCGCATAGCGCAGTGCAGGTCGCCGCGGCGCAGCTCGTAGATCTCGTTCTGGCTGCCTCCAGAGATGTAGTGGTGCTCGAGCGGCGCGCCGACGCCCAGGCCCTGCGTGTCGAGCCAGGTGGTGAGCCTCTCCTCGTCGGCGATCGTCGGCGCGTCGCCGACGGGCCACTCGTCCCCGACTGTGGCGTCGGTCGCGCTCACAGGTTCCCCACCTCCGCGTCGAGATACTCGGCGTACTTGGCCCGTGCGGCGTCCAGGCGCTTAGGCAGCCACTGCGTCGGCCAGATGTCGTCGCTCGCCTTGTAGTCACGCAGGACCTGCCGGGCCACGGTGACCTTGTGCACCTCGGTTGGCCCGTCGGCCAGCCCCAACGCTCCGGCCCCCTGGATCATGCCGAAGAACGGCATCTCGTTGGTCGTCCCCAGCGCCCCGTGCACCTGCATGGCCCGCCACGCGATGTCGTGGAGCACGGTAGGCATGACGACCTTGGCCGTCGAGATGTCCTTGCGCACCCGCTTGTAGTCGTTGTACTTGTCGATCTCCCACGCCGTGTAGAGGACGAACAGGCGGAACTGCACGAGCTGCGCGTACGAGTCGGCGATGTAGCCCTGCACGAATTGTTTGTCGGCCAGCAGGCTGCCCTGGGTCTCCCGGCTCAAGGCGCGCTCGCACATCATGTCGATCGCTTTCTGGGCCATGCCGATCGTGCGCATGGCGTGGTGGATGCGGCCGCCGCCGAGACGGGTCTGCGCGATGGCGAAGGCCTGCCCCTCGCCACCCAGCAGCGCGGAGGCGGGCACCCGCACGTCCTCGTAATGGATCAGGGCGTGCGAGCCCTCGTTGAGGGGCTCGCCGTAGAGGCCGACGTTGCGGACGATGTTCACGCCTGGCGTGTCGGTCGGCACGAGGAACATCGACATGCCCTGGTACGCGCTCACCTCGGTGTTCGTCACGACCATCACGATCAGGAACGACGCCGTCCTCGCGTTCGACGAGAAGAACTTCCATCCGTTGATGACCCACTCGTCGCCGTCCTTGACCGCTTGCGTCTTGAAGAGCGTGGGGTCGGCGCCGGCGTGCGGCTCGGTCATGGAGTAGCTCGAGAAGCACTCGCCGTCGAGCAGCGGCTGCAGGTACTGCTTCTTCTGCTCGTCTGTGCCGTAGTGGGCGATGATCTCGGCGTTGCCGGTGTCGGGCGCCTGACACCCGAAGACGATCGGCGCCCACGAAGAGCGGCCAAGGATCTCGTTCAGCAACGCGAGCTTGAGTTGCCCGAAGCCCTGACCGCCCAACTCG
>DATDIE010000264.1:0-3142 GCA_036521235.1 Acidimicrobiales bacterium | reverse complement strand
TGGGTGGCACACGCCCCGGCGGCGGTCCTCCCGGTCGAGGCGGCCCCGGTGGTGGCGGCGGTGGTTTCGGCGGGCGACCCGGCGGTGGTGGCGGTTTCGGCGGGCGACCCGGCGGTGGGCCGCCCCCTCCCGGTTTGCGCGGTGGCCCCGGGGGACGAGGCCGTCCTCCCCAGCGCCGACCGCGCCGACGCCGGCGCAACCTCGAAGAGCTCGAGCCGACGCAACTGACGACGTACCAGCCGTCGACCGCGCCGGTACCCGAGGGCGAGATCATCATCGAGCGTGGCTCGACCGCGCGCGACCTCGGCCCGAAGCTGAACCGCAGCGCGGGCGACATCGTGCGCTTCCTGCTCCTGCAGGGCGAGATGGTGATGGCCACGCAGTCGCTGACCGACGACATGATCGAGCTGTTCGCCGCGGAGATCGGCGCCGAGGTGCGCCTGGTCGACCCCGGCGAGGAGCGAGAAGCCGAGCTGCTCAACCGCTACTTCGAGGACGACGACGACGAGGACGAGTCCGACCAGCGACCGCGTGCACCGGTCGTCACCGTCATGGGTCACGTCGACCACGGCAAGACGCTGCTGCTCGACAAGATCCGCTCGGCCAACGTCGTGGCCGGCGAAGCCGGTGGCATCACGCAGCACATCGGCGCGTATCAGGTGGAGTGGCAGGGTCACCCCATCACGTTCATCGACACGCCGGGCCACGCCGCCTTCACCGCCATGCGGGCCCGCGGCGCGCAGGTGACAGACATCGTGATCCTGGTGGTGGCGGCCGACGACGGCGTCATGCCGCAGACGATCGAGGCCATCGACCACGCCAAGGCGGCCGAGGTGCCGATCATCGTCGCCGTGAACAAGATCGACCGGGCCGAGGCCGACCCTCAGCGTGTCATGCAGCAGCTCTCCGAGCGTGAGCTGGTGCCCGAGGCGTGGGGCGGCGACACGATCTTCGTCGATGTTTCGGCCCTGCAGGGCACCGGGATCGAGGACCTGCTCGAGCGCATCGTGCTGGTGGCCGAGCTCGAGGAGCTCACGGCCCGCGTCGAGGGCGAGGCTCGCGGCGTCGTGCTCGAGGCCAATTTGGAAGCGGGCCGGGGCCCGGTGGCGACGGTGATCGTGCAGCAGGGGACGCTCCGCGTGGGCGACCCCGTGGTGGCCGGCGCCGCCTGGGGCAAGGCCAAGGCGCTCGTCGACGACCAGGGCGACCACATCAAGGAGGCGCTGCCGTCGACGCCGGTGCAGGTGCTCGGGTTCTCCGAGCCGCCGAACGCCGGCGACGAGATGCGGGGCGCCAAGGACCTGGCGCGGGCCCGGACGTTGGGTGAGGCGCGGGCGCAACGCTTCCGCCTGTCGGGGCACAAGCCGGTGGCGGCGGCGACGGGCGCACGGCTGGAGGACCTCTTCGAGCAGATCTCGCGCGGCGAGACCGCCACGCTGAACATCGTCTTGAAGGCCGACATGCAGGGATCGCTCGAGGCCGTGACCGAGTCGCTGAAGCGATTGGAGCGCGACGACGTCAAGCTCAGCTTCGTGCTGCGCGGCATCGGCGGCATTACCGAGAACGACGTCCAGCTGGCCGCAGCATCGAGTGCCACCATCATCGGCTTCAACGTGCGCCCGGACCGGCGCGCCCGCGACCTGGCCGAGTCCTCCAACGTCGAGATCCGTACGTACGAGATCATCTACAAGCTTCTCGAGGATCTCGAGGCGGCCATGCTCGGCCTGCTCTCGCCGCTCTACGAGGAGATCGTCACGGGCGAGGCCGAGGTGCGCCAGATCTTCCGGGTGCCCCGCATCGGTGCCATCGCCGGCTGCTACGTGCGCGACGGCAAGATCACCCGCGGCTCCAAGGTGCGGTTCCTGCGCGACGGCACCGTCATTTGGAAGGGATCCATCAATACCCTGCGGCGCTTCAAGGATGATGTGCGTGAGGTGGCGTCGGGCTTCGAGTGCGGCATCGGCCTGTCCGACTTCCAGGACCTCAAGGAAGGGGACCTGATAGAGACCTACGAGGAGCGCGAGATCGCCCGGACCTGACCAGCCTCGGCCTCGGGCCCGGGGGTCCGTGGGGAAGGGCCCCGAGGCAAGGGGCCACAGACGAGTGCCACAGGTGAGTGACGAGACGCACGTGGAGGTCGGGGCACGTGTTCGAGCGGAGGAGCTGACGCGGTGAGCGTGAAACGGCGCACGGCGACGTACCCGCGGGCGTTGCGGGTCAACCAGGTGTTACGGCAGGTAGTGGCCGAAGAGCTCGAGCGCTTGGCCGACGCGGACGAGGTCCCGATGCTGACCGTGACCTCGGTCGAGGTGGCGCCGGACATGCGGTCCGCCGTGGTCTTTCTGGCGTCGCTCGACGAGACGACGGCCGCGGTGCTCGAAGAGCGGCGCGGGCACCTGCAGCGACTGATCGGGAAGCAGATGACCATGAAGCGCACGCCGCGGCTGCGCTTTCAGGCCGACCCCGCCATCGCGGCGGGCTCGCGGGTCGAGGAGCTCCTGCGCGGGCTGCACGAGGGCGAGCCGCCGTCCGCCCGGTGAGGCGCGTCGGGTCGTTGCGCTGCGCCGGATCGGCGAGCGGGGGTCGATGAGCGTCAGCGGCCTGGTGGTCGTCGACAAGGAGGCGGGCTGGACCTCCCATGACGTGGTGGCGCGCTGCCGGCGCCTCTTCGATCAACGCCGGGTCGGCCACGCCGGGACGCTGGACCCCGACGCCACCGGCGTGCTCCTGGTCGGCCTCGGCCGGGTCACGCGCCTGCTGCGCTTCTTGACCGCGCTGCCGAAGACGTACACCACCGACATCGTGCTGGGGACGGCGACGTCGACGATGGACGCATCGGGTGACATCACGGGCACGTACGACATGACCGGAGTGGCGCCGAGCGACGTGGCCCGCGTCGCCGCCACGCTGACGGGGGAGATCGAACAGGTGCCGCCGATGGTGTCAGCGGTGAAGGTCGGGGGTCGCCGGCTCCACGAGTTGGCCCGGCAGGGCGTCGAGGTGGAGCGGCGGCCGCGCCCGGTGACCGTCTACCGGTTCGCGACGCTGCCGGACCCAGCGCGCCCGGGCGTGTACCGGGCGGAGGTCGAGTGTTCGTCGGGCACGTACGTCCGAGCGCTGGCGGACGATCTCGGGCGGGCGC
>DATDIE010000263.1:0-2385 GCA_036521235.1 Acidimicrobiales bacterium | reverse complement strand
GGTGATGCCGCGTACTACGGCGGCCCGAAGCCGGCGTCGGTGCCCGTCGTCGACGCCGTCGCCACCGCGAATGGACAGGGCTACTGGCTGCTCTATGCCAACGGTGTCGTGGCCAACTTCGGCAATGCCACCAACTTCGGCGCCCCGGCTGGCTACGTGAACGGGTTCAATCCGGCCACCACCATCTTCCCCACCATCGACAACCAGGGCTACTGGGTGGCCTCTGCTCGCGGCGACGTCTTCGCCTACGGCGATTCCCCCTACCTGGGCAGCATGGCGGCGGCGGGCCTCAACGGCGAGATCATCGGCGCCTTCGGCTTCTAGGCGACCACGCCTCAGCAGCGAGGCGACCACGCCTCAGCAGCGAGAGGGCTTCGCCCCACCAGCACGAGCGCTTCGCGCCGACGGTTCGTGGACATCCGCACCGCCGAGCGAGGAACTAGGCCCCGACGGCCTCGTCCTCGGGCGCGGGGAGTGCCGCCACGACCGCCCGCACAAAGGGTGCGAGTTCGCGGCCCAGGCCTGCTGACGCTCGACGCAGCAGGTCCGAGATGTAGCTGACCAGGTTCAACACGTCCGAACGAGGGGACCGGCCCACCATGGGGACTGGCTCCGTGGCGGGGTCCAGTTCGCAGACGCCCAGGATCACCCGACGGATCTCGAGCAGCGTCGAACGTGCGTCTAGTAGCGATGTCTCGCTCGTGCGCAACCACACGGAAATGCCCAGCTCAAGAGAGAGGTCACCGGAGAAAGGATGGACCGGGCCCAGGTCGGCCAGCCCGCTGAGCAGGGCGGGACCGAAAGCGCTCGGAGACTCCTTCACCATGGGCTCAGTGTGACGAAAGGCTGTAACAAGGTGGTGGACCAGCTCTGGGCTGGTATTTTGGAGGACGTGCCACGCACGATCTGGAAGGGGGCCCTCAGTTTCGGACTGGTGAACATCCCCGTGGGCCTGTATCCGGCCACGTCGGACAAGAGCATTCACTTCAACCAGTTCGAGGACGGGACTTCCGACCGCATTCGCTACAAGAAGATCAACGAGCGGACTGGGGAAGAAGTTTCCCAGGACAAGATCGTGCGGGGATTCGACCTTGGCGGGGGCGAATACGTCATCCTCACCGAGGAGGAGCTCGAGTCTGCCGAGCCCAAGAAGTCACGTCAGATCGAGATCTCCGATTTCGTCGGTCTGGTCGACATCGACCCTGTCTTCTTCCGCTCGAGCTACTACCTGGCCCCCGAGGGTGCCGGTGCGGACAAGGCCTACGCGCTGCTCCGCCGGGCCATGTCCGAAGCCGGGCGCGTCGCCATCGCCACGTTGGTCATGCGCAACAAGGAGTACCTCGTGGCCATCCGCCCCGAGGACGACGCACTGGCTCTCCACACCATGTACTTCTCCGACGAGGTACGCGCTCCGGGACGCGACCTCGATCTCCCCGAGACCGGCGATGTCACCGACCGCGAGCTCTCCATGGCGCAGCTCCTGATTGAGTCCATGGAGAGCGAGTGGGACCCGGAGCGCTTCCACGACACGCATCGTGAGAAGGTCGAAGCTCTGATCGAAGAGAAGCGCAACGGACACGAGATCGTGCTGCAGGAAGGTCCCGAGCCCGTCGCCAAGGTCGTCGACCTGATGGAGGCGCTCAACGCCAGCATCGCAGCCGCCGCCCGCCCGGACGCGGAGTCCAAGAGCACGAAGAGCACCAAGCGCGCCTCGTCGAACAAGCGCACGACGGCCAAGCGCGCTGCGCCCGCCAAGAAGGCGTCCAAGGCGACCAAGACCGCCGCCCGACCCAAGACCGTCGCCCGGCGCAAAGCCTCGTAACGCGCCTGTCGCACAACACCCGCCGTTGACCGGTTGCCGGCCCGGCATGCTGGCGCGAAGGTGGAGGAGGTGCCGGCCGGCGCGGCCGGACTGTGCGAGCAACAGGAGGTTCGCCATGAGAACCGTCCGGGATGTCATGCACGGGGACATGCAGGTCCTCCGGACGACCGAGACGGCGGCCGACGCCGCCGCAGTGCTGGCCACCCACGGTGAGGAGACCGTTCCCCTCTGTCAGAGCGACGGGAGCCTCGCCGGTGCGGTGAGCAATCGCGCTCTCGTGGCCAAGGTGGTCGCCCCGGGCCGCGATCCGCGTACCGTCAGCCTGGCCGAGTTCGCCGTCGACGGGGACGCCGTGGCGCTCGATGTCGACATCTCGCTCGAGGAAGCCGTCGCGCTGATGTGCCGCCACGAGCGCGCCCAGCTCCCAGTCGTGGAGGGGGAGCGCGTCGTCGGTTGGGTCACCCGGCGCGAGGCCGCCTGCTCCGTCAGCTTCAAGCCACCCTGGGCCGACGACAGCGTCGGCTGACAGCAGGCGAGTTCCGGCAGCTCCCGACAGACCGCGT
>DATDIE010000262.1:0-4902 GCA_036521235.1 Acidimicrobiales bacterium | reverse complement strand
GCTCGATCCGAGCAAGGACTACCAGCCTCAGCCGTGACCTGCACCGATTGGCGGTCTACGATGTCTTGCCACATCGCTCTCCGATGTCTTGCCAGATCACAAGGCGCCCCGGGCAGGATTCGAACCTGCGTGAGATGGATTAGAAGTCCATTGCCTAAGTCCGCTCGGCCACCGGGGCTGGGCCGGCGCGTCGCCGGCCCGCACAGCCTGACATAGCTCCCTCGACGGGCGTGCGCATTGGTGCGAACGCACCACGTGGCCGCTCCGCACGGCCGCTCGCCGTGCCTGCGCCACTTGGGCGATGTGCCACACTTGTGCCCCTCGGTGGGCGTAGCTCAGTTGGTTAGAGCGCCAGGTTGTGGTCCTGGAGGTCGGGGGTTCGAGACCCCTCGCTCACCCCGAATCACCGGAGCATGCTCCGGTGCCGAACGCGACGCGCGGCGGGGGGAGGTTGGCTGGTGAGTGCTGCGACAGGGGGCCGCACGGTCCTCGTGACCGGCGCGTCGTCGGGCATCGGCGCCGCGGTGGCGCGCCAGCTGGCCGCGCGCGGCGACACGGTCGCATTGGTGGCGCGCCGCGCCGAACGCCTCGACGAGATCCTGGGCGCCTGCCGCGCCACCTCCCCGTTGTCCGAGCGCTGGGCGGCCGACCTGTCCGACCCGGCCGCGGCGGCCGAACTCGCCCTCGAGATCTGGGACCACTACGCCGGGCTCGACGTGATCATCAACAACGCGGCGGTGCCGATGCGTCGCCACGTGACGCGTCTCACCATGTTCGAGGTCGGGCGCACGATGCGCATCAATTACCTGTCCCCCGTCGCCATCTCGCTGGCCGTGCTCCCGCGCATGCTCGAGCGCGGGGCAGGGACGATCGTCAACGTCTCGAGCCTGGGCGGGCGCCTCGGGATCACGGCCGAGGCGGCATACTCCGGCTCGAAGTTCGCGCTGGCGGGGTGGAGCGAGTCCATGGCCATCGACCTCGACGGCACGGGTGTGACGGTCAAGCTCATCTTGCCCGGCGCCATCGACACGGAGATCTGGGACCAGCCGGACAACGACGACCCGTTGTACGACGGGCCGAAGGAGTCGCCCGAGTCCGTCGCCGGGCCGCTGATCGAGGCGATCGACAGCGATCGCTTCGAGCACTACCTGCCCGACATGAAGGCCGTCATCGAGGCGAAGACCGCGGACATCGACGCCTTCATGGTCGGCATGCGCGCCCTCAACGACCAGGCCGGCTCGTGAAGGCGCTGCTGTTCGGTGCTCCGCCCGACGCGGCGGAGGTGCGCCCGACCCCCGAGGACGAGGCGGAGCAGGCCTTGGTGCAGATCCCCTTCGGCCTGCACGAGATCGACGACGCCCGGCCCGTCCACCCCGACTGGGTGGTCACCCGGCCCATCCTGTCGGGTATCTGCGGCTCCGACGCCAAGCTCGTGCTCGGCGACTTCAACACCGGGGACATCGACAACCCCATGGCCGCGTTCTCGTCCCTGCCGCACGTCCCGGGCCACGAGGTCGTCGCCGAGGTCGTCGAGCTGGGGTCGGCGGCCCGCGGGCTCGACGTAGGCCAGCGCGTCGTGCTCAACCCGTGGCTCACGTGCGCGCCGCGCGGCATCGATCCGGTGTGCCCGCCGTGCCAGGCCGGCGACCTCAGCCTGTGCTGGAGCTTCACCAAGGGTGACCTCGGCGCCGGCGTCCACGTGGGCGTGATCACCGGCGCGCCCGGGGCCTGGGCGGAGCGCATGGCCGCGCACGACTCGATGCTGATCCCGGTGCCCGACGGCATCTCGAACGAAGCCGCCGTGCTGGCCGACCCCTTCTCCGTCTCCTTCCACGCCATCGTCCGGCACCCGCCTCCCCCGCACGGCAGGGTCCTCGTCTACGGGGCCGGCGCGCTCGGGCTCACCAGCGTCGCCATCCTCACCGCGCTCTACCCGGGCGTCGAGGTCGGCGTCGTCGCCCGTTTCGAGGCCCAGGCCGAGATGGCGCGGCGCTTCGGTGCCGCCGCCGTCTTCGCCCACGAGCCGCGGCTGGCGCTCGTGGAGGAGCTCGCCGCCTGGTCGGGCGCCGTGCTGCACCTGCCGCTCGACGGCCTCCCGGTGACGCACCCCGGCCACATCGACGTCGTGTACGACTCCATCGCCAAGGCGGAGACGCTCGAGGTCGGCGTGCGCGTGCTGGCCGAGCGCGGGCAGCTCGTCTACACGGGTGTCGCGACGCCCGAGCGTTGGGAGTCGACGCCGATCTACTTCAAGGAGATCACGATCGCAGGGTCCAACGCCTTCGGCATCGAGGACTTCGAGGGCACTCGTCGCCACGCCATCGCGCACTACCTGCAATTCGTGGAGGACGGCCGGCTCGACATCACGCCCATGCTCACCCACCGCTTCGAGCTCGAGGAGTGGTGGCCCGCCCTCAAGGTCCTGTCCCGCCAGGACCGCAGCGGCGCCCTGAAGGTGGCGTTCACGCCCAACGGCTAGCCCGTCCTACGTGCCGGGGCCGATCTCGCTGAACTTCTCGTACCGCGCGTCCGCGGCCTTCACCCAGGCCGGGTCCGGCTCGATCCGTCGGCCCACGGCGGACCAGCGGGCCGAGTCGTCCAGCGACGTCTCGAGCCCGGCGGCCATGCGGGCGAAATACGCCGCGCCGAGCGCGGCGCCCTCAGGCACGGCGACGGCGTCGACGGGGAGGTTGGTCGCGTCCGCCACGGCGGCCATCCAGGCCGTGACGCGCGAGCCACCACCGCTCGCCACGATGCGGGTGGCCTTCACGCCGCCGCGGTCCAGCATGCGCCGCACGACGAAGCCGCTCGCCTCGTAGGCGGCCCGCTCGAGCGACTCGGCGCCCGAGCCGATGTCGAGGCCGTACAGGTTCGATCGCAGCGTGTGGTCGTCGAAGGGCGTCCGCTCGCCGCGCACGTAGGGCAGCCAGACCGGGACCCGGCCGGGCTCGCCCAGCCGCGGGTCGAGTCGCTCGCGTTCGGGCCCCGGCTTCGGGGTGCCCCGCAGGAGCCGCCGCGCCCAGTCCACGAACAACGCGCCGGCGTTGGACGGCCCCCCGATCAGGAACCGGTCGGGCGTCGTGTGCGGGTAGCTGATCAGGCCCGGCGCCACGAGCCACTCGTCGCACACCGCCCACACGATGAGCGTCGCGCCGAAGATCACGAGCACGTCGCCCGGGTGGGACGCCCCGGCCACGATCTGGTCGCACAAGGCGTCGATGGTGCCGCCGGTGATCACCGCGTCGCTCTCGGGCAGCGTCGCCGCGGCCTGCCCCATCGGCACGACGTCGGGCATCTGTTCCTCGCGCACGCCGAGTGAGCCAAGCAGGTCGGCGTTCCAGCGTCCGTGGGTGTGCAGGGCGCCGAGCGACGCCGTGACGCCGGTATCGATGGCCGGCACGCCCGAGAGCGCATACGTCGCCACCGCCTGGCACGGCCAGTAGCCCCGCGCGTCGGGCACCGCCGCCGACGCCCAGGCCAAGAAGCCCTCCGCGTCGGGCATCGTGCCCGGCAGCAGCACGGCGCCGTCGCCGGCAGGAACGGCGGCCCGCCCCTCGCGGTCGCCGTACAGCAGCCCGGGCAGCTGCGGTACCCCTGTCCGGTTCACCGCGGTGAGTGACGGCACCATGGACGCAACGGCGACACCGGCCAAGCGCTGCGGCCCGTCGCGCAGCTGCGCGGTGACCTCGTCGAAGGCCCGCCGCGGGCCCGAGCGCCAGGCCTTCTTCGCGTCGTGGCGCAGGATGTCGGGCTCGGGCGCCACGACGCTGTGCGCCACCCGGCTGCGCGCCACGACGGTCCCGTCCTCGTCCACGGCCAACGCCTTGACCGACGTAGTGCCGATGTCGACGCCGACGGTGACGGGCCGCGTCGGGGGGCTCACGAATCTGACACGGGTGTCATGGTCAGGTCATTATGGACGACGCCCGCCGGCAAAGGAGAATAAGGACGCATGACACCCTCTCGGCAGAAGGCCCTGGTGACCGCGGCGGTGAGCGGCCCCGGCCTCGACCTGCTGGGCCAGCTGGCCGACCTCGTGCTGGACTCGTGGCTCGATCAGCCGACCCTCCGCATCTACAACGCGCAGCAGCTGGCCGAGCGGGTGGCCGCCGAGGGTGCCTCGATCGTCGTCGTCGAGAGCGACACGTGCGGCCCCGAGCTCTACGAGCAGCCGATCACCGCGGTCTGCAGCTGCCGGGGCGACCCGACGAACGTCGACGTTCCCGCCGCCACCGCCGCGGGCGTGCCGGTCCTGCGGGCGCCGGGGCGGAACGCCGACGCCGTGGCCGAGCTGGCCGTGGCCCTGCTCTTCGCCGCCACCCGGGGCATCGTCCCCGCCGACCGTGACGTGCGCGAGGGCGAGATCTACCGCGACGGCAAGATCCCGTACCAGCGCTACCGGGCCTGGGAGCTCGCCGGCAAGACCGTGGGCCTGGTCGGCCTCGGCGCGGTCGGGCGCGCCCTGCGCTGGCGGCTACGCGGCCTCGGCATGGACGTGCTGACCTACGACCCGTACGCGCCGGACGCCACGAGCACCCTCGACGACCTCTTCGCCCGCGCCGACGTCATCTCCATCCACGCGCCGGTGACCGAGGAGACGACGGGCATGATCGATGCGGACGCCTTCGCCAAGATGCGCGACGGCGTCGTCTACCTGAACACGGCGCGCGCCAAGATCCACGACACCGACGCCCTCGTCGCCGCCCTGGCGTCGGGCAAGGTCGGCGCGGCGGGTCTTGACCACTTCGAGGGCGAGTTCCTGGCGACGGACCACCCCCTGACCACGGTCCCCCAGGTGGTGCTGACGCCGCACATCGGCGGCGCCACCTACGACACCGAGTCCAACCACACCGCGATGATCGCCGAGGACCTGTGCCGGCTCATGGCGGGGGCACGGCCGCT
>DATDIE010000261.1:0-2438 GCA_036521235.1 Acidimicrobiales bacterium | reverse complement strand
CAGGTTGTCGAACTTCGACTTCGTCACCGAGTCGTTCACGTTGATGGCGGGGAAGAGGAGCTGGCCGGCGAGCTGCATCTGGTAGAGCCGGTGCACGCCCGTCGTCGTCTCCTCGGTGACGCCGTTGATGCCGGCGGCGATGGCAGTCCAGCGCCCGGAGTCGTCCTCGAGCGACCGCTCCAGCACGCGCAGGATCACGCGCATCTCCTCGGAGTGCGAGCCGTTCGGCGAGGGCACCGCCCCGGCCGCCTCGAACTCGACGCCCTTGTGCACCAGCAGCGTCGCGTCGCCACCGTCGTCGAGGATCATGTTCGGTCCGCCGTCGGGCCACGAGAGCGCCCGCTCGGTGCACCACCAGTACTCCTCGAGCGTCTCGCCCTTCCAGGCGAACACGGGGACGCCGCCGGGGCCCTCCGGCGTGCCGTCGGGGCCGACGGCCACGGCGGCCGCGGCGTGATCCTGGGTCGAGAAGATGTTGCACGAGGCCCAGCGCACCTGCGCCCCGAGGGCGACAAGCGTCTCGATCAGGACGGCCGTCTGGATGGTCATGTGCAGCGAACCGGTGATGCGCGCTCCGCGCAGCGGCTGCGACGCGCCGAACTCGCGCCGGGTCGCCATCAGGCCGGGCATCTCGTGCTCGGCGAGCTGGATCTCCTTGCGGCCGAACACGGCCAGGGACAGGTCGGCAACCTTGAAGTCGGCGCCGGTGGGGACAGTCGTGGTCGTCATGGGTGCTCCAGGTGGGTCGGGGAAGAGGGCCTGCGGCCGGGCCGGCTCAGGCCGAGACGGCGGCGGCGGCAGGGGCGCTCAGGCCGGCGGCGGCGCGCAGGGCGTCGGCGCGGTCGGTGCGCTCCCAGGTGAAATCGGGGTCGTTCCGGCCGAAATGGCCGTACGCCGCCGTCTTCTGGTAGATGGGGCGGTGCAGGGCGAGCTCCTCGCGGAACGCGCCCGGGCGGAGGTCGAAGTGCTCGGCGACGAGCTCGGCGATGCGGCCGCGGCCGATCCGCTCCGTCCCGAACGTCTCCACCATCACCGACACCGGGTGGGCGACGCCGATCGCGTAGGCGACCTGCACCTCGGCTCGGTCGGCGAGGCCGGCGGCCACGACGTTCTTGGCCACCCAGCGGGCGGCGTAGGCGGCCGAGCGGTCGACCTTGGACGGGTCCTTGCCGCTGAACGCGCCGCCGCCGTGGCGGGCCATGCCGCCGTAGGTGTCGACGATGATCTTGCGCCCGGTCAGGCCGCAGTCGCCCATCGGCCCGCCGATGACGAACCGGCCGGTGGGGTTGACCATGAAGTTCGCGCGCAGCCGGCCCTCGTCGTACAGCTCGGCCGGCAGCACCGGCGCGACGACGTGCTCCCACAGGTCGGGCTTGATCCGCGTCTCGGGGTCGACGCCCTCGGCGTGCTGGGTCGAGATCAGGAGCTTCTCGATCGCAACGGGGCGGCCGTCGCGGTAGCGGACGGTGACCTGGGTCTTGCCGTCGGGGCGGAGGTAGGGGACGACCTCGGAGCGGCGCACCGCGGCCAGTTGCCGGGCGATCTGGTGGGCGAGCGAGATCGGCAGCGGCATCAGCTCGGGCGTCTCGCTGGTCGCATAGCCGAACATCATGCCCTGGTCGCCGGCCCCCGTGAGGTCGAGCACGTCCCGGTCGTTTGCGTCCGTGCGCACCTCGTAGGCCCGGTCGACGCCCTGGGCGATGTCGGGCGACTGGCGGTCGAGGGCGTTGATGACGGAGCAGGTGTTGCAGTCGAAGCCGTAGAGCGCGTTGTCGTAGCCGATCCGGCGCACCGTCTCGCGGGCGATCTCGTGCACGTCGACGTGGGCGGTCGTCGAGATCTCGCCGGACACGACCACGAGGCCGGTGTTGACGAGCGTCTCGCAGGCGACGCGGCCGTACGGGTCGTCGGCCAGGACTGCGTCGAGGACGCCGTCGGAGATCTGGTCGGCGATCTTGTCCGGGTGGCCTTCGGTGACCGACTCGGACGTGAAGAGGTACTCGTTGTCAGATAGCTGTGTCATGGGATCTGGAGGTGCAGCTCCGCGGTCGTGTCGTTCTCCCCCCTCGTCGAGTCGAACCCCACCGTACGGATCCGCGAGAGATCGGCTTCGAGGTTGCGGAACCCCGCACTGTTGGACAGCGTGGACTGCTCGCCAAGGCTGAGGAGCTGGCTGAAGTCGGCAAAGCCTAGCGAGGTGACCTGCGCGGGTCTGTTCCCAAGGACCGCCTGGAAGCCCGGGTCCTCCCCCAGGGCGCGGCTGCGCGCGGCCACGTCACTGACCCCGCGGAGCGTCGTGGCAACGACGACGAGCCCGTTGAACACGGCGTCGTCGAGCTGGAGGCCGGGCGCGAGCTCGACCTGGTGGACGGTCACGCCGCCGACCTGGGTGTCGCTGACCTCGGGCTCGATCCCGGAGGCCGCGGTCGAGGCGGGCG
>DATDIE010000260.1:0-20798 GCA_036521235.1 Acidimicrobiales bacterium | reverse complement strand
GCCGTCTCTGCCAGGTCGACGCCCATCACCCGAACTCCCAGCGACGCCGCGAGCAACGCGTGCTCGCCGGTGCCACAGCCGGCGTCGAGAACGGGTCCGGCGAACCCATGCTCGGTGGCGACACGGACGAACGCCTTCTGCGGACGGCCGATGTCCCAGGCCGCCGGCGCGCCGTCACGATAAGAAGCATCCCAATCCCGTCCGCTCGACCGTTCGTGACTGGTGGGAGGTCTTGCTTGTTCGGGCATGCTCACCGGCTCTCCGTCCGAACTCTCAGCTGGCGAGGGAGGACGCGAACCACCAGCGGTGGCCCTCGGGGTCCCGGGCGCCGTATTCGCGCAGACCGTACTCCTGGTCGGTCGGCTCGCGGTCGATGTGCGCGCCCGACGCCCTGGCGTGCTCGTAGTGTGCGTCGACGTCGGGCACGATGACCTCGAGCCCCCCGTGAGAGGCCGGCGCACCCTTGGGCGATGCCATCTGGTGCTCGGACGTCACGCGGTGGAGCCAGATGGCGCAGTCGCCCGCCCGTACTTCGGCGTGGACGACGTTGCCGTCGCCATCCCGGTAGAGGCCACCCGAGGTGAAGCCGAAGCTGGCGACGAGGTAGTCGTGGGACGCTTCGATGTCCTCGTACACGAGGACGGGGATGAGGGACGTGGTGGTCATGGCATGTTTCTCGCTCGTATCTGTGGTGGCGGTCATGCGTCCACTATGCGGGCACCCGAGCATCGGGGTCTTGTAAAAACCTGACCTCCGGGATCTCTGTCGCGTCAGCCGCGTAGGCACCGGGTGTCATGCCGGCGAGCGCCGCGAAGTCCCGGGTGAGGTGGGATTGGTCGTAGTAGCCGGCGGTCATCGCCACATCCGCCAGGGATCCCGTGCTCTCGGGTTGCATGAGCAAATCGGTTGCCTCCTGGAAGCGCAGCAGGCGCGCGTAGGCCTTCGGGGTGAGGCCGAGTTGGCGACGGAAGCGCTCGGTGACGTGACGCCGGCTCCAACCGGTCTCGTCCATCAGGGGCTCGACGCGTCCTTGACCCCGGAAGTCGATCAGTTGCTGGCGGAGCCACGCCACCTCGGGTGCAAGGGCCGGGACCTCGGACGTGGCGAAGGACGCGTCGAGGACATCGAGCCGGGCTTCCCACGACGGCGCCTCGGCCAGTCGATCGAGGAGCCGAACACCGTGGTGCCCCAGCGCTTCGTCGATCGGGACGACTCGGTCGTTGTAGGACTCAATGTCGCCAAGGAGCGCCAGCGCCCCCGCCGGGGTGAGCTCGACCTGCACGCCGAGCTGGTGGCCACGCACGCCGGTCACGCTCGCATGGGACTGGTTGCCCACGACGAAGGCAGTCAAACGTTGGGGATCCGGCCCGACCTCGCCGTCGTGCACGTCCATGTCGTCGCCGAACGCGAGGATGAGCGCCATACCACAGCGGGCGACTTCTCGTCGCAGGAATCCGTCGCCCGTCCACTCCTCGTAGCCGACGTACTCGCGGACGGCGCCCGAGGTCATCGGGTCAACGGCGCGTTGCGCCCAATCATGCACACCCCGCTCGGAGACCCGGCGGGTGAGGACGAGGCCGTCCGCCATCACCTCCAGCTTCGCGCGCCAGGGGTCGTCGCGAGCACCCTCGTGGTGGACTGGCGCCATGCTCGAGACTCCCGAAGAACTGGACCACTTGCAGCACGTGCTCGACGCCTCCATGGCGGCCGCGGGTCCGCACCTGAGCGACATCATCTCCGCGGAGCGACGATTGGATGCCCGGCAGCTGACCGAACGACTGCAGGGGATGAGGCTGTTGGTGCTGGCGACGGTGACGGCGAACGGCCGCCCGCTCGCCGGGCCCGTCGACGGCTACTTCCTTCACGGCACGTTCTGGTTCAGCTCCGGGCGCGAGTCCGTGCGGATGCGGCACCTTTCGGCGCGCCCGGCCGTGAGTGCGACGCACCTCCCGGGCGAGGAGCTGGCGGTCACCGTGCACGGACGGGCGGAGCGTTACGCCCTGGACGACCCCGCGTGCGCCGAGCTGCGTCAGGCGATGCTCGACGAGTACCTGCCCAAGCAGGGGCCGGCCTTCGAGGAGTGGCTCGACAACGCCGACGCCATGGCGGCGCGGATCGAGCCGGAGAAGCTGTTCACCTTCTGCCTGGCGACGTAGAGACCGGCCGGGCTCTCGAGCCCCTCCTCGGTCAACTCGCGCACGGACGGCGTCAACCGATCAGTCTTCGGCCGCGGACCCGGCGTGCATCGCCTTGTCGATGGATTTGACGACGGTCGGGTCGAGCAGGGTCGTGACATCGCCCAACGGGCGCTCCTCCGCGACGTCGCGAAGCAGGCGCCGCATGATCTTGCCACTGCGCGTCTTCGGCAGCTCCGGAGTGAGGAGAATCTGACGCGGCTTGGCGATCGGGCCGATCGTCACCGAGACGGTCTCTCGGAGTTCCTGGGCCAACGCTTCCCCCGCCTCGTCGGTCGCCGGGCCATCACCCTTGACCGTCACGAAGGCGACGATGGCCTGGCCTGTGGTGGCGTCCGAGGCTCCGACGACAGCCGCTTCGGCCACCCGTGGGTCGCCGACGAGTGCATGCTCGACTTCGGTCGTCGAGATGCGATGGCCCGAGATGTTCATCACGTCGTCGATGCGGCCGAGCAACCACAGGTCGCCGTCGTCATCGCGCTTTGCGCCATCGCCGGCGAAGTAGCGGCCGGGGAACCTGGACCAATACGTGCTGCGGTAACGATCGTCATCCCCCCAAATGCCCCTGAGCATTCCGGGCCACGGATCGGTGATGACCAAGAACCCACCCTCGCCGTTGCCGACAGAGCGGCCATCGTCGTCGACCACGTCCGCGTGGATCGCTGGGAACGGCGTCATTGCGGCACCCGGCTTGGTTGCGGTGATGCCGGGCAGGGGCGAAATGAGGATCCCCCCGGTCTCCGTCTGCCACCAGGTGTCGACGATCGGGCAGTTGTTCCCCCCGACGTATTGGCGGTACCACATCCATGCTTCGGGGTTGATGGGCTCGCCCACAGAGCCGAGGAGCCGGAGGCTCGAGAGATCGTGCGCCTCGGGGTACTGCTCGCCCCACTTCATGAGCGTCCTGATCGTGGTCGGCGCCGTGTAGAGGATGCTCACGCCGTACTCCTCCACGATCTTCCACCAGCGGTCCTTGCCGCCTGCGTCGGGCGTCCCCTCGTAGAGGACCGAGGTGGTCCCGTTGGCGAGCGGGCCGTAGACGATGTAGCTGTGTCCGGTCACCCACCCGACGTCCGCGGCGGTCCAGAAGACGTCTTCCTCCGGCTTGATGTCGAAGATGAGACGGTGGGTCGTCGCGCAATGGGTGAGGTAACCGCCAGTCGTGTGAAGGATCCCCTTGGGTTGGGCCGTCGTGCCGCTCGTATACATGATGTAGAGGGGCTGCTCGGCGTCGAAGGCCTCAGCCTTGTGATCGGAAGACTGCGCGTCGACCAACTCGTGCCACCAGACGTCGCGGCCTTCGGTCCAGGCGACCTCCTGCCCCGTGCGGCGCACCACCAGGACGTGGCGCACGTCCGGGCACTGCGCGACGGCGTCGTCGACTCCCGCCTTGAGGGGCGTTGCCACGCCCCGCCGGAAGCCGCCGTCGGAGGTGATCACCACCCGTGCATCGGCGTCGATGATCCGGCTGGCCAATGCGGCGGCCGAGAAACCGCCAAAGACGACCGAATGAGGTGCGCCCAGGCGCGCACAGGCGAGCATCGCCACGATCGTCTCGGGGATCATCGGCATGTAGATGGCGACCCGATCGCCGGCTGTGACTCCGAGCTCGGTCAGAGCGTTCGCGGCCCGGCACACCATGTCCTGAAGGTCTGCGTAGGTGATCGTGCGGGTCTCGCCCTCGGGCTCACCGACCCAGTAGTACGCGACTCTGTCGCCGCGTCCCGCTGCGACGTGGCGATCGACGCAATTGACGCAGGCGTTCAGGCGACCTCCGACGAACCATTTGGCAAAGGGCAGATCCCACTCGAGCACCTGGTCCCAAGGCCGTGCCCAGTCGAGCCAGGCTGCCTGTTCGGCCCACCAGGCCAAGGGGTCCCTCTCGGCTTCCTCGTAGATGCCGGGCTTGGCATTCGCGCGAGCTGCGAACCCGGCGGGCGGCTCGAAGCGCCTGGTCTCGTTGAGTAGGGCCGAGAGCGCGACTCCTCTGCCGCCGTGCTCGCCGTTGACCCCGGCGTCGCTGGCTGTCGCCATGTCAGGCGGCGCGAGGGTGGGCCACCTCTGCAGTGGGCTCGTGCCCGAGTGGCAACGTCGGAACGATGGACTTCTTGAAGGTGTCGTTCACCACGCCGGCGAACGATGCGTACCACGCGGCGGCCGCGGTCGCGATGCCGACCCAGCCGCCAGCCTTGGTGACGGTGGCCATGTTGTCGAAGGCACCGATCGTGAGGAGCACGAACGTGGCGGTCAGCAGGACGAACACCGCAACGACTGCACCCGAAACCCGGAACGACGCGATCGTCATGTAGAAGGTGAATATCGTCCACCCGAGGAGGAACACGCCCACGGCGACCGAGACGTCGGCGGGCGACTTGATGGTCGGGATGATCGAGCGTGAGAGGACGTAGTAGGAGATCCAGAACGCCCCGTACGAGGTGAACGCCAGTGCCCCGAAGGTGTTCTTCCTGACGAACTCCCACATGCCGGCCAGCAACTGGGCCGACCCGCCGTACACGAGCGCCAACGCCAACGCGGCGCTGACTCCGGCGCCCCAGATGTTCGTATTGGAGATGCTCAGGGCGAAGGTTGTCATTGCAAACGCCCCGAGCCCGAGGGGAGCCGGGTCCGCAACGAGTTGCCTGACCGGGGACCGCTCATCTGATCCCTCGAAACCTGATTCGCTCGTCTTCAACGATTCGACAGGCATACCTCGCCCCTCCTTTTGTTTTGTTCGCCTTTTCGGCGCTCCCTTCGGTGGACGGCTAAAACCGCGGCACTTGTTTACCCGCAGTTAGGACTTTTGAAACGGTGGCTCGAGATTGGATCGCCACACGTCCGACGCTCGATACCGGTCGACGGGCTAACGCTGGCCGCGAAGACGCTTGAGCGGGACAAGGTGTGCACGTCGATCGGGCCTTCGTCCGGCTGGCTTGCAAGACTCGACGCATGCCGGGTATCACGGGGCGCCTCGAGGTCAACCTGACCGTTCGTGATCCGGTGGCGAGCGCATCGTGGTACTCGCGACTGTTGAGAATGGAACAGGATTACGACCACACGTCGGACGACGGAGCGCTGCGCTACATCTCCCTCTTCGAGCCGAGCAGCCGACTGGTGCTCTGCCTCGTAGGCCATTCGGGCAACCGGGGTGACGTGTTCAGTGAGCTACGGACGGGTCTCGACCATCTCGAGTTCCTCGTGCCCCTGCGGAAGGACCTCGACGAGTGGGCCGATCGGCTGGACGAGCTCGGCATCGAGCACTCCGGGGTCAAGGAGCTGGACTACACCCCGAACGCGATGGTCAGCTTTCGCGACCCCGACAACATCCAGCTCGAATTCTTCTGGAGGGCGCCGCAGGCGCAGGAGGGTAGTCCCCGAAAGTAGGAAGTTGAAGCGGCGCGCCCGCTACTCGGCGGACGCGGCCTCGATCTGGGCGACCCGGCGCACCAGGCGGGACTTGTGGTTGGCCGCAGTGTTCTTGTGGATCACGCCCTGGGAGGCGGCCTTGTCGATCCGCTTCACGGCCTGGCGCAGCAGTTCGACGCTGTCCTCGGCCCCGCCCTCGGCGGCGGTCACGGCGGACTTGGAGCGCGTGCGCATCTCGGCCCGGACCGACTTGTTGCGCAGACGGCGCTTCTCGTTCTGGCGGTTCCGCTTGATCTGGCTCTTGATGTTGGCCACGTGAAGAAATCCTCGGTGTTTTCGAAAGGGCCCGGCGGAAGGGCGTCAGCCCACCGGTACGGAGCGACAACTGTAGCAGGTGGCGGCCACGACCAGGCAGGCGCACCGCGGCGGCGCTGGAACAAGTTCCCTGGCCAGGCGGTCGGTGGGCGACCGGGAACGGGGGGCGAGGCCGGTACGATCGACAGACCGTGCCCGCTTCTGCCAACGACCATGGATCCGTTGGGATCGAGCGCATCCGGAACTTCTCGATCATCAGCCACGTCGACCATGGCAAGTCGACGCTGTCGGACCGGATCCTCGAGCTCACCGGTGCCGTCGACCCCCGTTTGATGCGGGAGCAGTACCTCGACTCGATGGACATCGAGCGGGAGCGGGGGATCACCATCAAGGCGCAGAACGTGCGGGTCGAGCACGGCGGCCACGTGTTGCACCTGATCGACACGCCGGGGCACGTCGACTTCGGCTACGAGGTGTCGCGGTCGCTGGCGGCGTGTGAGGGGGCAGTGCTCTTGGTGGACGCCAGCCAGGGGATCCAGGCGCAGACGCTGGCCAACACGTACCAGGCCATCGAGAACGACCTCGAGATCGTCCCGGTGCTCAACAAGATCGACCTGCCGGCGGCGGACCCGGTGCGGTGCGCGCTCGAGATCGAGCACGTGCTCGGGCTGCCGGCCGAGGACATCTTGCAGATCTCGGCCAAGACCGGCGAGGGCGTGCCCGAGTTGCTCGACGCCATCATCGCCCGTATCCCGCCCCCGAAGGGCGACGCGTCTGCGCCGCTGCGCGCGCTGATCTTCGACTCCTCCTACGACCAGTACCGCGGCGTGGTGAGCTCCATCCGGATCGTCGACGGCCGTCTCTCGGCCGACTCCCGTCTGCGCTTCATCCAGGCGGGGGCCGTGCACGACGTCGAGGAAGTCGGGGTGCGCACGCCTTACGCCCTGCCGGTGAAGGCGCTCGGGCCGGGCGAGGTGGGCTACCTGATCGCCGGGATCAAGGACGTCGGCGAGGCGCGCTCGGGTGAGACGGTGACGACTTCCGTTGGTGGTGCGTCGGCGGCGCTGGCCGGGTACCGGGACCCCAAGCCGATGGTGTTCTGCGGGCTGTACCCCGTGGACGGCGACGAGCTGCCGGACCTGCGCGACGCGCTCGACAAACTCAAGCTGAACGACGCGTCGTTCACGTTCGAGCCCGAGACGTCGCACGCGCTGGGCATCGGCTTCCGCTGCGGGTTCCTGGGGCTGTTGCACATGGAGATCGTGCGGGAGCGCCTGGAGCGCGAGTTCAACCTGTCGCTGATCGCCACCGCGCCGAGTGTGGCGTACCGGGCCTTCCTGACCGACGGGGTCGAGCTCGACGTCGACAACCCGACCGAGCTGCCGGACGCGAGCCGGATCGACCACATCGACGAGCCGATGCTGTCGGCGACGATCATCACGCCGAGCGAGTACACGGGCACGGTGATGGAGCTGTGCCAGGGCCGGCGGGCCGAGATGTCCCGTATGGAATACCTGTCCCCCGAGCGGGTCGAGCTCGTGTACACGATCCCGCTGGCCGAGGTGGTCATCGACTTCTTCGACCAGCTGAAGTCGCGGACGAAGGGCTACGCCTCGTTGGACTACGAGCCCGAGGGGTACGCCACGGCGAACCTGGTGCGGGTCGACGTCCTGATCAACCACACGCCGGTCGACGCCTTCTCGACGATCGTGCACAAGAGCTCGGCCGACGTGTACGGGCGCAAGATGGCCGAGAAGCTGCGGGAGCTGATTCCCCGCCAGCTGTTCGACGTGCCGATCCAGGCGGCCATCGGCGGGCGGATCGTGGCCCGCGAGACGGTCAAGGCGAAGCGCAAGGACGTCCTGGCCAAGTGCTACGGCGGCGACATCACCCGCAAGCGCAAGCTCCTCGAGAAGCAGAAAGAGGGCAAGAAGCGGATGAAGAACATCGGCCGGGTCGAGGTGCCCCAGGAGGCGTTCATCTCTGCGTTGCGGCTGGGGGACGACTAGGTCGAGAGTCCGGGCCGGGGTGGGCAATCCCTGGTCGGGTGGCGCGCCCGAGGGTGGGGCGCTGGCACTCGGTAAACTCGAGTGCCAGGCACCTCATGAACCTTCACGCCGACCCAGCACCGCCAGCCGACCACGACGAGGACTCCGAGCTGAACGCCCGGCGTGCCGCGATCCTCGAGGCCGTAGTCAGCGAGTACATCGGGACCGCCGAGCCGGTTGGCTCGTCCCACGTCGCCAACGCACCGGGGGTGCAGGTGTCGTCGGCGACGGTGCGCTCGGAGATGGTTGCGCTCGAGCGTGACGGGTATCTGGTGCAGCCGCATACGAGTGCCGGTCGGATCCCGACGGACAAGGGCTATCGCTTCTTCGTCGACCACCTGACCGCGCCGGGCGTGCTCGGACCGATGCAGCGCCGCCAGGTGACGGAGTTCTTCGACCACGTGCACGGCGAGATGGAGACGGTGCTCGAGCGCGCGACCGGCCTGCTGTCCGAGCTGACGTCGTACGCCGCGGTGGTGGTCGGCCCGTCCCACGAGACCGCGACCATCCGCTCCATCCAGCTGGTGGGCCTGTCGCCGTTGCACGCGCTCCTCGTGGTCGTCCTGTCCGACGGCGCCGTCGAGAAGTGGACGGTCGACCTCGACGCCGAGGTGTCCGAGGAGGCCCTGGGGGACGCCGGTGCGTTCCTCACCGCGCACCTGGCGGGCCAGACGCTGGCCGGCCCGTGGCGGACGCCGCCGAGTGGTCGCCGTGGGGTCGATCACCTGGTGGGTCTGGCGCTGACGGCGCTCGACGCCATGGGCGGCACGATCGAGGCCGACCAGGTGTTCGTGGGTGGCCCGGCGCGCCTGGCCGAGTCGTTCGAGGCGGTCGAGACGGTGCGATCGGTGCTGAGCATCTTGGAGCAGCAGCTCGTCGTGGTGACGCTGCTGCGCGACGTCCTCAGCCGGGGCTGGTCCGTCGCCATCGGGACCGAGCACGGCTTCGAGCCGTTGTCGTCGTGTGCCGTGGTCGTGGCGCCGGTCACGGTGGACGGCCTGGAACTCGGCGCGGTGGGGCTCCTCGGGCCGACCCGCATGGACTACTCACGCACGCTGGCCGCGGTCCATGTGGTCGGCGAGCGCCTCGGTGAGCGCCTCGCCGGCGGGGGTGGAGGGCACGATGGCGGTCACTGACGGGCTCGGCAACCTCTACGAGCTGCTCGGCGTCCGTCCCGACGCGTCCGACGAGGAGATCAAGCGCGCCTACCGGGCGCGGGCGCGCGAGCTGCACCCCGACACGAACCAGGGGGACCCGGAGGCCGAGGCGCGCTTCAAGCAGGTGACCGTGGCGTACGAGGTGCTGCGCGACCCCGAGCGCCGCGCCCGCTACGACCGCTTCGGGCCCGAGGGCGTGTTCGGCTCCCAGCCCGGCGGGATGGGCGGGTTCAACTTCGAGGGCGGACTGGGCGACATCTTCGAGGCCTTCTTCGGGCAGATGTCCGGGACCGACCGGCGCCGCGGCCCGCAGTCCGGCGCGGACGCCGAGGTGCGGCTGGACCTCCGCTTCGAGGAGGCCGTGTTCGGCTCGCAGCAGGAGATCTCGGTGCGCCTGCCCTCGATGTGCACGGCGTGCTCGGGGCGGGGGACGGCGCCGGGCACCGAGCCCGAGACGTGCGTCGACTGCCAGGGCACCGGTGAGCTGCGCCGGGTGCGCCAGTCGCTGCTCGGACAGGTCGTGACGAGCGTGGCGTGCTCGCGGTGCGCGGGCACCGGCGAGATGATCCCCCACCCCTGCCCGGACTGCCGCGGCGAGGGGCGCCGCATGGAGGAGAACATCTTCACGGTCGAGGTGCCGGCCGGCGTGGAGCACGGGTCGACGTTGCGGTTGGCCGATCGGGGCGCCGCCGGACAACGCGGCGCGCCAAACGGTTCCTTGTTCGTGCACCTGAACGTGGCGCCCGACCCGCGCTTCGAGCGCCAGGGGGACAACCTGCACACGACGCTCAGCGTCGGCGTGGCCCAGGCCGCCCTCGGCGTGGAGACGCAGGTCGAGTCGCTCGACGGGCCCCAACGCCTGACGGTGGCGCCCGGCACCCAGCACGGCCACATCGAACGGATCCGCGGCCTCGGCGTGCCGCACCTGCGCGGCCGCGGGCGGGGCGACCTCTACGTGCACGTCCTGACCGAGACGCCGACCGGGCTGACGCCCGAGCAGGACGAGCTGCTGCGCCAGTTCGCCGCCGCCCGCGGCGAGGACGTGGCGGCGCCCGGCACCGGCGGCGGCGAGGGCGGCGTGTTCTCGCGGCTGCGGTCCGCCTTTGGCTGACGCCACCCCCTCCTACGCCACCCCCTCCTACGCCGCCATCACCGTGCGCGCCGCCGCCGCGGCGCAGGTCTTCGTCGACGACCCGGCGCTTCCGTTGCTGACGGAGGAGGACGTCCACCACCTGGGCCGCGTGCTGCGGCTGCGGGCGGGCGAAGAGGTCATCGCTGCGGACGGGCGCGGGCGCTGGTCCAGGGTGACGTGGCAGGGCGGCCCCGAGGTCGTGCCGGTCACGGGTGTGCCGGGGGTCGGCGGCGATGGGGCGGTGCAGTTCGAGCCGGCGGCGGTGCCGGCGTTGACGGTGGCGTTCGCGCCGGTCAAGGGCGAGCGGCCCGAGTGGGTCGTGCAGAAGCTGACCGAGCTCGGGATCGACCGCATCGTGCCGTTGCTCAGCGAGCGGAGCGTCGTCCGCTGGAGCGGCGCACGCGGCAAGGCAACGGTGGAGCGGCTGCGACGGGTGGCGCGGGAGGCGGCGGCCCAGTGCCGGCGCGTCTGGTTGCCCGAGCTCACCGACGTCGTGCGCTTCGCCGACCTGTCGTCGTTGGGCGGGCCGGGCGAGGTCGTCCTCGCGCAGCTGAGCGGCGACCGCCCCTCGGTGGCCGCTCACGTCGTGGCGGTCGGCCCCGAGGGCGGGTGGAGCACCGACGAGCTCTCGTCCGGGCTCCCGACCGTCGGCTTCGGCCTGAGCGTGTTGCGGGCCGAGACGGCGGCCGTGACGGCCGGCGCGCTGTTGGCCTCGCTGCGGACGGGCACGGTGGCGGCGGCGGAGCCCGCAGCCGAGCCCGCAGCGGAGCCCGCAGCGGACGGGGGCCAGCCCTGATCGGGGCCGATGGTCACGGTCCGGACCCCTCGCCCGGTATGTTCGCGCGAGTGATCAGGCCAGAGCAGAGGGAGTGCGTCGTCCGGGCATGACGGACTGCCTCTTCTGCAAGATCGTGGCGGGCGAGGTGCCTTCGGACAAGGTGCACGAGACGGACACGACGTACGCCTTCATGGACATCCACCCGCTGGCGCCGCTGCACGTGCTCATCGTGCCGAAGCGCCACATCGACGACGCCTCGACCGTCACCGCCGAGGACGGACCGGTCCTGGCCGAGATGGTCCTGGCGGCGCGGGAGGTGGCCGACGAGGCCGGGCTGGCCACACCCGAGCGGGGCTACCGGCTGGTGTTCAACGTCGGCCCCGACACCATGAACTCCGTGCCCCACCTCCATCTCCACGTCCTCGGGGGCGAACCGCTGAAAGGACACCTGCTCAACTCATGACCGCCTTATGACCACGGCCCTACGTGCCGAGTGCTTCGTCCCCGGCAACCACCTGATGGCGGGGCTCCTCGGCACCCGCGACGAGCACCTGCGCCAGATCGAGGGGGCGTTCCCCGACGAACAGATCGTCGTCCAGGGCAACCGGATCTCGGTAGAGGGCCCGGCGGCCGAAGTGGTGGTGCGCCTCTTCGAAGAGCTCATCCTTCTCGCGCAGGCGGGACGGAACCTCGACGAGTCGACCCTCGCCCGCACGATCGACATGGTGCGCGAGGACATCCGGCCGAGCGAGGTGCTCCGTTCGGAGGTGGTGCGCGCCGCCGGCGGGAAGACGGTCCGGCCCAACACGGCCGGGCAGAAGCGTTACGTCGACGCCATCTCCCAGAGCATCATCACCTTCGGCATCGGTCCCGCCGGCACCGGGAAGTCGTATCTGGCGGTCGCCCAGGCGGTGCACGCACTGCAGTCGCGCCAGGTGGCGCGCATCATCCTCACGCGGCCGGCGGTCGAGGCGGGGGAGCGACTGGGCTTCCTGCCCGGCGACCTGATGGCCAAGGTCGACCCGTATCTCCGCCCCCTGTACGACGCGTTGTACGACCTGCTCGAGCCCGAAGGCGCGCAACGGCTGCTCGACCGCGGCACCATCGAGGTGGCGCCGCTCGCCTTCATGCGCGGCCGCACGCTGAACAGCTCGTTCATCATCCTCGACGAGGCGCAGAACACGACGCCCGAGCAGATGAAGATGTTCCTGACCCGCATCGGGTTCGGGTCCAAGTGCGTCGTGACCGGCGACGTGACGCAGATCGACGTCCCTGGCGGACGCTCGGGTCTCGTCGGGCTCGAGCCTGTGCTCGGCGGGATCGACGACATCGCGTTCGTCCACCTGACGCGCCGCGACGTGGTCCGCCACAAGATCGTCGCCGACATCGTCGACGCCTACGACATGGCAGAGGGGCGGGCTGGTCACACCACGTGACCATCGACGTTTTCGCCGCCGACGAGCAACAGGCTCATCCGATCGACGTAGGCCGGTGGGCCAGGCTGGCGCGGGAGGTGCTCACGGCGCGCGGCGTCAAGGGCGAGACCGAGGTCTCGCTGTTGTTCGTCGACGAGGCGGCCATGGCGCGGCTGAACGAGCAGTTCCTCGGCAAGACCGGCCCGACCGACGTCCTGTCGTTCCCGATCGAGGACGAGCCGCTCCCGTCGGGGCGCTCGCCCGACTTCGGGGGCACGGGCCCGGGCTCGGAGGCGGAGGAGGGCGGCCTCACGCTCCTCGGTGACGTCGTGATCTGCCCGACCGTCGCGGTGCGCAACGCTGAAGAGCACGGCGTCCCGTTCGACGACGAGGTCGCGCTGCTGGTCGTGCACGGCCTGCTCCACCTGCTCGGGATGGACCACGAGGTGGACGCCGAGGCCGAGCGGATGGAAGCGCTCGAGCGGCAGATGCTGGCACGCTTCTACCGGGTCAGCCCGGAGGCATGAACGTGCACCCACTGCTGGCGGCGAGCTTCGGGGCCGAGGACGCCATCCTCGTCGTCATCATCGTCGTGCTGCTGGTGGGGTCGGGCGTGCTGGCCATGGCCGAGACGAGTCTCGTCCGGATGAGTCGGATCAAGGCCAAGTCGCTGGTCGACCAGAAGCGACGCGGGGCCCGCCAGCTCGAACGGCTGGTCGAGAGCCCGGCCAACTTCCTCAACCCGATCCTGTTGCTGGTCCTGATCTGCCAGCTGGTCTCGGCCACCCTTGTGGGCATCGTGGCCGAGCACCTCTTCGGCGGCCTAGGCGTGGTGCTGGGCATCGTGTTCGAAATCGTCGTGATCTTCGTGTTCTTCGAGGCGGTGCCGAAGAACTGGGCGGTGCAGAACGCGGACCGTGCCGCTCTGCTCAGCGCCCCGATCGTGAATGCCCTCATCCGTTTCCCGCCCATCCGATGGCTCTCCAAGCTCCTCATCGGCCTGGCCAACCGGATCATCGGCGCTGGACGCGACGACGAGGGGGGGACGCACGAGGCATACATCACCGACGCCGAGCTGAAGGCGATGGCCGATGTGGCCCACGAGGAGCACGTGATCGAGGGTGACGAGCGCTCCTTCATCCACTCCATCATCGATTTCGGGGACACGGTGGCCCGCGAGGTCATGACGCCGCGGCCGGACATGGTGACGGTCGAGGCCGATGCGAGTGTGCGCCTGGCGCTCGAGACGGCGCTCGGGGCGGGCTACAGCCGTATCCCGGTCGAGGCCGAGGGGATCGACGACATCATCGGCATCGCGTACGTCAAGGACCTCGTCCGCGACGAGCGTGCGGGCAAATCGGACCAGCTCGTGCGGGTCAGCATGCGCCCGGCGCACTTCATCCCCGAGTCCAAAGAGGTCTCGGACCTCCTGCGCGAGATGCAGGAGCAGAAGTACCACATGGCGATCGTGGTCGACGAGTACGGCGGCACGGCGGGGCTCATCACGCTCGAGGACCTCCTCGAGGAGCTCGTGGGCGACATCGTCGACGAGTTCGACGTCGAAGAGCCGACGGTCGAAATGCTCGCCGACGGCTCGGTGATGGTGAACGCGGGGTACTCGGTGGACGACGCCGACGAGCTGCTCGGGGCGGACCTGCCGCAGGGCCCGTGGGACACCGTCGGCGGGCTGATGCTGGACATCATCGGCCGGGTGCCCAACGCCGGGGATTCCGTCGAGGTCGACGGGTTCCGCCTCACCGCGCTCGACGTGCGCGGACGGCGCATCGGGCGCATCCGGATCGAGCCGACCGGGCGGCGCTCCGAGTTCGAGGGCGGCGACGACGAGGGCGGGGCGGGCGCCGGCGGCACCGGCCGGCGCAACGGCGAGGGTGGGGCGGCTGCCGAGCGCGCCGCCGACACGACCCGCAGCGGTAACTGAGGGATCGGCCGATGCGTTCTGGTTTCGTCGCCGTCGTCGGCCGTCCCAACGTCGGCAAGTCGACGCTGGTCAATCAGATGGTGGGCACAAAGGTGGCGATCACGTCGTCGCGGCCCAACACGACGCGCCATCGGATCCTCGGCGTGCTGCACGACGAGGAGGCCGACGCGCAGGTGGTGTTCGTCGACACACCGGGCATCCACCGCCCGCGCAGCGCGCTCGGGACCCGGCTCAACGACACGGCCACCGACGCGCTGCACGAGGTGGACGTGATCCTGGCGGTCGTGGACGCCACGGCCGCCATCGGGCCGGGAGACCGCACCGTGCTCGACCGTTCGGTCGGCCACATCCGTCGAGCAGCCGCTTCGGTGGGCGCCGGAGGCGAGACCGACGTCGGCGTGCCTGGTCTGGTGGTCGTCGTCAACAAGACGGACCGTGCGACGTCGGACCGGGTGATCGAACGCCTGGCCGAGGCCGAAGAGGCGGTCGAGCGACTGGGTGGATTGGCGGAGGTGGAGTACTTCCCCGTCTCGGCGCGCTCGGGCAAGGGCGTGGACGCGCTGACCTCCTACCTCATCGGCCGGCTGCCCGAGGGCCCCCCGTTCTTCCCGACCGACGTCGTCACCGACACGCCCGAAGCCCTGTGGGTGGCCGAGTTGGTGCGCGAGCAGCTGCTGGCGAAGACGCGGGACGAGCTCCCGCACGCCATCACGTGCCGGGTCACCGAGTGGGAAGGGCCGCACATCCGTGTCGAGATCATCGTCGAGCGCGATTCGCAGAAGGCGATCGTCATCGGCAAGGGCGGTGAGGTGCTCAAGGCCGTCGGCATCGTGGTGCGCCAGTCGCTGCCGGAGGGGACGTACCTCGACCTGCACGTCAAGGTCGAACGACGCTGGCAGAACCGCGAGGAGATGCTGGACCGCCTGGGCTACTGAGCCGCGGGCGCGACGACCCTGTGTTTCGAGAGCTACTCGACTGCCTCTTCGTCGTCGAGCGCTCGCCGGAGGAACGACTCCACCTCGCTCCGGTCCACCGAGCGCCGCATTGGCGGCAGCGTGGCGAGCAGCACGCCACGGTAGGACGCCGTCGCCAGGCGCGGGTCGAGAACGGCGACGACGCCCTTGTCGTCCGCGGTGCGGATGAGCCGCCCGGCGCCCTGCGCGAGCAGCGTCGCGGCGCGGGGCAGGTCAACGACCGAGAAGGCGCGCCCGCCGGCCCGGTCGCGCCGGGCCTGGTGCAGCGGGTCGTCGGGCCGCGGGAACGGGAGCCGGTCGATCGTGACCAGCGAGAGTGCGGGGCCCGGGATGTCGACCCCCTGCCAGAAGCTCATGGTGGCGAAGAGGCACGACGTCTCGTCGTCGGTGAACTCCTCCAACAGTCGTCCCTTGGGCTGGTCGCCCTGGAGCAACAGCGTGTAGGGCAACTCCGGCGCCAGCGCTTCAGCCGCCGCCTCGGTGGCGCGCCGGCTCGTGAACAGCGCCAGTGTGCGCCCGCCCGCAGCCTCGATCAACAAGTCGAGCTCTTCGAACAGCGCCTCCTCCGCGCCCTCGGCGCGTCGGTCTGGCAGGTGGCGCGCCACGTAGAGCAAGGCGTGGGACCGGTAGTCGAAGGGGCTGCCGACGTTCAGCTCTTCGGTCGGGAACTCCTCGAGGCCCACCCGTTCGACGACGCGCGGCGGGATCGTCGCGCTCGTCAACACCGAGGTGACGGTGCCCCACAACACCCCCGACAAGGCCGGGCCGACGTCGATGGGAGAGAGCCGCAGGCGCGTGTTGCGACGGGTGCCGTCGACCCACGCCACCTCGGCGTCGGTGCGACCGGTCAGCCGGTGGAGGTCCTCGGCCAGGTGCGCCGCCGCCTGCAGGGTGCGGGTCTTGCGGCTGGCCTTGTCCGGGTCGTCGGCGTCGCCCGAGACGAAGCTGCGCTGGGCGCCGCTCCGCCGCAGCGCGTCGACCACCCGCCGGCTCACCTCGGCGGCGCGCCCCAAGAGCTCGGACAACTCGTCGTCCTCCGCCGAGCGACTCCCTTTTTCGAGCACGCGGGTCCCGACGCGGTCGGAGAGCAGCGTGCCGAGCAGGTCACCCGCCGCGGCCAGGGAGTCGAGATGGTCGGCGCCCCGTGGCTCCACCAGCGGCCGGGCGGCGGTGACCAGGGTGCGGAAACGACCCGGGGTCAGTTCCACCCCGAGGCTCGAGGTCATGACCTCCTCGAGCTGGTGCGCCTCGTCGAACACGACGACGTCGTGCTCGGGCAGCACGACGCCGCCGCTGGCCAGGTGGGCGCCGTAGAGATGGGTGTTGACGACGACGATGTCGGCCCCCGCCGCCCGGTCACGTGCCGCCTCGGCGAAGCAGCTACCGCCCGATGGGCAGTTGAACGCGCCGGGGCACTCCCGGGGCCCAACCGAGAGCATGTTCCATGCACGGTCCGAGGGCTCGAAGGTGAGGTCGGCCCGGTCGCCGGTACGCGTCTTCTGCGACCAGGCGACGAGCTCACGGACTTCCTCGACCATGCCCTCGGGCGGGGACTCGGTGCGCTCGGCCGGGGCGGCGCCCGCCTCTGGCGGCTCCCAGTCGGGCTCATCGGCTCGCCCTGCGGTCTGGTCTCCCAGCTCGGCCTGGATGCCTCCCGAGCCCACCTCGGTCACTCGCTGGCGGCAGATGTAATTGCTCCTGCCCTTCAGGACGGCGAAGTCGAGGGGCACCGGTAGCCCGAGGCCCGACTCGACCAACGGAATGTCCTTGTTCGCCAGCTGGTCCTGCAGCGCCTTAGTCGCGGTCGCGATCACGACCTTCTTGCCGCTGAGCGCGGCCGGCACCAAATACGCCAGCGATTTCCCGGTCCCCGTCCCGGCCTGGACGACCAGGTGGGTACGGGTGGCGAGGGCTTCGGCGACGGCGCGGCACATCTCCTGCTGCTCGGGCCGGTGCTCCCCGCCGGACATCTGCGCCGTGATTTTGTCGAGGCCCTCGACCGCTTCGTCGCCGGACTGACGGGCGTCGTCGGCGCTGGCTCCCGCCCCTATCGCTTGTTCGAAGTCGAAGTCGTCCGCCGAGCCGGAATCGGAGAACTCGGCGTCGACGTCCGGGTCGCCGGTCGAGCCGTTGTTCACGGTGCTGACGCTACCGCCAAGCTGTGCAGGTCCTGACGATGAGCGAGGCGTGGAAAAAAATCCCTGCCGCATTTGCAAACGTATTCGCGACGATGGCCAGGCGTCGCTTTTGCGCGTATACGGCCTGATCCTTATATCTGTCCCCAAGAAATGCGGAAACAGTTATCAACATAAGTCCGAGTTCGTATACACCCAGATGTGGCGCACGAACGCGCGGCCTATACCGACGAAAAACTGCGGCGGCACCTTTTTGTGCGCCGCCGCAGAGCGCCGCAGACCGCTCGGCTACCGGCCGCTGACCTCCACGACGACCTCCGACGACAGCTCCTTGAACGCGTTTTCGCCGAACCCCGTCCACATGTCACGAGCCGGCGGCGGCATGTGCTCGAGCATCCGGGCCCGCTGCTCGTCGGTCATCCGCTCACGGATCAGCCCCAGGATCAACCACACCTTGTCGCCCTGGTACCCGGCTAACGCATGGCCCGGTAGCTGCCCCCACTCCTCCGGCAGGATGTTGGCCGCGCACAGCGGAAGGCCCCGGGTCTCCTCTTCGTCCAGATGAGGCTCGAGCTGCGACCGCAGCGCCTCAAGGCTGTCCGCGACCGCCGACTGCGCCGCGGCGTCACCAGAACCGGGCCACGCCGCCAGTGAGGTCCGCGCGCTGCCCAGCAGACTGAGCGCCACCTCGTGCTCGCTCTCGAGGCTGTCGAGAAGCGCCCCTTCCCCCGGGCAACGCTCGCGCAAACGGGGAAAGACGATCACCTCCTCGCCCTCGTGGTGCGCCTCCAAGAAGTAGAGGATGTTGTCGTAGTAGTTCGCGATCAGATCGACGCGAGCCGCATCGCCCGGCGGGATATCTCCGACGAGCTCCGGCGCCGAACCCAGCGTGTCGCGGAACACTCGGTGGACGGCGTACATGTCGGTCACGTCGGGACGCGCTGCACCTGCCTGATCTGCCATTGGGAGTCCTCCTTGTTCTTTGTCGCCAACCCCGGATCTCCCGAGCGGGGAGCCATATTTCACCACCTCTGCACACTCCCTGCTGAGCACGGCGCCAAGTTCCCCGCAGCGGCGCCGCGGTAGGTTCGACGGGTGACCTCCACCGTCCGGGAGCAGGGGGGCGCCGGCCACCACCCCAACGGGAACGACGCCACGAGCCCCACGAGCCCCACGAGCCCCAGCACACCCGCCACCCCCACGAAGCCGGAGAGCGCCGAGGCCCCCGACCCGGCCCTCGTCCCACCAGAGCTCGACCTGAGCCGGGTCCCCAAGCACGTCGCCTGCGTGATGGACGGCAACGGCCGCTGGGCGAGCGCGCGGGGCCTCCCGAGGACGGAGGGCCACGCCGCCGGCGAGGAGGCGCTCCTCGATGTGGTGAACGGAGCCCTCGAGATCGGCATCAAGTGGATCACGCTCTACGCGTTCTCGACCGAGAACTGGCGCCGGCCGCCCGATGAGGTCCGCTACCTCATGAACTTCAACCAGTCCCTGCTCATGCGGCGCGCCGAGGAGCTCAACGAGAAGGGCGTCCAGATCCGCTTCGCCGGCCGGCGCGACTGGCGCGTGCCCCGCCGCGTCCTCAAGCGCATGGACGAGTCGATCGAGCTCACGAAGAACAACCGCCGCATGGTGATGACGATGGCGTTCAACTACGGCGGCCGCGCCGAGATCGTCGACGCCGTCCGCGCCCTGGTCGCCGAGGGCACGTCCGCCTCCAAGATCGACGAGAAGGCGATCCGCCGCCACCTCTACTTCCCGGACATGCCCGACCCCGACCTCGTCATCCGCACGTCGGGTGAGACCCGCATCTCGAACTTCCTGCTCTGGGAGATCGCCTACAGCGAGCTGGTCTTCCCTGAGACCCTGTGGCCCGACATGCGCCGGCGTCACCTCTACGAGGCGGTCATCGACTTCCAGCAGCGGGTCCGCCGCTTCGGCGCCGTCTCCTGATCGCCTCCTCCTGACGGACGGCCGCCCCTCCCGACCCGATCAGCCACGCCAGGCTGCGACAATGGAGGGGTCATGACCTGGACCCGGATCGCGACCGCCCTGGGGGCCTTCGTCCTGCTCGCCTTCTTCGTCCTCATGCTGGTCGCCGGCCCATGGGGGGTGACCACCGGGGTCATGGTCACCATCGCCCTGGTCGGGCTGATCGTCGCCGGCAGCCTCCTCTACGGCCGCAACTCTCGGTACGGCGCCGTCGCCGCACGCAACAAGGCGGCCCAGGAAGCCCACGACCGCGCCGCCGACCTCGCAGCAGACGCCCGACGGGCCGCCGCCGAGGCCGCCAACAGCGGCGAGCGCTTCTGCCCGATGAACCCGGCCATCGCCCACGCCACGACCAACGGCGCAGCGGCGCACACCAACGGCCACGCCCGCACACCGAACCCCGCCGCGCCACAGCCACAGCCACAGCCACAACCACCGCCGCCCTCCCCGTGAGCCTCTTCCGCGACAAGGGCGTCGTTCTCCGCAGCTACCGCCTGGGCGAGGCCGACCGCATCGTCGTGTTCCTGACCGAACGACACGGCAAGGTCCGAGCCGTCGCCAAGGGAGTCCGGAAGACCAACTCCAAGTTCGGTGCACGGCTCGAGCCCCTTACCCACGTCGACCTCCTCCTCTGGCAAGGCCGCTCCGACCTCGACATCGTCAACCAGGTAGAGGTCGTCGAGGCCTACCGCCCGATCAGAGAGGACCTCAACCTGGTCCCCCGGGGCATGGCCCTCCTCGAGGTGAGCGACCAGCTCGCGCAGGAGCGCCACCCCGACCCCGCCCTCTACACGATGCTCACCGGCGCCCTCCGCGCGCTCGCCAACCCCAACCCCGACGCCGACCCCGCCCTCGTCGCGCCGAGCTTCTTCCTCAAGGCGCTCGTCCTCGAAGGCGCCGGACCGATCCTCGATGAGTGCGCCTCCTGCGGCCAGGCCGAGCCCGCCACCGAGCTCGTCGCCTTCGACCTCGTGGCCGGCGGCACCCTCTGTCGCATGCACCGCAGCGGCCGCCCCCTGAGTGCGCCCGGACTTGCGCTGCTGCGCCGCATCCTCGGCGGCGACCTCGCCGGCGTCCTCAACGGCCCGCCGCCCCCCGGCACCGACGAGGTGGCCGAGCTCGCCACCGAAGCGATGGAGGCGCACCTCGACCGCCGGATCCGCTCGGTGCGCTCGACCGTCGGCCTTTGAACGCGTTCGGCGTCTACGTCCACGTCCCCTTCTGCCGGGAGCGCTGCGAGTACTGCGCATTTGCCACGTACACCGACCGCGACCACCTGATGGAGCGCTACGCCGACGCGTGCATCCTCGACGTTCGACGGGTCTTCGCCGCCGCCGACCTCCCCGTCCCGACCT
>DATDIE010000259.1:0-12530 GCA_036521235.1 Acidimicrobiales bacterium | reverse complement strand
ATCTCGGACCTCCCTGTCCACGCCGGCAAGCTGATCTGGGACGCGGTCGACCTGGTCGTGCTGACGGCCCTGATCGCCGTGAGCATCGCCGCCGCCCGGGCGAGGCCATTGGCGCGGTCGGATTGGCGCACTGCGCTCATGCTCGTGTTTCCCGTCGGGCTCCTGCTCTACCCGGTCATGAACGACCTCCAACTCGGGCAGATCAACCTCGTCCTCGTGCTCATGATCGTGGCGGACCTCGTCGTCGGGGTCTCCTGGCGCGGCAAGCGACTGCCACCAGGGGTTCTGACGGGGCTCGCCGCGGCACTGAAGCTGACTCCCCTCGTCTTCGTTCCCTATCTGCTGGCGACCAGACAGTGGCGCGCCGCCAGGAACATGGTGCTGACGTTCATCGCGGCGACGGGGCTGATGTTCGTCGTCGCACCGAGAGCCTCATGGTCGTACTTCACGAAGGACGCGTACGACGTGACGCGGGTCGGCAACGAGCTCAGCATCGGCAACCAGACGCTGAAAGCGTCGGTTCTCCGGACGCACCTGCCCCTGCCGCATTCGCTCGTCGATCTGGTCTTGGTCCTGATGGTTGGCGGCGGGATCGCGCTGGCCGCCTTGGCCTATCGGCGGTCGTCGCCAATGCTCGGGGTCCTGCTGTGCGCAGCCACTGGGCTGATGGTCTCTCCAATTTCGTGGAACCACCACTACGTGTGGATCGTGCCTGCGTTGGTCTGGCTCGTCGCGGGGGTCGATCGCCCGGCCGGCGGGATCGTCTGGGCGGCCGCCGCGGCACTCGTCTTCATGTGGTCGCCGGGGGTCCCACCCGCGGACTCCAACGTGATCTGGTACCTGAGAGAGAACGCCTACGTCTTTGCGACGCTCGTATTCTTCGCCTCGGTCGGAGCGATGCTCTGGGCCCGGCGTCGCAGGCCGGCGCCAACTCCGAGCGGTGTGCACGCGCAAGGAATCCGGGGATCCACGGCGAGCTAGAGATCGAAGGCGACGCGCAGCTCCTCGACGATCGCGCCGATTCGGGTGACCTCTTCGCGCAAGGCAGTGACGTCTGCGCGCAGCGACGCCAGTTCGTCTCCGCCGGACGCGTGTCGGACCTCCGCTTCCCTGTCGGACCAGGCGGAATTTTCCTCAGACGGAGGGTGGTCCGGTTCGGACGGCTCGCCGGTGAGCAGTTGGGCCCAGCGTTCTTCCTTCTGACCCGGGCGGCGGGGCAGTCGCCGCGCCAGCGGATCGGGGCCGCTGCACAATCGCTCGAGCTCAGCTGCCACGTCGGAGAGGGCGTCGAAATCAGCCATCCGCTCCGTTCGGGTTCGCAACTCCCCGACCGTCTGCGGGCCACGAAGGATCAGGACGGCCATGACGGAGAGGCTTCGTGAGTCCAGGCCGAAGCGTTCGTCGATCACCTGGCGATACCGTGTGGCCGAGCGGCCATGTCCGGGATGGACGAAGCGAAGAAGGCCGGCCTCTTTCAGTGAGGAGAGCGCCTCCTCAACGCTTTCTTCGTCATACGCGACAACCGGGTCGCGGTTCGACGTCTGGTTGCACGCCAGGACCAGAGCGTTGAGGGTCAACGGGTACTGCTGGGGAGTGGTGAGCTGCTTCTCCGCCAGGCTGCCGATCACCCGGGCTTCGACTGGATTCAGTTCCACGAGGGAGCGAGCTTATTGGTGCCGCCCTTGCCGGGAGGGTGGCAGGGGCGACCTGTGCTCTCTCGGTGCCTATTCAGGTCGTGACGGCAGCGTGAGCTAGCTGTTCCGGCAGGAGTCGTTCCAAGGCTGCTGACCGTCGGCGTTGTAGAGCGCGATGGCGAGGTCGTCCTGGTCGGCCGGAGAGGCGTCGTTCGGTGGCACGTTGATGAGCTGCGGCATGCCCGCCAACTGCGCCGCTTCGTTCCACGTCGACTGGCTGAATTGAAATCCGCCCATGTACGTGCCCCCCGGAGAGACGGCTTGGTAGTCCCCGCCCGACTCGGCCTGTAGGACACATTGCAGGAAGGGAGGCAGCGACGGATTGCCGCCCGCCGAGGCGACGCTCACCTGGGGCGCCGGAGAGCTGGCAGAGCCTGCAGGTTTGGTCGTGGTCGTCGCGTTCCGGGTCGCTGTTATCTGGGCCGCCCGGACGGCGGCCGCAGCGGCCGCCGCCTGCGCAGCTTGCTGCTGTGCCACGGCGGCGACCAGCTGGCCGGTGACCTCAGCCTGCTTGCCCTCGAGCGCGCTCTCCGCCTGCTGTGCGGAGCTGTTTGCGGCCGATTCCTGGTTGGTCGTCGCTTGATCGCGCGCCTCCTGCGCGTCGAGCGTGGCGCGTTGGACGCGCAAGCCGTTTTCGTCAGTGTGGAGTGTGTCGATCGCGAGGGAGATGTCGCCGCTCGCGACCTCCTCGTACTCAGCTTTCGTCGGTGCCTGAGTTTGGTTCTGGAACAGCGCCTCGCTGGCCCCGCTGACTTCTGGGTCCAAGTTGATGTAGGCAGACACCGCTTCCGACACGAGCCGCTCGTGGTCGTGGCTCACCCGACTGACGTCGGCCTGGATCCTGTCTTGACTCGATGCGATTTCCGCCTGGTCTTGCCGGACTCTAGCGACGTCTACGTCGTAGAGCTGCTGATACGTGCCGACCTGAAGTTGCTCGAGGACGAGATCCTTGGCGATCTGCGTCGCCTGCGCCTTGAGGTCGGACACCTGATCGGCCGCGACGGGTCGCGGCAGCAGGACCACCGATGCGGTGATTGCCGGTACGAGAGACAGGCCCACTACCCCCGCCCCAACACCGGCGAGGCTTCGCACTCGGCGTCGGAGACCTGGCTTCGTCGTCGGATTCTTCTCGACCGAAGTCACGATTGGACTAGACGTTCTAGCCGGTCGTTCGGCGATCCTGCAACCTGGGGGACGCCGGTCCGTCGCAAAACCCCAGCTCAGATGGGGGGAACCCGGATTGCCTCTTCAGCGCCTGCGCTGTGCCCGGATCACGGGGAGGCCGAAGGGCAAGAACGCGACGATGCCGGCGGCCAGCGCGAGAAATGCTCCGTACGACCAGCCGAAGCCGGTCGGCTTGAGCAGGAAGGCCAGCACCACGAGGACCAGGTTGACCCCGGTGAGAATCGCCAGGAGCTGGTCCTTGGACATCCCACCGGGTACCGCGAGGTCTCCGACGCCGAAGGCCGTGATCAAGAAGTAGAGCACCAACACGATGGCGTCCAGCACGGCGATGAACAACCAGCTGTGGGCGCCGACTCCGTCGACCGAGAAGGGCCCGAAGCTGTACCAAGGGAGCCAGAACGACACCAGGAGCACCAAGGACGCGGGTCCCATGATCAGTTCCTGGCGATTCAACTCGTCTACTCGATGGCGCGACGTCGCAAAGCGTTTCGGTTTCGGCTTGGGTCGGATGGCCGGTCGGATGGCAGCCCCGCAGTTCGGGCAAAGAGCCGTCCCGGGGAATACTTCAACCAGGCAACGGGAGCAAGCGGGCACTCGGCCATCTCCTTCGTGCTTTCACCGACGCGCCAACCCAGGCTACAGGCGGGTCGCGCGGTAAGCGAGCGTCAACCGCCGGCCGGCATGTCGTGGTGCAGCACGACGCGGGCGTCGTCAAAGCTCAAGAACCCACGCAGCGGCGCCGACTCGGGCAGCGGGTCCATGTAGCTCCAGGCGATGTCGTGCAGGACCCCGTCCGACAAGCGCGCGGACCAGTAGCTCGCGGTCCCCTTGTAGGGGCAGTAGGTCTCGGTCGAGCTCTGCTCGAGCAGGTCCATCCGTACGTGGCCGCGGTCGACGTAAAGCCGCGGGTCGAGCGACGTCTCGTAGACGATCAACGTGTCGGTCGTGTCGACCAGCGTCGTGCCGCCCGCTTCGACGGTTAGGTGGCGATCGGATCGGAGGCAGTCGATCCGGTGGTAGGGGTTACGCGGATGGCCGAAGACCTCCTCGGCCTCCTCGAACCACGCATCCACCGCGTCCCAGGCCACGGTGACATAACCCGGCGTATCCACTTCCGGCTCGGTCGGCACGTGCTGCACGTCTGAGGCGGGGAAGGCGTACGAAGGAGGTCGACCGGGCCGATGCACGAGCAGGACGCGCTCACTGTCGACCACCGTCTGGCCGTCTTTGGTCGCCCGGACCCGGCGGCGGAAGGGCTCGAGATAGGCAACGTCGTTGGGCATGGGCGCGGTGAAGCGACCTGCGGGCGAGACGCTGAGAGGCCCCCGGCCTGTGGTCAGGCTCACATCGCCCTCCGCTCGTCGCGTTTGGCGTCTCCCTGCGGGAACGGGCGGACCATGGCGTCGACCGTAAACGAAGCGGAGAGCTCGCCTCCTTCGGTATAGACCCGGCACTCGGCGTGGGTCATGCCGTCCCCGGCGAAGGTGGAGTGGTGGTGGTACAGCATCCATTCGTCGGCCCGCACGGCGCGGTGAAACGACACGTTGATGGCGTTGATGCCCGTCGAGAGCGTGCGGTGAGCCGCTGACTGGCCGATTCCCTCGTGGGGACGCAGCGCCGTTGCGATCGGCATGTGTCCCGTGAACTGCGCCAGCAGCCCTGCGTGCAGCGGGGGGTCCACGGGCAGCCGCTGGAAGCGGACCCAGCAGTCGATCGTGGGAGGTCCGGCCGGCGCGGCGGCGTCATCGGTGTACGCCGCGTCCACGACGCGGATGTCGCGCCCGGTCACGCTCATGTCCAGCGGGGCGCACTCCAGCGGACCGGGAACGTCGGGCGCGGCCACGGCGTGGCGGATGGTGTCGGGCGCAGTGGCGTCCAAGAGCATGATGCCCGTCGCGCACCGGCGACCCTCCTGGAGGACCTCTACGGCGAGTCCGGTGAACGTTCGCCCCGCGCTCAGCTCGGACAGCTCGAAGCGAAGCGGCCGCCCGGCGTCGGCGGCACGCAGGAAGAGCATCGTGGCGGAGACCACCCGGCGTCCCGGCATGTGGCGACCTGCGGCAACGATCGCCTGGCCGAGCATCTGGCTCCCTTCGATGACCGGCCGACGACCGTCGGTGTGCGCTCCGCACACGAAGCTGAGCTCGCCGTCGGGCCGTACGTCGAGCAGTTCGACAAGGTCAGTCGTGTCGCCCCAGGTGGGGAAGCGCTTCGCGGTGACGTCGCTGTCGTGCGCACCGAGGTCCCCGTCGAGCACTTCGACCCGGGCCCGGTCGGGGTCGAACCGTCCGTGGTCGTGGAGCTCCTCGAATCCCGGCCCGGGGGCCGTCAGGATCGCCAGCACCCCGTCGCCGTCCGGCGCTGCCGTCCAGGCGTGGGCCTCGCCACCCTCGGGTTCGAGCGTGACGCTGCGGTCCTGGCGGAACGTCGAGAGGTCGATATCGGCTCGGGGGAAGTAGAGGAGTGCGGGCTCGCCGACGCGTTCGAGGCAGAGGCAGTCGTTGGAGTCTGCGACCACGGCCTCACCCCACCAGGCGCGTGCCCGATACGGATAGGGCGCCAATCTCATGGTCGTGCGGCCAGACCCTCAGGACTCGTCGGGGAACATCTCGTACGCCGGTGATTGTGCGGCACCCGGCACGGTGCGCGGAGCCACGGTCACCGAGTGCAGACTCAGGCTGTCGCCGTGACGGATGAGCGAGTCGACGACGCTGACCAATTCCTCCACTTCGATCAGGCTGTCGCTCAGGTACTTGCGCTCGACCCACTTCGTTCCGTACGCGACGGCGAGATCGGGATCCCAATTGTCGGCGAACCCGGTCATGGAATCGCCCTGACCGCCGGCGCAGTCTCCGACAATCACCCTCGTGAACCCGATCGAGGGATGCTCGGCCCGCCAGGCCTCGATGAGCTTCTCGAGCGCCGCCTTGCTGACGGCATAGGCGCCGAGACCGGGCCATGGCGGTGTGAGGGAGGCGCTGACCGAGGACAGATACAGCGCGATGCCGTTCGTCGCCTTCAGATGGGGAAGCGCGGCTGCCGTCATGAGGGAGGCACCGATGACGTTCGTGTCGAAGACGCTCCGCCACGTGTCGGCATCGATGTCCTCGAGCGCGGCCAGCGGTCCGATCGCCGGCGTGTAGACGAGGGCGTCGATCCCGCCCAACTGCTCAGCTGCGGATCCAATGGCCGATCGGCATGACTCGAGGTCGGTCACGTCGCAGGCCAATGCCACGGCTCCGGGGCCCGCTTCCTTGGCCGCTGCCTCGAGCCGCTCGAGGCGGCGCGCCATCAGCGCCGTCTGCGCGCCGCGTTGGGTCAGGCCTACCCCGATACAGCGCCCGAGTCCGCTCGATGCGCCGACGACGACCGTCCTCATGCAAGATCCTCCCCTGTCTTATTTGGAATGACTTTAGGCGAATCGCGAAATTGTCCTTCTCCCGCTCCGAACTGGGCCGATGGGTGGCCCGGTGCTGCAAATGGTCGAAGTGCTACTCTCCGCTCCGAAGAATGACATTCTCACCGGGCTCGACGACCGGCGAGGGACGCGTGAAGGAGCGCTGATGGGGGAGTTCGACGACATCGATTTCTTCCGGGGCAAGGACCTGGTCGAGAACCCCTACCCCTACTTCGACCATCTCCGCGAGAAGTGCCCGGTCCAACAAGAGGCGAACCACAGCGTGGTCATGGTCACCGGCTACGACGAGGCCGTCTCGGTGTACACGAACACCAGGACCTTCTCATCGTGCAACGCCGTCAGCGGGCCGTTCCCGGGCTTTCCGGTCCCGCTCGAGGGCGATGACGTCAGTGAGCTGATCGACCAACACCGTGACGAGCTGCCGTTCAGCGACCAGATCACGGTCATGGACGACCCCGGGCACAAGGCGCACCGAGGTCTGTTGATGCGGCTCATCACACCCAAGCGGCTCCGCGAGAACGAGGACTTCATGTGGCGGCACGCCGACCGCCAGATCGACGAATTCATCGAACGGGGCGAGTGCGAGTTCATCCGCGACTTCGCCGGTCCGTTCACGCTCTATGTCATCGCCGATCTGCTCGGCGTGCCCGAAGAGGACCACGAGTGGTTCCGCCACGAACTGCAGGGTGGCCATCGCAAAGACATCCAGGGGCTTGGGAGCACCGGTAAGGGCTCACTCTCGCATTCGCCGCTCGAGTTTCTCTACGAGCGCCTCACCACCTACGTCGAGGATCGCCGGCGTGAGCCCCGCCAGGACGTGCTTACGGGGTTGGCCACGGCCACGTTCCCCGACGGGTCGATGCCCGAGGTGATCGACGTCGTACGCGTAGCCGCCAACCTCTTCTCGGCCGGTCAGGAGACGACGGTCCGGCTGCTGGGCACCGCGCTCCAGACCATCGGTGAACGGAGCGACATCCAGGAGGGGTTGCGCGCCGACTACGCCCGCATCCCGGCGTTCGTGGAGGAGTGCCTGCGCTTCGAGAGCCCGGTCAAGGGCGACTTTCGCCTTTCACGCACGGCCGTCACCGTCGGCGGTGTGGACATCCCGGCCGGCTCGACGGTGATGGTGCTCAACGGCGCCGCGGGACGCGACCCGCGCCGCTTCGACGAGCCCAACGAGTTCCGCATGGACCGCAGCAACGCCAAGGAGCACCTTGCGTTCGGCCGGGGGCCACACGCATGCCCCGGTGGGCCATTGGCGCGTGCGGAGACGCGCATCAGCATCGAGCGGCTGCTGGAACGGATGGGAGACATCCGCATTTCTGAGTCGGCCCACGGGCCCGCCGGTGCACGACGATACGATTACGTCCCGACCTACATCTTGCGTGGGTTGACGCGCCTCGAGCTCGAGTTCACCCCGAAGGGCTGACCCCGCGCGAACGAAGGGGCTCGATGACCCCTTGGCCGAACTCCCTGAGGGTCTCATCGGGGGCGAAGTTGGTGAACCAGACGTACGCCCGTTCGACCCCGCGTTGCGCCAGCGTTCCGAAGTAGTCGACCAACTCGTTGGCGTTGCCGAGCACGTGCCCGCCCCAGAACCGGCGACGTGCGGTCTCGTCCACTTCGTTGCGGTCAGCCCCGGCACCGACGAAGGCAACCTGCACCTGGAGGGAGGAGCGGGCGGAGCCCGCGCGTTCGCGCATCTCCTCGAAGCGGTCCAAGATGCTGACGTGCACGTTCCACCAGTCCGCGTAGGCCGCCACCAGCTCCATCGTCTTACGGCCGGCGCCGCCGATCACGATGGGGATGCGTCCGATCGGGACCGGTTGTTGTTGGGCCGCCCGGAGGGAGAAGTGTTCCCCCTCGTAATCGAGCCCCTCGCCTCGCCACAGCGCCGTCATGATCTCGAGGGACTCCTTGAGTCGGCCGACACGGAACTTCGGCTCCGTCGAGCCGATGCCGAAGGCCTCGAATTCGGAGGTCACCGAGCCCCACCCGATGCCGAGTTCGAACCGACCCTCCGACGCGTGATCGAGGGTCACCGCCTCACGCGCGAGGACCGCGGGGTGGCGGAAGGAGTCGCAGAGCACGAGTGAGCCGACGGACAGCGTTCGGGTGTGGGCGGCGATCCACGTGTTCGTCGTCATGGCCTCGAACATCGGGGAGGACTCTGCGCCAGGGGGCGCCAGATGGTCCATGCCGGCGATGCCGGCGAAGCCGGCCGCCTCGGCCGCCTGGGCGCGCCGGACAAGATCGTGCATGCCGAGGCGCATCTGGGGCAGGTACAGCCAGAACTCGAGCGGGGTGGCCATGGGTGCCATTAGATCGTGTCGCGCCGGGTCCGGCCCCGACCCGGTGATCAGGTGTACCGGCGGGCGACCTCTTCGGCTCGGGCGCGGTACATCCCATCGAAGAGGACGGCGTGGACGAGCAACGGGTAGAGCTGGAACAACGCCACCCGTTCCGCCCACCCCGGGGCGAGCGGTCTGATCTCCTCGTACGCCCGTCGGAGGTGGTCCGGGACCGTGCCGAACAGGGCGAGCATGGCGAGGTCTTCCTCCGGGTCGCCGCCGTGCACCGACGGATCGATCAGCCAGACCCTTTCGTCGTCGTCGGCGAGCACGTTGCCCCACCACAGGTCGCCGTGCACCAGCGCGGGGTCGTCGGGCGGCACGAGGGTGGCGAGTCGGAGGACGACCCGCTCCACTGGACCTTCCAGCCCGCAGCGGGCCGCGAGTCCGCGGAGGCGGGCGCCGTAGAAGGCTGGGCCGTCCGGCCACGTCGAGGCGTCGACCTGGCACGTACCGATCCACGACGAGCCGCCTCCCCACTCACGGTGAGGCGCCGCGTGCAACGTGGCCAAGGCGCGGCCGAAGAACTCGTCGTGTGCGCGCGTGCGTCCGACCTGTCGAACCGCGGTCGTCACCACCAGTTCGTCGTCGGCGAGCACGACCTCGGGGACGGGAGGGGCCCCGGCGACTTGGCTCAGCTGGCGCAACCCGGCGGCCTCGTCGAGGGCACCGGGGCCCACCTTGGCGACGAGCGTTCGCCCTCCCGCGACGACGGTCCAGGCGTTGCCGCTCAGCGGGCGCACCGTCTCGACACGTCCCACCACTTCCGAGAGGCGGGCACGCCAATCGGGCAGCCTCTCGGTGGACGACACGGCGACACTCTCGCACTGCGTCTCGCGTCTCGCCTGTGTCGCCATCAGGCACGATCGGACAGACTGGCTGGCGTGCCTCGTCGTCCCGGTATCGCCGGGCTCGTCCTGACCCCGGGAGCCAGTGCCGGTCGCGACCATTCGGGGCTGATCGCCGTCGAGACGGCCGCGGCCCCGTTGGGCATCGAGGTCGAGCGGGTCGAGTTCCCGGGACAGGCGGCAGGCAAGCGCCGCACCGACCCACCGGCCGTGTGCATCGAGACCGTGCGGACCGCCGCGAGGGCGTTGGCGGAGCGACTCGGCGTTCCCCTCCGCCGCATCGCGGTGGGTGGGCGCTCGTTCGGGGGCCGCATGTGCTCCATGGCCGTGGCCGAGGGTCTCGACGCAGGCGCACTCGTGTTGGTCAGCTACCCACTCCACCCACCGGGGAAGCCCGACCGGTTGCGCACCGAGCACTTCGCGGCGTTGGTCGTCCCGTGTCTGTTCGTCTCGGGCCGGCGTGACGCCTTCGCCACGCCCGAAGAGCTCGAGCGGGAGACGGCGGCCATACCCGGCGCCGTCACGCTGGAGCTGGTCGACGGCGACCATTCGTTGCGCAAGAGCGAGCAGGAGGCCGCAGGCATCGTGGCGACGTGGCTCGCCGAGCGCGCGCGCATGTAGGTAGTACCCCGGCGGCGTCCGGCGGCGGGGATCGCTCCCCGCCGCCGGGTCACCGAATGCTCAGGAGGTCGACGACAGGCTCTTGGGCGGAGTCGACGTGGGTCCGGTGTACTTGTGGATCGGTCCGGCGCCGGGACTCGTCACCTCGACCGGGCCGACGGGCACACCGCCGATCCAGCTGCCGCTCGGCGTCACCGCCGGCGGCGCCGAGCTCTCGAGCTTGACGACCTCTTCGCCTTCGAAGCCGAAGTGCACCGAGCTCGAGTACGAGAGCGGCACGAAACCCGGCGTGACGAACTTGCTGCCGTGGCTGTTGATGGCCGCCATCAGGCTGTCCCTGGTGAGGTCCTTCCCGGCTTTCTGGAGCGCCTGCACGAACGTGTAGGCCAGCGCAATCCCGTACTGGGTGTTGCCGTCGAGTCCGGACTGGGCGTACAGCGAGGGTGCGTATTGCTCGAGGAGCTTCTTCTCCTGCTGCACCCACGCGTTGGTCGTGTCCGACTCCGGTGCGAAGTACGCGGTCGTAATGACGTTGTTGAGCAGACCGCCCGCGGCGGCCGCCTGCGCGGCCGACCCCCCACCCTTCTGCGTGAAGGATGAGAGCAGCGGTCCGACCGTCGGGGAGTCGGCCCCAACGCTGTCGACGACGTACTGCGGCGAGAAACCGATGACGGCGGCCGGCAGCATGGCCAGCGCGGTGGCGGCGGGGATGGTGGCGAGTACCACGACCTGCGCGCCCGCCGCCTTCAAGGCCGCCATCTGGTTCGAGAGCGGACCGGCCAGCGTGGCGGCGTCATAGGTCTGACGCGAAACGACCGACGAGGAGGGGATCTCCATGTCGAGGCCCTTCACCACGTCCTGGCCGAATTCGTCGTCCTGGGACAGGTAGCCGATCTTCTTACCGGGGAAGTTCGACTTGATGTACGAGCCCAGGATCTTGCCGTCAACGGTGTACGGAGGCTGCCAGCCCAGGCTCAAGGGGTACTTGGAGTTGCTCCAGCAGTTGCACCCCGATTCGATGAACAACTGTGGCACCTTCTGCTGGTTCAAGAAGGCCTGCACCGCCGACTGGGTGGGCGTGCCGAGCGACCCGACGTCCGCAAAGATGTTGTCCTGGAGGACGAGCTGACGCGTCAGCGTCGCCGTCTGTGCCGGGTTGTAGCCGTCGTCCTTGTAGATGTAGTGGATCTTCCTGCCGTCCACGCCGCCGTGGGCGTTGACCCACGAGAACACCGCGTTCATCGCAGGCGCGATCTCGTCGTAACCCGGTGCCGCTGGCCCGGTGAGCGGCACCGTGGCGCCGATCGTGATCGAGTTCGACGTGACGCCCGGGGTGCTGGCCGCCTGTGCCATCGCGGGCACCAGCATCACCCCCAGCGCACACCCCATCGAAGCGGCCACGAGCGCCCGGGCCCAGAGAGCCCAACCCGTCCGTCTCTTTGCTTGTCGTCGCATGATTTCTCCTTTTCTCTTGCACATTGCATTAGTCACTTGCCGACACCGGAACCGGAACGGGCGCCCCGTGATCGCCGTGCCCCGGATGCGGACGATGGGCCCACAGCCACCGCAGTCCGCCCTGGATCCCGTTGGGCGCCGCGATCATGGCGACGATGAGCACCACCCCGAAGATGATCGTGGCGAGGTACGCGTTCGCCCCGCTGCCCAGGTTGAAGTCCGACGAGAGCGACGTCGACCACTGCGGCAGGTAGACGAGCAGGATCCCGCCCCACACCATGCCGAAGAGGGTCCCGGTGCCTCCGAGCACCATCGCCGCCAACAATTGGATCGACAGCGGCAGCGGGAACTCCCCGGTGTTGACCACTCCGGTCGAGAGCACGAGCAGCGCGCCGCCCAGTCCGGCGCATGCCGCGCTGATGGCGAACGCCACCACCCTCGTGCGCGCCACGTGGATCCCCGCCAGCGACGCGGCGATCTCGTCGTCGCGCACGGCCCGGAAGGCCCGCCCGTAGCGGCTCCACAGGAGGTTGGCCAGCAGGACGAGCACGATCAGCGCGCCGAGGATTTGGATCCAGGCCAGCCATTCTTCCTGGCCGAGCGAGCCGGGCGCTGTCGGCGCACTGACCGTCAGCCCCTGATCGCCGCCGAAGGTGGCCGGCCACTTGTCAGCGATGGACGGCACGGCGAGCGCGAACAGCAGTGTCATGCCGGCCAGGTACGGGCCCTTCAGGCGGGTGGCCGGCAGGCCGATCACCACGCCCGCCGCCGCGGCGACGGCCGCCGCCGCCGCCAGTTCGAGGACGAAGTTGGTCCCCGTATGCGTCATGAACAGACCCAGGGTGTAGGCGCCGACCGCCATGAACCCGCCGTGGCCGAGCGAGATCTGGCCGTTGGTGCCGGTGAGCAGGCTCAGCCCGGCCAGGACCACGATGTAGGCCGCGATCTCGCCGACCTG
>DATDIE010000258.1:0-4024 GCA_036521235.1 Acidimicrobiales bacterium | reverse complement strand
ATCACGAACGCCGCGTCGTCGGGGATCCGCACCTGCCGGGTCTCGAGCGTGTGGAAGTCGATGTGCAGCGCGTGCCCCTCCTGCGCCCCGGCGATGGCGAGCGGGTCGAGCAGCCCGACGTGCGAGCCGGCCTGTCGCTCGGCCTCCTGGCACGTCTTCGCCAGCGCCATCGGGTCGTCGTCGTGACCGAGCGCCAGCAGGAGCGCCACCGAGAACGCGGCGCTCGACGAGAGCCCCGCCCCGACCGGCAGCGTGCTCGTCACCGTGACGGATCCCCCGACCTCCACCTGCTGCAGCCGGAGCAACGCGGCCGCCAGCCGGCCGTGCTCGGGGACCGGGCGCCCGCTGGCCGTCGGGCCGCCGCCGACGGCGATCTCGACCGGCTCGCCCGGGAACTGGTCGGAGTCGATCCCGACCAGGAAGCTGCCCGGGTTCGGTGTGTAGGTCACCTCTGTGGCCAGGTCGATGGCCATGGGGAGCGAGAGCCCGCCGTTGTAGTCGGTGTGGTCGCCGATGAGCGTCACTCGTCCGGGCGCACGGGCAGTGGGCACGTCGTCCAGCTTGACCGCCACGGGCGGTCCGGGTCAGCATCCTGCGATGGTCGAGCGAACGCGAACTGGCCCTTTGAGTGGCCTCAAGATCATCGAGTTGGCCGGGATCGGGCCGGCTCCCTTCACCTGCATGATGCTGGCCGACGCCGGCGCCCAGGTCTTGCGCCTGGAGCGGGCGCCCGCCGGCGCCGTCGAGGCGGGGGAGGAGTTCGCCAAGTCGGGCCAGGGCTCGTACTGGGATCTGCTGAATCGCTCGCGTCCCTCGGTCGGCGTCGACCTCAAGAACCCCGACGCGCTCGAGCTCGTGCTCAGCCTCGTCGAGCAGGCCGACGGGCTGATCGAGGGTTTCCGGCCCGGCGTGGCCGAGCGTCTCGGCGTCGGCCCCGAGCAGTGCTTCGCGCGCAACAAGCGCCTCGTCTACGGCCGCATGACCGGCTGGGGCCAGGACGGTCCCATGGCCCCGATGGCGGGGCACGACATCGACTACATCGCCATCGGTGGCGCGCTGTGGTCGATCGGCCGGGCGGACGAGCCTCCTGTCCCGCCGCTCAACCTGGTGGGCGACTTCGGCGGCGGTGGTCTGCTGCTGGCCTTCGGCATGGTCGCCGCGCTGTTGGAAGCGGCCCGCTCGGGCGAGGGACAAGTCGTCGACGCAGCCATGGTCGACGGCGCCGCCTCGCTCATGACGATGATCCACGCCTTCCACCGGAACGGGCTCTGGAGCGACGAGCGCGGCGCCAACATGCTCGACACCGGGGCACCCTTCTACGAGGTCTATGAGACGTCCGACGGCAAGTGGATGGCGGTCGGGGGCATCGAGTCGCAGTTCTATGCCGAGCTGATCAAGCGGCTCGGGCTGGAAGGCGACTCGTCGTTCCCGCACCAGATGGCGCGCGACCAGTGGCCGGCGATGAAGGTGCGCTTCGCAGAGATCTTCAAGACCAAGACCCGCGACGAGTGGTCGGCGATCTTCGACGGCACCGACGCCTGCGTCGCGCCGGTTCTGGCGCCGTGGGAGGCGCACCTGCACCCGCACAACGTGGCCCGCTCGACCTTCGTCGAGGTCGGCGGCGCGGTGCAGCCGGCGCCCGCGCCGCGCTTCTCGCGCACGCCGTCGTCGATCTCCTCACCGCCCTCGCCGCCCGGCGCCGACACGATCTCGGGGCTGGTCGAGTGGGGCGTCCCCGAGGACGCCGTGACGAAGCTGCGGGAGTCGGGGGCGCTCAGCTAGGTGTAATGAGCCTTTGGGACGCTTTCGCGCTGTCCGGATCGGGCGGGCGCCTGTGTCTGACGTATCCGGGAACGGCAATGGGCATTGTGGGTCGGCACCTCCGTACGAATTCCGAGGCAGAGTCACGCCCATGTCACGCCGTTGCAATGCTCCTTGACCAGACTGGGGGATGAGCGCAGGCTTGCGTTCGCGGTACGCCGTTCCGAGGACGATGTATCGAGGACCTCCACGGGTCGCTGACTCGAGGAGACAGGGGAGGCGACATGGGCCGAATCGTCCGGTATCTCACCGTGGTATGCGCGCTGGCGCTCGGAGCCCTGCCCCTTGTAGCGGGAGGCGGCGCTGCACAGGCCGCGATCACCGTGCCCGCAACGGTCTCGGCATCCAACTGGACGACGATGCCAAACGCCCAGGGAGCACCGTCCGGGAGCGACTATCTCGGCAGCGTCTCGTGCGTCACCTCGACCTTCTGCCTGGGGGTCGGATCCAACGACCAATTCGCAGAGCCGTCGTACTTCGCAGAGCAATGGAACGGTTCGACTTGGTCGCCGATTGCGCTTCCCACTCTGCCCGGTGCGGTCAATCCGGAGCTCGACCAAGTCTCCTGCGTGACGACGAGCTTCTGCGTCGCCGTCGGACAGGATTCCTTCTCGAGCACAGAAACTCCGCTGATTCTGCAGTGGACCGGCGGCGGGTTCACGGTCGTGCAAGGCGGCAGCGCACCGAGCACCGCCGCCAACTTGGGCGGTGTGTCGTGCACCAGCGCATCCCTGTGCTTCGCTGTCGGGACAACCGGGACGGACGCCAACCAGGCGTACGTCGAACAATGGAACGGGACGACCTGGGGCGCGTCGACGGTGCCTCCCGCCACGGGCGTGACGGAGATCCAGGTCATGAACATGTCCTGCAGCACGCCGACGATGTGCATGGCGGTCGGACAGGCGCTCGTCGGGAGCACCGACAGTGCGTGGAGCGCGCAATGGAACGGCTCGAGTTGGTCCGGCGTCGTCACACCCTCGCCAGGTGGCGTCAACGCGACGATGCTCGAGGGGGTGTCGTGCGTCGGTTCGTCGTTCTGTGTTGCCGTGGGCGATATAGAGCCTGGCAGCGGACCCACCTATGAGAATCTCATCGAGACCTGGAACGGCACCTCGTGGACCATCCTCCCGCTCACTCCGAGCACGCCGCCCGCCTTCGCCGAATTCTTGAGCGGGGTCAGCTGCTTCAGCGTCACGTCGTGCACCGCCGTCGGCGGGATGTGGACCAATGCCGCGCCGAACATTTCGACGGTGGTCTTGAACTGGAACGGCCAGTCCTGGAGCGTCGCGAATTCATCGAATGTACCCGGGGCCTACCAGACGACATTCAACGCGGTTGATTGCCTGACCGATTGGTCCTGCGTCGCGGTCGGAGCTTTCCAACAGACCACCACGAACATCCTCGGCGCCTACGCCGCAGCGGCACCCATCGCCCGCTCGGGCTATCGCTTCGTGGCTTCCGACGGTGGGATCTTCAACTACGGCGCCGGAGCCCCCTTCCTGGGGTCGATGGGCGGCCAGCACCTCAACGCCCCCATCGTGGGGATGGCCACGTCGCCCGCTGGTGACGGTTACTACCTCGTGGCCTCCGACGGTGGGGTCTTCAACTTCGGCTCGGCGCCGTTCTACGGCTCGGCGGGTTCATTGCACCTCGTCAAGCCCATCGTCGGGATGGCGGTCACCCCCGACGGCGGTGGCTACTGGCTCGTGGCGTCCGACGGCGGGATCTTCAGCTACGGCGACGCCCAGTTCTACGGGTCCATGGGCGGCCAGCCGCTGAACAAGCCGATCGTGGGTATGGCTGCGACCCCCAACGGGAACGGCTACTACCTCGTCGCCTCGGATGGCGGGATCTTCAGCTTCCCGACGGGTCCGGGAGGCCCGCCCTTCTTGGGCTCGACCGGTTCGATCCCGCTGAACAAGCCGGTGGTCGGCATGGCGGTGACCTCCGCAGGCCAGTACTACCTCGTTGCTTCGGACGGCGGGATCTTCAGCTTCCCGACCGGCCCTTCAGGGCCGCCCTTCTACGGCTCGACGGGCTCCATCGCGCTCAACAAGCCGGTGATCGGCATGACGATGACGGCGGGTGGCGGTGGCTACTACCTCGGAGCGGCGGACGGCGGGATCTTCAGCTTCCCGACCGGACCGAGCGGTCCGCCCTTCTACGGCTCACGCGGCGGCCAGCCGCTGAACGCGCCGATCGT
>DATDIE010000257.1:0-18955 GCA_036521235.1 Acidimicrobiales bacterium | reverse complement strand
ATCACCTCCTCGGTGATCCGGACCTCGGGCTCACTCAGTTCCTGCGCACCCTCGAGGTCGGACGCATCTCGATTGCGGCGTTGTCCCTCAGCCTGACCCAGGCCGTGCTCGACCTGGCGATCGCCTACGCCCAAGAACGGGTGCAGTTCGGCCAACCGATCTCGAAGTTCCAGGCCGTGCAATTCAAGCTGGCCGACATCGCCACCGAGCTCGAGGCTTCCCGCTGGCTGACCTACCGTGCCGCCTACCTGCGCGACACCGGTCAGCCGTTCCAGAAGGAGGCGGCCATGGCCAAGCTGAAGGCCAGCCGGGTGGCGACATGGGCAGCATCGGAGGCCGTTCAGATCCACGGCGGCCTCGGTTACATGCTCGAGACGCCGGTCGCCCGCTTCTACTGCGACTCGAAGGTGCTCGAGATCGGTGAAGGCACCAACGAGATCCAACACTTGGTCATCGCGCGGGCACTGGGTTGCTGATCTAGACGGCAATGAGACGGCGGATGGCGTCGGCGATGTCGTCGCGGTCGGGGAGCCAGGCCCGCTCGAGCTCGGGCGCATAGGGCGGCGGAGTCGCCGCCGCGCCGACCCGCTCGATGGGCGCGTCGAGGTCCCAGAACCCCTCGCGCGCGATGCGGGCGGCGATCTCGGCGCCGATGCCGAAGGGGACGACGGCCTCGTGAGCGATGAGGATCCGACTTGTCTTGTGCAGCGAGTCGAGGACCGGCCCGAGGTCGAGGGGGGCGACGGTGCGCAGATCGATCACCTCGACGGAGATCCCCTCCTGAGCCAGCTCCTCGGCGGCCGCCACTGCCTCGTGGACCATTCGGGACACCGACACGACCGTGACGTCGGATCCGGGCCGCACGACGGACGAGCGCCCGATCGGAACGATGTAATCGTCGGGCGGCATCGGTCCCTTCGTCCCGTAGAGCAGCCGGTTCTCGATGAAGACGACTGGGTTCGGGTCCTGGATCGCGGCGCGCAAAAGGCCGTATGTCTCGGCCGGCGTCGACGGCATGACCACGCTGAGGCCGGGGATGTGGGCCAGCAGCGCCTCGAGGCTTTGGGAATGTTGGCTGCCCGAGGAGCGGCCGGCGCCGAACTGCGTCCGCACCGTCAGGCTCATCTCGGCGGAACCACCGGTCATGAACGGCAGCTTCGCCGCCTGGTTGAGCAACTGGTCCAGACAGACGCCGAGGAAGTCGAGGTACATCACCTCGACGACCGGTCGCATGCCCGCCATGGCCGCGCCCACCGCCAGCCCCACGATCGCCGTTTCCGATATGGGTGTGTCGCGCACGCGGTCGCCGAAGCGTTCCCGAAGGCCGCGCGTGAGCCCGAACACGTTGCCCCCCTCGCCGATGTCGATTCCCGCCAGGAACACCCGCTCATCGGTCGCGAGTTCGGTTTCGAGTGCCTTGCGGACGGCATCCATGGTTCGCCACTCGCCCGCATCCCCGGTCGGCGCCGGAGGTTCGGTGGCGGGCGGACGCTCCCGGACGACGAAATCGAAGAGGGCGCCGGGTGCGGGAGCGGCGAGACCGCGCGCCAACGCGACCGCGTCATCGAGCTCGCTCGACACGGCCTTCTCCAACCCGGCGACCTCCGCCTCGCTGACGCCGGCCTCGCGTAACACCTGGCGGTGAAGGAGCAATGGGTCGCGCTGCTGCCACGAGTGCAGCTCCTCCTCGGACCGATACCGCTGCGGGTCGCCTTCGTAGTGACCGTGCCAGCGATAGGTGGCCGCCTCGACGATCACGGGACCGAAGCCGGCGCGTGCGGCGCTGACCGCGCCACGCATGGTGCGCGCCGTCGCCACGACGTCGTTGCCGTCGACCGACCGATAGGGCAGGCCGTAGCCGATCGCCCGACGTTCGAGGGTCGTCGCGTGCTGCGCGGCCGTCGGCGAGAACTCGGAGTAGCCGTTGTTCTCGCAGAAAAAGATGACGGGCAATTCCCAGACCGACGCCAGGTTGAGGGCCTCATGAAAAGCGCCCTGGGCCGCGGCTCCATCACCGAAGAAGGCGACGGCCACACCATCTCCGCCGCGGAGCTGCGCCGCCGCCGCGGCACCGACGGCGATCGGAAGGCCGGCCGCGACGATGCCATTGGCACCGAAGATCCCGAGTTTGGGGTCGGCAATGTGCATCGAGCCGCCCCTACCCCGGTTGGTTCCCTCGGCGCGTCCCATGAGCTCCGCGAACATCCCGAGCGGCTCCAGGCCCTTGGCCAAGCAGTGTCCGTGGCCACGGTGCGTGGAGGTGATGACGTCGTCGGCGCGCAAGGGCCAACAGGCCCCGACGGCCGCGGCCTCCTGGCCGATCGACAGGTGCACGAAGCCGGGGACCAGGCCGTCGCGATAGAGGTCGGCGACCCGCTCTTCGAAGCCACGGATCAGCAACATGCGACGCTGCATCTCGACCAATTCAGTGCTCGAGACGACCCACGAGGCTCCGTCGACGTCGACCATGGCCGTGTACTGTACTGACCGGTACAAGCGGGAGGATGATTGACCAGTCAGATCGAGATCCCCGAGACCTTTCCAATTGCGGGCGAGGTGACCGGGAAGAGGGTCGTCATCACGGGTGCCGGTCGCGGGCTCGGCAGCGTGCTCGCCCATGCGTTCTCGGGTGCCGGCGCGCTCGTCGCACTGGTTTCGCGTACCGAACGCGACCTGAAAACCGTTGCGGAAGCGCTTCCCGGCCCCTCGCTGGTCCTGGCGGGGGACGTCACCGACGAGGACTTTAACGAGGCAGTCGCCGACGCGGCCGTCGCTGAGTGGGGGGGTCTCGACGCCTGGATCTGCAATGCAGGCGTGTCGCCCGTCGTCGGTGGGCCGCGCGAGACCGAGCCGCGCGCCTGGCGGCACGTGCTCGACGTCAACCTGACCGGCGCATTCCTCGGCGCGCGGGCTGCGGCGCGGGTGATGGGCGAGGGAGGACGGCTGATCTTCACCGGCTCGGTCCTCGGCGAGCGTCCCCGGAAGGGGCTCTCCGCCTACAGCGCCTCCAAGGCCGGGCTGACCGGGCTGGCCAAGGGATTGGCGCTCGACCTGGCATCGGCCGGGATCACGGTCAACGTGGTCGCGCCGGGGTGGTTCGATTCGCCGCTGGCGGACGGCTGGAAGAACTCACCGCTACTGGACGCCGCCATCACCGGGCACACCGCACTTGGGCGCTGGGGTGCACCGCGCGACCTCGCCGGCGCCTATCAGTTCCTCGCCTCCGACGCCGCCGCCTTCATCACTGGCACCGTCGTCTCGGTCGACGGCGGGTACCTGCTCACATGACGCAGGACGCCGAGGCTCAACGGGTCATCGCCATCACCGGAGCCGGAGGGGCACTGGGTGCCGCACTGTCGCGCCGTCTCGCCGGCGAAGCGAACACGGCCGTAGTGCTGAGTGATGTCGCGGAGACGTCGCTCGGGGAAACCGTGGCGGGACTGGCCGGCACCGAGAGCCCGACGGCCACGATCCTCGCGGACGTCAGCGTGTTCGCCCAGGTGGAGGCCGTCGTGCAACTGGCGGTCGAGCAGTTCGGGCGCCTCGACGTGCTCGTCAGCAACGCCGGCGTTCTCTCGCCCAACGGCCGCATCCACAACCTGAAGACCGAGGACTGGGAGCGGGCGTTTCGGGTCAACGTCCTGGGCGCGGTGCACGGCATCAAGGCGGCGGTGCCGGTGATGCGCGCGCAAGGGTCTGGCTCCATCATCCTCACGGCGTCGGTCTCGGGTCTGACGGCGTGGTCGCACGCGGCGCCCTACTGCGCGACGAAGGCAGCCGTAATCGAGCTCGCCAAGGTCGCTGCCGTCGAGTACGCGCGCGATGGCATTCGGGTGAACTGTGTCTGTCCCGGCACGTTTCGCTCCGGGATCCACGACGGGCTGCCGGACGAGGCCCTCGACGCGATCGCGGCACGGCACCCACTCGGGCTGGGATCGGCCGACGACCTCGTCGGCGCCTATTCGTATCTGGCAAGCGACGACGCGAGGTGGACGACCGGCACGGCGCTCATCGTCGACGGCGGGTACGCGGCGCCGTGAGCTGCGCTACTAGCCGTGGCCGGACGGTTTGGCGATGCCCCGCATGAAGATCTCGGCGAAGGGCTGGGCCACCGAACCAGCGGCGAGGGTTCCTCCGGGCTTCAGCCAGAGATAGGTGTAGTTGTGCATGCCGAGCCAGGCCCGTGCGGTCAGCCAGGGATCCACCTCGCGGAACTCGCCCGTCTCGACACCCGCCCGCAGGACGGCTTCGACGCGGCGTTCGTACTCACGGCGGCGGCTCCGGAAGCGTTCCGCTCTCGGGCCGGTGAGCGCGGGGAACTCGTGAAGGAAGACCCACACGTGGTCCGGGTAACGGTGAATGACGTCGAGCAACTCGTCCCCGTGCATGGCGAGCTGCTGTGACGGTGTGCCGCCCGCTTCGGCTACCCGTTCGGCGCCCAACATGACCTCGTCCATGACGCGGTCATGGATGGCAGCCAGAAGCTGTTCCTTGGACCCGATGTAGTGGTAGAGCGCACCCTTGCCGAGATCGTTGGCCGTGCAGAGCTCCATGATGCCCGTGGCGTGGTAGCCCTGTCGGGCAAACAGGTGGGCTGAGGTGTCGACGATCGCCTGGCGCCTCGACTCCCACTTCGGACTGCGCCGAGAGTCCGTGTTCGCCTGCGCGCTCATGGGGAACGACGCTAGTGGGAATCGGGGCCAGTATCGGGCTTTGGGTCGACGTTCCTGCAACGGGATTTACTTCGAGGATGAAGGGGTGAGGAGAGGATGAGGGCGGACGTGAATTGGTTTGGTGTCCTCGCCCATCACGCCGAGCGGTCACCCGAACACGCCATGACGGTGTTCGAGGGCAGGGTTACGACCTACCGCGAAATGGCCGAACGGGCGGGGGCTCTGGCGGCCGGGCTGCACGCACGGGGGGTCACGCGCGGCGGCGTCGTCGGGCTCCTCTCCTACAACTGCCCGGAGTTCCTCGAGACCGTGTTCGCAGCCAACTACCTGGGCGCGATCGCGATGCCGATCAACTGGAGGCTGGCGGCTGCCGAGGTGCGCTACATCCTCGAGCACTCCGAGGCCCGGGCTCTGGTGTGTGACGGAGCGCTGGTGGACCTGGCTGGGGAGGCAACGGTCGGCCTGGAGTCCGCTCTGCTGAGATCGTGCATCGATCCGGAGGCTCCAGACGGCTGGACGACGCTCGAAGAGCTCAGATCCGTCACGCCCGTCGTCGAGCGCGTATCCACCGATTCTGACGACGTCCATCGGCTGATGTACACGTCGGGCACCACTGGTCGACCAAAAGGCGTCATGATCACCCACGCCAACCTGGCGTGGAAGAACCTCGCTCACCTCGTCGAGTTCGGCTTCACGGCGGACGACCTCGGCCTGGCGTGCGGACCGCTGTACCACGTCGGAGCACTCGACCTGACGACTACATCCCTCATCGCCGCCGGCGCGACCACGATCATCCACCGGTCGTTCGACGCGTCAGCCGTGGTCGACGAGCTCGAACGCTCACGGGTGACGACGGTCTGGCTGGCGCCCGCCATGGTGAACGCGATCATGGCGTTGCCCGATATCGAGCAGCGGGATCTGTCCTCGGTGCGGGTGATCATCAACGGCGGCGAGAAGATGCCGATCCCGTTGATCGAACGGATCCAGCGCGTCTTCCCCTCCGCGTGGTTCGCGGACGCGTACGGACTGACCGAAACCGTGTCCGGTGACACGTTCCTGGACCGCGAGAACATCGTGCGCAAGCTCGGGAGCGTCGGCCGCCCGTGTCTGCATCTCGATCTCGAGGTGTGGGACGACCGGGGCCATCCCGTGGCCGCCGGCGAGCCGGGCGAGATCGTGATGCGTGGCCCGAAAGTGTTCAAGGGCTACTGGCGCGATCCCGACGCCACCGCCAAGGCCTTCGACGGCGGATGGTTCCACACGGGCGACATCGGTGTCATGGACGAGGACGGGTACCTCTTCATCGTCGATCGCCTCAAGGACCTGATCGTGTCCGGTGGCGAGAACATCGCCGGGTCAGAAGTCGAGCGCGTGCTCTACGAGCATCCGGCCGTTTTGGAGGTTGCCGTGGTGGGCCGACGGGACGATCGCTGGGGCGAGGTACCGATCGCGTTCGTGGTGTTGCGGCCCGGCGAAGCGGTCGGCGTCGACGACCTGATCGCACATTGCGCCGGACTGCTGGCGAAGTTCAAGGTGCCGAAGGACGTGACGTTCCTCGATGCGCTGCCACGGAATCCCTCAGGCAAGGTGCTCAAGAGGGAGCTCCGGTCGCAATAGGTTTCCCGCTAGAGCGGGATTCCGATGATCGAGCAGGTCTCGGTGACCTCGTCGAAGATGGAGCCAGGGATGCTGAACGGTTCCGCGGCGGACACTTCCGCCCAGTGTTCGGCGATGTCGTCCGCAGACGGATTGCTGCCGGTCGTGGCGACCCATCCCCGACCTTGCCCGACGAACACCCGCGAGAACCGTCCGGCGCAGGCCGAGAAGCAGTGGTGGCTGACCTCGCACGCGCGGCTGGCGAGGTACACCACGATGGGGACGACGAGCTCGGGGTCGATGGCATCGAGAAACGGCAACTCGCCGGCGAACTGCTCGCGGTCGCCCACGGTCTCGGTCACCATGCGGGAGTAGCCGAAGGGGAGCACGCAGTTCGCCGAGATGCCGTGTGGCGCCCCCTCGATGGCGATGACGTTCGCCAACCCCATGACGCCGGCCTTGGCTGCGGCGTAGTGCGCCGAGTTCGGTTGACCGAAGAGGCCGGCCGATGACGAGACGAAGACGAAGCGCCCCTGGCCCTGTGCCTTCATCACCCGGTAGGCCGGTTGACTGAGGTAAAAGGCTCCGTGGAGGTGGACGTCCACCATGCGCTGCCAGACGTCCAGAGTCAGATCCTCGAATTCGGCGGTGTGAAAGATGCCGGCGTTGCTGACCACGGTGTCGAGCCGGCCGAAGGTGTCCAGCGCAGCGTTGACGATCGCCGCGCCGCCGTCGACGCTGGCGACGGACTCGTAGGAGGCGATCGCCCGACCTCCTCGCTCGGCGATCTCCTCGACGACGGCATCGGCCACGCCGCGATCGGTGCCGTCGCCGCCCATGCTCCCGCCGACGTCATTAACCACGACAGCAGCGCCCCGGTCGGCCAGCTCCAGCGCATACAGCCGCCCCAGACCCCTTCCGGCGCCCGTGACGATGACCACTTCGTCAGTGCAGTCGATCACGTGTCCCCGTCCTCCTGGTATGCATCGAGTCGAGCGGGCCTTCGGATCAGCCGAACAACACGGGCAGCGACGTCGGGGAGCGAAAGATCTGACCACGAATGTGCGGGTCGTCCCCGTCGGGGTCGAGGCGCAGGTTCGAGAGCCGATCCAGCAGGAGGTTGAGCGACACCCGCATCTCCAGGCGTGCCAAGTGGGTTCCGATGCAGGCATGCGGGCCCTGTCCGAACGAGATGTGGGGCTTGGGGCTCTCCCGAAAGATGTCGAAGCGATCCGGCTCCGCGAAGCGCGTCTCGTCGCGGTTGGCCGCGGCGAGCATCAGCATCACCGTGGAGCCCGCAGGAATCGGGGTCCCCGATATCTCCGTGTCGCGCGTCGCCAGCCGCGTGATGTTCAGCAATGGGGTCTCGAGCCGGAGCGCCTCTTCGATCGCCGGGGTGACGAGCGCGCGATCGGCGCGGACCGCGTCGAGCTGCTCCGGGTTCGACAACAGGGAGAAGAGCAGGTTGCCTGTCGCTCTGTACGAGGTCTCCACTCCGGCGGGGAGCAGGAGGCGGAGGAACGAGAAGATCTCCTCGTCGCTGAGGCGTTCGCCGTCCAGTTCGGCCTGGGCCAATTCGCTGATCAGGTCTTCGCGGGGTTCCAGGCGTCGTTCGGCCAGGATGCTCGCCAGATACTCCTTGACCTCTTCTGACGCGGCGACGGCCTCGTCGAGCTTCGTGAAGAAACTGAGGATCGCCGTCGACCAACGCTGGAACTGGCGGTAGTCCTCCTGCGGCAGACCGAGGATCCCCGAGATGACCCGTGTCGGGAAGGGGAAATTGAACTCTCTGACGAGTTCCGCGTGGCCGCGTCCGGCGAAGACATCGATGAGCTCGTTGGCGACATTGGCAACGAGCTCCTGTTCCCACTGGGCCAGCACTTTTTGCCGGAAGGCAGTCGCGACGAGCGCCCGGTACCTGCGGTGCTCGGGGTCGTCCATGCCCAGCATGATGTGCTCTCCCATGATCGGCCCCATGATCAAGCCGATGATGTGCGCCGAGGAAAAAGTCTCTCCGTCTCGGAGGATCTGCGCGATGTCCTCGTGCCGGTAGATGAAGAAGACCTCCTGCCCTTCCTCGTGCGGCATGAGGGAGGAGTCGAGGCGCTGCACCGGGGTGGCGCGGCGGGCATCGGCCAATTCGGGGTAGGGATCCCGAACATCGCCCGCCACGGCGTCGTCGAACAGCCCGAGCTCTTCGCTCTCGGAGACCGGATCGACCGAGCCGATCCCCTCTTCGGATGCACTTGCCGCGAGATCCACGCCCCTCCTGAAAGAAACCTAATATTTGTTCAGTAAGCTAACCGGCGCCGTGATTTGGCGTCAATCGCGGGACGGGAGCCTTGGCGAATCGCCGTCGGGCTCGAGCGCCCGTGGTCAGAACAATTGTTGGTGTCCCGCTTTCGTGGGCCAGGCTTCGGAGGTTCGGTGGGCGTAGACGATGTCCTCAAGGGTCGGCGTGTGCTGGTGACCGGTGCGTCGAGTGGCATCGGCGCCGCGACGTGCCGCGCCATCGTTGCCCGTGGCGGAGCGGTAGCCATGATGGCCCGGCGCAAGGAGCGCCTGGACGAACTGTCCGCCGAGCTCGGCGAACGGTCGTATGTCGTCGCGGCCGACGTGACCGACCTGGATGCCCTCGCGGGAAAGATCGACGAGGCGGCGCGGCACTTCGGTGCGCTCGACGGGGTGATCACGGTGGCCGGGCAGATGATGACGGGGGAGATGGCGAGCGGTACCCCGCAACGCTGGCGTGAGTTGTTCGACCTGAACCTCATCGGGCCGCTGGCGACCATCAGATTCGCCGTGCAGCACTTCGCCGGTGCCGCCCGTCGCGATGTCGTCATCGTGGGTTCGACTGGCGCGATGACGCCGATGCCAGGTGTCGGGATCTACGCGGCATCGAAGAGGGGCCTCGAGGCGGCGTTCGACAGCCTGCGCCTCGAGCTCGCGCATGCGGGCATCAACGTCAGTCTCGTGATGCCGGGCATGTTCGAGACCGAGGGCCTGACGATGGACGGCATCATCTTCGACGGCGATATCCCGGCGAGCGACATTCCCTACTTCGTCGAGGGTGGGGTTCCGGTGCCGCCCGATTCGCTCGCCGACTGCATCGCCTACATCATCGGGCTGCCGGACGGCACCTGTGTCAACGAGCTCGTTGTCCGGCCGACGGGACAGCTGAACCCGTAAGCGTTGGGCTACGGGCTGCAGCGTCCGTTGGCGGCGGTTGTGGTGCTCGGGCGACCGGACTGCCCGGTGGCCCATCCGGCCCAGATGCCCGCCGAATAGGGCCCGAGCTGCCCCGCCTGTGCGTAGTACCCCTGCGGGTCGTAGACCTTGGCCTCCGGGTAGGGCCACGGGCACGCCACGGATGTGGCGGCACCACTGCCTCGGATGATCCCGAAGCTGCCGCCGTATAGGAAGAGATAGGCCGCGTTCAAGATGAGGAACATGGCGACGAAGGTGCCAAGCACCTCGCGACCACGGAAGGCCCGGACCCGTTGGCCGAGTTTCTCCGCGACCGTCCGGCCGGTGTCGTCGCGGTACAGCAGGACGCCGGCCGGGATCATCACCGCGGTGACCAACGAGGACTCCCACAACAAGGGGAACTGATAGGTCGTCCCGGTGAACACGGATCCGAACGGGATCACCTGCGAATAGATGTAGAGCCCGGTCCTGATCAGAAGGATCTCCTGCACCGCGTCGTAGATGAAGCCGAAGACGTAGATCAGGAGGGCCAAAGAGACGAGGGGATGCTGCCAGACGAATGAATCGACGGCTCTGTTGCGCTGGAGGCGGCGCAGCACCCAGATCGCCGGGAAGAACGGCGCCAGATAGAACATCACGTACCCGACGACGATGAACGGTTCGACCGTGGGTGACAGCGACACCAACGGCCACGTCTCCGGCCAGTGCCACAGCTGGGGGTTGTAGGCCGCATAGGGCGCCCAGTTCATGATCGGGTCCTGCCACACCAAGGTGGTGCACACGATCGCCATCAACAGGATCGGGTGATAGGGCTTCAGCCGCCACAGGACGACGAACGTCACCACGATGAGCACCATGGCGATGACGGTGGAGATCTGGAGGAAGGTGATCCAGTGCGTCCACCCGAACAACGGTCGCACGGGCCGCGGTGCACCGTGCACATTCGGGTTCTTGATGCGCGCCGCGACCGCACCGCGGCGCGCGTTATGGGCCACGACGACCACGAACGCGAAGACCGCAGATCCCGCGAGACCCCAGAGCACACCGAGCCGAATTTCCCGGCGACGGGATGACGGGGTCTTCGGCGGGCCCCCGTCCGCAGTGGTGTCTGCATCCCGGGGCGGGAGGAGTTGAGTCGCCATCGACTCAGACCTCCCCGAAGCGCCCGACCAGATGTGACTTCCCGAACTCGGGGTCGAGCTGGCGGGCGACCAGGTACCCGGCCCCCATCCAGCCACGGCGGGTCCATTTCCCGAACGAGACGCGGGTGCCGGGCGCCCCCGCGGCGGCGGGGATCATCTTCACCCTCTCGAGTGCTTCCTTCACGCCCCGGGGCGTCAGCGGGTGGGCGTCGGCGAACGCATGGAGCAGCGCCGTGGCGACATCGTGGTTGACAACGGGCACGCAGTACTCGGGCCGTCGGCCGTAGGCCGCGTTGTACTGATCGAGAAAGTCCTGTCCCACCGGATTGGATTCGTCGTATTGGTCACACCCGGTCCACCCTTCGATGGCCCGCCACATGACCTCGTGGATCCAGGCGTTCTGAAACGCCGTGCCCATGAACCGGGGCGGGTCCCATTCGAGCTGGGTGAGCACGGGGTCGAGCAGCACGATGCCGAAGCCGAAGCCGCAATGCACGATCGCCTCGGGCTTCGCCTCGTAGAGCGCGCGCACGACCGGCTCGATGTCCTGCCCGGTCTGCGGAATCCATTGCTCGGCGACGATGCGGATCCCCTTGGCGGCACAGGCTCTGCGGAAATTTCGGATGTAGGTGTCACCCACCAGGGACTGCTCGATCAGCGCGCCGACCTCGCAGTGGCCGTCTTTGGCGAGGAGGTCGGCCCAAAAGATGGGCTCGTCAGTCAGGGAGCCCTGCGGCAGCGAGAACGTCCACTCACCCAGCCAGTCATCGCTCCCGGTGACACTCAGGGCCGGCACGTGATAGCGCTCCTCGATCGCCTCGCGTGTCGGGACGCAGTTGTCCGTGATGTGCGGCCCGAACACCGCGAGGCAGCCCTCGTCGACCAGCTCGCCGTATGCATCGATCACCGCCTTGATCGTCCCCTTGGGCAGTCCTTCCACCTCACGGAACACGATCTCGACCGGTCGATCGATCAATTGCTGTTCCATGCCCTGCTTGAAGACGAGCTCGAAGGGAAAGACCAGGTCGTCCCTGCCCTCCTGGGGATAGCCCTCAGGGAGCTTGAAGTCCATGAGGTAGCCGAGCTTGATCGGCTCAGCAGTGCTCTCGTATGACACCGGCCCCCCTTGAGTGCGCGGCGGGTGCTGCGGTCCCCGCCCCATAACCTGACATTTGTTCCGACACTAACGACGGCCTGTAGGCCCGTCAATCAGGCTCGTCTACGAGTCTTCGTCCGTGAGGTAGGCATCGATCAGTTCGAAGAGCCCGGCCGTCACGACGGGATCGTCGGTGAGGGGTCCCGCCACCGCAGCCCGAGCGGCATCCGGCAGCGGGAGCCCGGCGCCCACGAGCCGTGCAGCGGCGATCAGCACCCGAGTCGAAGCGACCTCACGCAGGCCCGCATTGTCGAGGCGCCGGATGGCTTGACCGAGTCGCACCAGTTGCGCCGCCGTCTCATGATCGACCCCCGCCTCGTGCGACACGACCTTCTCCTCGACCTCGGGTGGCGGGAAGTCGATCTCGATGGCAACCATCCTTTGCCGCGTCGAGTCCTTGAGGTCTTTCAACACGCTCTGGTAGCCCGGGTTGTAGGACACGACGAGGCAAAAGCCGGGCGCCGCATCGAGCGTGAGCCCGAGGCGGTCGATGGGGAGCTGACGCCGGTGGTCCGTCAGGGGGTGGAGGACGACTGTCGTGTCCTGTCGAGCCTCGACGATCTCGTCGAGGTAACAGATGCATCCTTCCCGCGCCGCACGCGTGAGCGGCCCGTCGACCCACGTGGTCTCGCCGTCGCTCAGCAGGAAACGCCCCACGAGATCGGCGGCGGTGAGATCGTCGTGACAGGCGACGGTGATGAGCGGCCGCGCCAGGTCGTGGGCCATGGCTTCGACGAAACGCGTTTTCCCGCACCCGGTCGGCCCCTTGAGAAGCACAGCCAACTGCTGGTCGAAGGCCGCTTTGAAGACCTGCTCTTCGTTGCGGACCGGGACGTAGTACGGCCGGACGCCTGGGTTCATGCGACCCTCCTCCGCTCGAGATCCAGCAACTCCCTTGAGCGGGTGGTGTGCTGAAAGATACGCCGCTGCGCGTCCGCCGATCGCAGCGCGAAGCGAAACAGAGGAGCGACGACCCGGGGGAGCTCTTCGAATCGCCCTACGCTCGCATGAGCCGCGGTCCCGAACACTCGCCGCAGCGTCGCGGCGTCCGTCGAGGCGCCGATGCTGAGGCAGACGCAGCCCGTGCCGAGCCGCCGTGCCTCGGACAGCGCACGACGTGCATCCGCCTCGCCGTACGTGCCCTCGTAACCGTGGTCATACGCGAACCCGTCGGACAGGACGACCAGCAGTCGACGTGACACTCCCGATTCCTGTGCCAGCAGCGAGGTTGCGTGCCGTATGGCGGTACCGAGACGCGTGTATGCACCCGGCTCGCAGCCCGCGAGCCGTCGCAAGACCGAGGCATCGAGTGTGTCGTCGAACCGCTTCAGCCGTTCCACTTGGACGGCCGCCCGACCTTGCGAGCGGAACGCGTACAGCGCGACCCGATCGCCCAGGTCGTGGAGCCCGACGGTAAGGGCGAGGGCGGCCTTCCGCTGGTGCTCGAACACCGATCCACCAATGGTGGCGGGCTCGGCACTGGACCCCGAGACATCCAACAGCACGAGCACCCCGAGGTCACGCCTGGACCGCACCATGTCGAGATAGACCGCTTCATCCGGTACCGAGCCCGCGAGCTTCTGGACGTGCGCCTCGATCGCGGCATCGAGGTCGATGTCGATGCCCTGCAGTTGCCGGTGGCGCCGCTCGAGGGCGATGCCGAGATGCGAAAGGGGACGACGTACAGAGAGGATGTCGGGCATCGTGAACGCGACGTCGGCGGGCGTCGGGTCGACGGACATCACCGTGCACCACTCCGCGCGATAGCGACCCTGGTGCACGTCCCACTCTGGATAGGTCGTCTTGCCCGGGGCCAGCCCATGGCCCTCGGCCGCGGAGGGTGTCCGGACCGGGGACGTCGCCGCGACCCGCGCCACCTGCCCGCCGCGCCGGCTCCAGTGGCTTGCAGCGTCAGCGCCGGGGGATCCGCCACCAGATGATCGTGAGCTCCGGAACAGCATCTTGAGCAGGCGTCCGAGGGCTCCACCGCCTCCGATCGGGCTCGACAGCATGTCGGGGCCTGCAAGGGCCTCGTCCTCGTCGTCGTCGAGCTCGCGCAAAATGTCTCGGCCCTGCGACCTCGGTTGGTGGGCGTTCGGCACGAGACCGGCCACTTCGCCCTGCACCGCGATTTGCCGGACCGCTCGGGGTCGGATGACGCCGAACTCCTCGGGCGGCACGGGAAGAGGTCCGCGGCGCACCGCGATCTCCAGCGACTGCGACGCCGAGGCGCTCAGGTCGGCGATCTCACGGTTGATCATTCGGCGGGCGGAGAGGGGGATCAGATAGTCGAGCGCGGCGAGCGCCCGATGTCCTTCGATCGCCAGATAGCGCTGCGCCAGGCCACTGTTCCGCGCGATGCGCTCGAGCGAAGCCGGCTCCAGGCTGCCGGAGCCGAGAAGTGCGGCTTGGACGGCGACACAGACGAGAGGACTTCGGACTCTGTCGGGATCCACGAAGATCGTGGCGCCATCGGTCCAGGTCGGACCGCCCTGCGAGGGTCGTTCGACACCGACGGCGCGCCCGGCGATGGCCGAGGCCAGGACGCTGAAGCGCTGCACGTTGCCCTGACTCGCGGCGTCCATCCCTTGCGCCGTCCGGTCCGTCAGCGACGCACGCCGGCGCCACGAAGGACCGTGTCGCGAGCAAGGGCATGCGCTCCTTCGATGCCGGCGGCGTTCACCGGAGTCCCCGCACCCCAGATGGACTCGAGGAGACAGTGCGCCCGGATTTCGGCCGTGCCGCCCTCGTAGCGCAACTCGCCGGTGCGTGTCCCAGACGCCAGCAACCCCCGCACGTGGCGCAATTGAGCGGTGAACGACACGCCCAGACTCGGCGAGGTTGGCGTGCTGGGGGGTGATTGCCGCAACCACGCGAGGGTGATGCGAACCTCGTCGCTGAACCGGTCCACGACGTTGATGGCCACCCACATGAGCGCGTCCACCTTGGCGAGTGGTGGCGAATCCGAGCGTACGACTGCGTCCCAGGCGCTCACGACCTTCTCCGAATACGAGGACATGATGCTGAACAGCAGTTGGTCCTTCGATCCGAGAAGCCGGTACACGGTGCCCGTGCTGAGATTGGCGGCACCGGCAATGTCGCGCATGGTGGTCGATTCGTAGCCGTGCCGACCGAACTCGGCGCGAGCCACGGCCAAGAGGTGCGCCAGCCGGTCGTCACCGTCACCGCCATCGACATCCCACTGGTCGACGGCGCGCCGCGCCGCGCGTAGCGCATTCGATCGGTTCAGCGTGGCGTCCGAAGGATCTCGTTGCGCGATCCCGTGCCAGAGGATCTTGATGCGGAGATCGGGTACCTCCTCGCCGCCGGGCGTGACGTGGGAGACGCCGACGCCAACGTGCAACATGCTCTGACACAAACGGTCGGCCAGCAGCCCAAGGTTGATGCCGGAACGAACGGTGCCTGCCTTGCGGCCTGCCCTCAGGAGCTCGTACATGGCGTCGTGGATGCTCTGCGGCGTCTGCATGGCCAGCCCGGCAAGTTCTTCGCCTGCCACCATCGGAGGCTCGTACAAGGTCAACAGCAACGCGGCCCGGTGCTCCACGCCACATGCCGCGATGGCCCGCCCGAACTCGAGGATCCGGTCCTCCGCCGAGCGCGCGACCGGCTCGTGCAGCGTGTCGAGTGCCTCCTTCGCGACGCGGTCGAGGTCCTCGTGATACCGGAGTACGAGCTCGACGACGATGGCCTCTTTCGACTCGAAGTGGTGGTAGAGGCTGCCGGGCAGGATGCCGCACGCGTCGGCGATGTCTGCCAACGACGTCTGAAAGCCCGACGAGGCGAACAGCTGCGCGGCGGTCTGAAGGAGTTCTTCTCTGCGGATACCCGGGGATGGCATTCGCCCGTATGGTAGCGCCGCGGGGACGATTTTGAGCAGTTCGCAGGGTCGGAACAAACGTCAGGTTGCGGCACCCGAGCACCCCGCTCGCCCGGATGAGGGCATGGAAGCGGCCGCCGGCGGGCGGCGCTACTGTCCGGCGCCGGTGCGACGTCTCGTTTGCGGCACGCGAAAGGCCCAGCACGGTTGACTGCATTCGAGGATGCCGTGACCGCGATCCGGACGGGGCGGCCCGCGGGCGACGTCGCCCGCGACCTGTACGCCCGGCTCGAGGACGAGGAACGGCTCTGGCTGCTCGACGGCGACACCGACTTTTGGGAGGGCCTCGCCTCGTTCCGATCCGAGGGCTACAACCGCACGCCCATCGTGCACGGTGCGGTGGACCGCCTGGGGTTGCCGGGCACCCGCTTCGTCGACGGGCCGCGCGGGTGCGTCGCCGGCGCAGCGACGGCCTTCCCTGTTTCGATGGCGCGCGGCGCCACCTGGGACCTCTTGCTGGAGGAGCGGGTCGGGGACGTCATCGGCCGCGAGATCCGCGCCCTCGGGGGCAACTTCTTCGGCGGCGTCTGCATCAACCTGCCCCGCCACCCAGCCTGGGGTCGCATCCAGGAGACGTACGGCGATGATCCCTACCACCTGGGCGAGTTCGGGGCCGCGCTGACCCGCGGGACGCAGCGATGGGTCATGGCGTGCGTCAAGCACTACGCCCTCAATTCCATGGAGAACGCGCGCTTCACGATCGACGTCACGGTCGACGAAGCCACGCTCCACGACGTCTATCTGGCCCATTTCCACCGGGTCGCCGAACAGGGCGTGGCGGCCGTCATGGCGGCGTACAACTCGGTCAACGGCGAGTGGTGTGGCCAGAACTCGTACCTCCTGACCACGGTGTTGCGCGACGACTGGCGTTGGGAGGGGATGACGGGAACCGATTTCATCTGGGGGCTGCGCGACGGCGCCAAGGCACTCAATGCCGGAATGGACCTCGAGGAGCCGTTCCGTCAGGTCCGGGCGCAGCACCTACGCGGGCAACTCGACGAGGAGGAGACCACGTGGGCGATGGTCGAGCGTTCGGGGGTGCGACTGATCGAGTCGCAGCTCCGCTCCTACGCCACGCGCACCCACGAGGACCCCGCGCCGTCCGTGGTCGCCAACGACGAGGCCCGTCACCTCGCCCGGGAAGTGGCGGCGCGTTCGATGGTGCTGCTCAAGAACGACCCGGTGGAAGGGGTGCCCGTGCTGCCGATCGACGGCGCCGCTGTCCGGTCGATCGCCCTCATCGGCCGCCTGGCGATGGCCCCGAATATGGGCGACCACGGCTCGTCCGACGTCCGGCCGCCTTCCCACGCCACCCCCCTCGATGGTCTGCGCGCCGCGTTCCCCACTGCGTCCATGGAGGTGGTCGAGGCCGATGACCCGCAGGCGGCCGCCGCTGCAGCCGCCGAAGTCGACGTCGCCCTCGTCGTCGTCGGCTACGACTTTCGAGACGAAGGCGAGTACATAGGCCCCGACATCGGGTCGAACCGCGAGCTGGCGTCGCTCTTCCCTCCCGTCCCCGACGAGCTGCCGAAGGGCCTGCGCGAGGCGCCTGAAGGGGGAGACCCGGGACTGGTCGGCGGCGACCGCGCCACCCTGTCCTTACGACCAATCGACGAGGAGATCATCGAGGCCGTCGCCGGGGCGAATCCGAGGACGGTCGTCGCCCTGGTCGCGGCCGGTGCCGTCCTCACCGAATCCTGGCGCGCCCGGGTGCCCGCGCTGTTGATGATGTGGTACGCCGGCATGGAGGGAGGTCACGCGCTGGCCGACGTACTGACCGGTGCGCACAACCCGAGCGGCCGCCTGCCGTTCTCCGTCCCGACTGCGGAGGAACACCTCCCCTTCTTCGACCGCGACGCGACGGCCATCACCTACGACCGCTTTCACGGCCAGCGGCTGCTGGACAAGCTCGGCGAGCGTGCCGCCTTTCCTCACGGGTTCGGGCTCTCGTACACGACGTTCGAGATCCGCCACGTCGAGCTCGCTGCTTCTACACCAGGCGGTGCGACCCTGAGCGTCGAGGTGGCGAACACCGGCCCGCGTGATGGGTGCCACGTCGTGCAGGTCTACGGGTCAGTGTCTCGGGGCCCGTACGCCGGTGAGCAATTCGTGGTCGGCTTCGCACCCGTATTCGTGCTCGCCGGTTCGTCGGCCCGCGTTGCGGTGGAGGTGTCGCTGCTCCCACTGGCGGCCTGGGACGCCGCCAGCCGGCGCCGGGTTCTGCCCGCCGTGGGCGACGTCGAACTTGAGGTGGGAGCGCACGCGCACGACCCCAGCGCAATGCGGCTGCGGCCCGCCGACATGTGATGAGGCGGGCGGCACCTCGCTCTTCAGCCTGAGGCCCAGTACTGCTCCAGTCCGGGCTGCAGCCCGCGGCTGACGAGCTCGATGCGCGGGCCGCGCGGGTTTCGGTGATAGGCCCACATCGGCGCGCCGTCCGGGTAGATGCCGCGCGCCTCTTCGACGTACCCGCGAGCGACGAGCGCCTGCGCGTCGCCCACCATGTCCTCGGACCAGAACCCCGCGTGATGGATGCCCGAGTCCGCCGCAGGGACCCAGGGCGTCCCGGGCACGCTCTGGATGAGCTCCACTCGGGGCTCGGTCTTCGAGTAGACGAAGCGCAGGTCGAGCATGATCTGGCCGCTGGGGAGGACCACCGGGATCTCGGCCGCGAACTCCGGGCACCACTCGTAGCCGAACAGAGCGCCGAGCTCCTCGAGCGAGGACTCGAGGTCCTCGACCACGATCCCGAGGTGGAACTGGTCGGTCCCCCTCACGGTTCGAGCACCACCCGGATGGCGCCGCCGCTCCGGTCGGACGCGACGCGGAACGCCTCCTCGGCATCCTCGAGCGGGAAGCGGTGCGTGATCACGGTACGCGCGATCTCGGGGTCCGCGGCCAGCATCGCTGCGGCCTCGTCGAATTCTCGCACGCCGTCGTGTGCGCAGTAGCCGAGCGACGGGATCACGCGCGCCTCCTTGGCGAATAGCGGGTGCCACTCGAGCTGCACCGGCCCAAAGTGCACGCCCGGAACGACGATGCTGCCGCCCGGAGCCACGAGCTCGCCGCACCGGGCCAGGCTCTCCAGCGAGCCGGCCGCCTCGACCACCACGTCATACACGCCGGACGTGCCGACCGAGGCGCCGAGATGTGCGCCGGCCTCCCTCTGGTGGGGGTGACGCGCTTCGAGCGCGACCTCGGCGGCCCCCATCCGGAGCGCTCCCGCCGCGGCGAGCAGGCCGAGCGCGCCGGCGCCGACCACGGCGACCCGCGAGCCCGGGAC
>DATDIE010000256.1:0-5987 GCA_036521235.1 Acidimicrobiales bacterium | reverse complement strand
CTCTCAAAGTCGCAGGCGCCCACCGCGAGCACGGTCAAGAGGTGAGCGACGCCGAGCAGGCGGCCATCGATGACATCACCACCGCCCTGAGCGGCACCGCCGGCTAGGCGACCACAAGCGAGGTTGACGCCACATTTCGCGCTGGACAGTGCGCACCCGCTCATCGGGTAGTGTTGTGGCACGGAGAGGTGCGAGAGCGGCCGAATCGGACTCACTGCTAATGAGTTGACCTGGGTAACTGGGTCCGAGGGTTCAAATCCCTCCCTCTCCGCTCGGACGTCGGGCACCGGTCGAGGTGCAGGGCGTCCCGAACAGCGGGGCCCGCCGCGGCGGGCCCGCCGAGCACCGTCACCCCGGCGGGAGCCGGCCTGGTGACAGGAGTGTGTGCGAAGTCGTGGGTCTCTACTACATGCAGACCCTGGGGTGCCCCAAGAACCAGGTGGACTCCGACAAGCTCGAGGGCTACCTCGAGGCGCAGGGGTACGCCAGCGCGCCCGACGCCGACTCCGCCGATCTCCTCGTGGTCAACACGTGCGCCTTCATCGAGGCGGCGCGCCAGGAGTCGATCGACACGATCTTGAGCCTGGCCGAGCACCGCCGGAGCGGCGCCCGCCTCGTCGTGACCGGGTGCATGGCCGAGCGCTACGGCGACGAGCTGCGCGACGCGCTGCCCGAGATCGACCTCGTCGCCGGCTTCGGCCACGAGCTCGTCCCCGCGTCCACGTCGGTCCCCGTCTCGCTCGGCGCCACCCGCGTCGCCGCCGCCACCACCGTCCCGGGCGCCGGCTTCGACCTCCTCGAGCTCCCGCGCCCGGCCGCCCACGCGCCGTGGGCGTACGTGAAGGTCGCCGAGGGCTGCGACCGCATCTGCGGCTTCTGCGCCATCCCGTCGTTCCGGGGCAAGCAACGCTCCCGCCCGCTCGATGACGTCCTGGCCGAGGTCGACCAGCTCCTCGACGCTCCCACCGCCACCGACGCGCCACCGCTCCGCGAGGTCGTCCTCGTCGCGCAGGACCTCGCTTCCTACGGGCGGGACCGCACCGGCCCCGGCCGCGCCGCCCGCACCACCACCGGCACCTCCGGCCGCCCCTCGCCGATCGCCGCGCTCACCCGCGCCGTCGCGCAACGCGTCGAGCGCACGAGGCTGCTCTATCTGTACCCGTCCGGACTAACCGACGAGTTGATCGGCGCCGTCCTCGATACGGGCGTCCCCTACTTCGACCTCTCGCTCCAGCACGTGTCCCGCCCCCACCTCGCCCGCATGCGCCGCTGGGGCGACGGCGAGCGCTTCCTGCGCCGCATAGCCGACATCCGTGCCGCGGAACCCGACGCCACGTTCCGCTCCTCGTTCATCCTCGGCTACCCGGGCGAGACCGAGCGCGACCACGACCTCCTCCTCGAGTTCCTCGCCGCCGCCCAGCTCGACTGGGCCGGGTTCTTCACCTTCTCCAACGAGGACGGCACGCACGCCGCCGGCCTGCCCGACCAGGTGCCGCCCGAGCTCGCCCTCGAGCGCCTGCGCGAGTGCGCCGAGCTGCAGGACGCCATCACGGCGGCCAAGCGCGACGCGCTCGTCGGCCAGACTCGCCAGGTCCTCGTCGACGCGCCCGGCCGCGGCCGCACCGTGCACGAGGCGCCCGAGATCGACGGCGTCGTCTACGTGCCCGACGACCTGGCGGTCGGCGACCTCGTCGATGTTGCCCTCGTCGCCTCGGAGGGCCCCGACCTGCACGCCGTCCCCGTCGACGCCCTCGCCGCGGTGAGCGCCGGAGCACACACCTCGTGAGCGACGCCGCCCCCGAGCACCCCGGCTACACGTTCGGCCCGAGCGCGCTGGCGACGCCCGCCAACGCGATCACCGTGGCGCGTCTCCTGGCCGCTCCCGTCTACGTCTTGATGCTCGTCGCCTGGGGCGCGTCCTGGGTCAACGTCGTCGTCGGCTTCCTTCTGGCGGCGAGCGACGGGCTCGACGGCCACGTGGCCCGCAAGCACGGCACGACCCGTTCGGGCGCGTTCCTCGACCCCCTGGCCGACAAGGCCGTCGTCCTCGGCGCGCTCTTCACCCTGGCGGCGCAGGGCCACCTGCCCTGGCTCCCGGTCGGTCTCATCGCCGCCCGCGAGGCCGGCATGCAGGGCTACCGCTCGTGGGTCGGCCGCAACGGCATCTCCATCCCGGCCCGCCCGACGGCCAAGGTCAAGACGTTCGTCCAGGACCTCGCCGTCGGCGTCTGCATCATCCCGCCGCTCGCGCATCAGCACGACCTGCAGCTCGCCATGATCTGGTTCGCCTGTGCGCTCACGCTCTACACCGGCGCCGAATACATGCTCGACGGCCGCCGGGCCATGCACGCACGCGCCGCCTCCTAAGGTCACTCCCCGTGAGGATCGAGATCGTGGCGGTCGGGACCGAGTTGTTGCTGGGGCAGATCGCCGACACCAACTCGGCGTGGCTCGGCGAGCACATGGCCGCCAACGGCGTGTCGTCGCACTTTCACCAGGCCGTCGGGGACAACCACGACCGCATCGTCCTCGCCCTGCGCACGGCGCTGGCGCGCAGCGACGGTGTGATCATGTGCGGCGGCCTCGGCCCGACGCAGGACGACATCACCCGCGACGCCATCGCGGAGGTCATGAACGTGCCGCTCGAGCGCGACCAGGAGGTCGTCGCCCGCATCGCTTCGTTCTTCGAGGCCCGCGGCCGCACCATGACCGCCAACAACGCGCGTCAGGCCGACGTGCCGCAGGGTGCCGCCATCATCCCCCAGGTCGTCGGGACCGCCCCCGGCCTGATCTGCCCCGTCGGCAACAAGGTCGTCTACGCCGTCCCGGGCGTCCCCTACGAGATGATCGAGATGTTCGAGCGTGCCATCCTCCCCGATCTGCGCGCCCGCATGGCCGAGGTCGGCGAGGAGGCCGTCATCGCGAGCCGCGTGCTGCGCACCTGGGGGGCGAGCGAGTCCGGCCTCGCCGAGTCGCTGCAGGAGCGGATCGACGCCCTGGACGCGACCGGCGACGTCACCCTCGCCTTCTTGGCCTCGGGCATCGAGGGCATCAAGGTGCGCATCACGGCTCGGGCGCGCACGCTGACCGACGTCACGGCGCTCCTCGACAAGGAAGAGGTTGAGGTCCGCCGCGCCATCATCGAGCGCCTCGGCGACATCGTGTTCGGCGTCGACGACGAGTCGATGGAGGTCGCCGTCGCCAATCGCCTGGTCGCCCACGGCCTGACGTTTGGCGTGGCCGAGTCGCTCACCGGCGGCCTCATCGCCTCCCGGCTCGTCAACGTGGCCGGTGCGTCGGCCTGGTTCCGCGGCGGCGTCGTCGCGTACGCCTCGGAGGTCAAGTTCGACGTGCTGGGCGTACCGGTCGGGCCGGTCGTGACCGAGGCCGCGGCCGCGGCCATGGCCGAGGGCGCCCGCAAGGTCACCGGCGCCGACGTGGGTCTGGGCATCACGGGTGTGGCCGGTCCGGACGAGCAGGAAGGGGTGGCGCCCGGGAACCTCTTCGTCGGGCTCGCCCTGCCCGGCCGCCAGGCCGAGGCCCGGCAGCTACGGGTGCCGGGTGACCGCGAACGTGTCCGCCAGTACGGGGCGATTTCCGCCCTCGACCTGCTGCGACGCGCGCTCGACGCCCCTCCCATCTGACTCGCAGCCCCCGGGGGGCGCGTTCACAGGAGGCCCACAGGCGGGTCACACTGGGTCGGGAGACGGAGGCGCGAGCGTGGTTCGTCAGGGAGGTATGACCAAGTGAAGATCGACAACGGACCCCGGGTCCTAGTGGTTGACGACGAGCCCTCCATCGTCGATGCGGTGGCCACGTCCTTGCGCTACGAGGGCTTCACGGTCGACGAGGCGATGACCGGGCGCAAGGCGCTGGCGCAGGCCCAAGAGGACCCGCCGGACCTCGTCATCCTCGACGTGATGCTGCCCGACCTCGACGGCCTGGAGGTGACGCGGCGCCTGCGCGCCGACGGTGTGCGCGTGCCGGTCCTCTTCTTGACCGCGCGGGACACGCTGTCGGACAAGCTCGCCGGCCTCACGGTCGGCGGCGACGACTACGTGACCAAGCCCTTCGCCCTGGCCGAGGTCATCGCCCGCGTGCACGCCATCCTCCGCCGCACCGGCTACGAGCCCGAGGACGACGGGGTGCTGCGCTTCTCGGATCTCGAGCTCGACGAGAACGCCCACGAGGTCCGCCGCGACGGCCACGCCATCAACCTCACGGCGACCGAGTTCAACCTGCTGCGCTACTTCATGCTCAACCCGCGTCACGTGCTGTCCAAGGCGCAGATCCTCGACCACGTCTGGCACTACGACTTCGGCGGCGACGGCAACGTGGTGGAGACGTACGTGAGCTACCTGCGCAAGAAGCTCGAGAAGTTCGGCCCACCCCTCATCCACACCATCCGGCTCGTCGGCTACACGTTGCGCGAACCGGAGTCGGCCAACGGGGCGGCCTAGGTGTCCCTCCGGCTGCGCCTGCTCGTCGCGGTCGGGCTGATCTCCATCGCGGCGTTGGTCGTGGCGGACTTCGCCACGTACTCGGCCCTGCGTACCTCGCTGTACAACCAGGTCGACCAGGAGCTGGCCGAGCACACCCACCCCTTCGCGCTGACCGCGGCCGACACGCCGTACTGCTCGACGCCCCAAGCCGGCGGCCAAGCCGGCGGCCCGGGCGGCGCGAGCCCGGTCGACGACGGGAACTCGGGGAATTCCGGCACGGGCCCGAGCGGGAGCTTTCGCACCGGTGGCGGGCCCAACGTCTTCGGCATCTACTTCAGCGCCGTAGTGACGCAGAGCGGGTCGGTCATCAACGGCTGGAAGTGCCCGGCCTACGTCGGCTCGCACTCGTACAGCCCCAACCTGCCGTCGCCGATCACCGGGTTCTCCACGCAGTCGGATGGCTCGCAGGTCGCGTACTTCACGGCCAGCTCGACGGCGTCGGGCGGCCCGGATTTCCGGGTCCGCGCCGTGAAGTTCGCGGGGGAGTCCGACGTGCTCGTGCAGGCGCAGCCGCTGACGGACCAGGACAGCACGCTGCACACGCTGTTCCTCACCGAGTTCGCCGTGACGGCCGGCGCCATCGTGCTCGCGCTGCTCGGCGGTTGGTGGCTCGTCCGCCTCGGTCTGCGCCCGCTCGGAGACGTCGAAGCCACCGCCGACTCCATCGCGGCGGGGAACCTGAACCAGCGGGTCCCTGGAGCGGGCGAGCCCACGGAGGTCGGGCGTCTGGCCCGGGCCCTCAACGTGATGCTCGAGCGCATCCAGTCGGCCTTCGACGCCCGCGTCCGTTCCGAGGCGCGCCTCAAGCAGAACGAGCAGCACCTGCGCCAGTTCGTCGCCGACGCGTCGCACGAGCTGCGGACGCCGATCGCCGCCGTGTCCGCGTACGCGGAACTTTTCGAGCGCGGCGCGGCCACCCGTTCCGAGGACCTGCCACGCATCGCGGCGGGCATCCGGTCCGAGACGGCTCGCATGGACCGTCTCGTCAGCGATCTCCTCATCCTGGCCCGCCTGGACGAGGGCCTCCCGATGGACCACGAACCCGTCGAACTAGTCGGAGTGGTGTCCGAAGCCGTGCACACTGCGACTGCAGTCGGGCCCGAGTGGCCCGTGCAGTTCTGGGCGGCGCGTCCGCTGGAGATCACAGGGGACAAGGACCGGCTGCGCCAGGTCGTCGACAACCTGCTGGCCAACGTGCGGGCCCACACGCCACCCGGCACCACGACCACGGTGCGCATCGACGAGATCGGCGACCAGGCCGAGATCGAGGTGAGTGACACCGGGCCCGGCATGCCGGGCGACGACGCGACCCGGATCTTCGAACGGTTCTACCGGGCGGACCCCGCCCGCGCACGGACGCGGGGAGGGAGTGGGCTCGGCCTCTCCATCGTGGCGGCCATCGTCGAGGCGCACGGAGGGACCGTGACCGCCAGCTCGGCGCCGGGCGAGGGCATGACGGTGACCGTGCGCATCCCGACGAGCCCG
>DATDIE010000255.1:0-4810 GCA_036521235.1 Acidimicrobiales bacterium | reverse complement strand
AGCGACGCGTGCTCATCGACGAGTTCCTCGAGGAGATTTTGGTCTTACCTGATTACTTAGACGTAACTGTGCACGGAGCGCCCGCACTGCACGTCCGCTACCAGGAGGTTGGACTCAAGGAGTCGGGTTTTGATCGTGTCGGAGGGGGGACTTGAACCCCCACGCCCTTGCGGGCACCAGCCCCTCAAGCTGGCGCGTCTGCCTATTCCGCCACTCCGACGGGTGAACGGCTGAAATTCAGCGTTTGGAGATCGTAGCGCGCCCGGTCACGGCCACCCCCCGGTCGCCACCGCGACCAGAGGGTTACTGCCCCGGCAGCGACGGCGTCGTGTTGCTGGTCGACTCCGGCTGGCGCACCGCCCACAGCTGCGCGTACCAGAGGAGGCTCGTGCTGCGGGGCTCCTGCGTCACCCCGCCGATCGTCCGGCTCCACGCCAACGCCGCCGGTTCCGCATACAAAGGCAGCGACACCATCTGGTCCCACAGCTGCGTGTCCGCCTGCGCGTAGACGCCGGCCGCCGTGTTCGGGTTGAGCTGCTGGGAGGCCATCTCGACGAGCTGCTCGAACGGCGCATTGTCGTAGGCCGTCCAGTCCTCCGAGCCGTTCTTGCCCGGCACGCCGAGGGACATCGTGTACCAGGCCAGGGTCTGGCTCAGGTACGGGCTGAACGTGACCGGGACGACCGCCAGGTCGGCGTACCCGTCGGCCAGCGCCAGCCCCGCCGCCGACGCGGAGTTGACCGTCTGCAGGTCCGTGTCCAGCCCCGCCGCCTGGAGGTCGGATCGGATCACCGGCGCCGCCGCCGCCGCCCACGGGTCGCTCCCGTCCACCACCAGGTGCAGCGAGAAGGGCACGCCGAACGCGAAGCCGTAGTACGGCTGCCCCGGCGGGCGCACCAGGCCCGACGACGTCAGGAACGCGTCGGCCTGGTCGGGCACCGTGGTCAGCGGGAAGTCCACGGTCCCCCCGGCGCCGATCACCGTCGTGGACGTCGACGACGTCGGCGGCGGGATCGTCGTCGTCGACACCGTCCCGGTCGGGGCGGGCTTGTACCCCGGCTGCCCCTGCACGTACACGTGGCTGTTGCTGACCGCGATCCCGGGGACCGCCCAGCTCACCTGCTGGTTGAGCAGGGCCTGGCGGTTGATCGACAGGGCGATCGCCGTGCGCAGGTCGGGCGAGAGCCGCGCGTCGAGCGCGCTCGCCATGTCGAGCTGCAGCTGCGTGGCGGACGTGTCGACGCTGCTCGATACGTCGGGCAGCCCGGTCGTGTCGGTCAGGAACGACTGCGTCACCGTGGCCGGCTGCGCCACCTGCACGAACCCGCTGCTCATCCACGACGCCAGCTGGTTCGTCGACGACGCCACGTGCACCGTGATCGACTTCGAGTTGGCCGGCGCCCCCCACCACTTCGGGTTCTTCACGAGCCGGATCGTCGAGCCCGACACCGACGCGATCTCGAAGGGCCCGCCCGACAGGTCGATGCTCGGGCTCACGGTCGAGCAGCTCGGGTTCCAGCCTACCTTCTCCATCACGTGCGCCGGCAGCAGGTTGGCGAAGAGCATCTGCCAGTCGGCGAAGGTGTTCTTGAACTTCACCGTGACGGTGTGGCCGTCGTTGGACCCGACCACCGACGCGATGTCGCGGTACCCGGCGATGCTGGTCACGTCGGTCGACGACCCGTCCGGGTTTCCGCGCTGCTGCTCCCACGCGTATTTGAAGTCGGCCGCCGTGATCGGCACGCCGTCGGACCAGACCGCCTTGGGGTTCAGGGTGTAGACGATGGTCTGGGGACTGATGCTGATCGGCTCGGCCGACACGACGAAGGACGAGTTGGCCGTCGGCGTCCCGTTGGCCTGCACGACGTACGGGCTGGGCAGGACGCCCCCCAGTACGGTCAGGGTCCCGGGCGTGTCGCCCGTCGGCGTGTTGGGGTTGCAACCCGTCGGCCCCGAGGTCATGCCGAAGGAGATCGCTCCCCCGCTGACCCCGACGTACGTCACCGTCGTGCTGCCGCCGCTCGGCCCACCGCACGCCGCTGCCAGTCCGGCCACCGCACCCAGGGCCGAGACGAGCCCGACCAGCGTGCGCCAGCGCCGGGGGCGTCGGCCCCGGCCTGTCACTGCAGCCGGAGATCCAGCGTGACCGTCGCGAAGGCGAAGATGATGGCCACCGTGACCGTGATGCGGTCCAGGTTGCGCTCCACCACCGTCGAGCCTTGGGCGGCCGCCCCCACGCTGCCGCCGAACATGTCCGACAGGCCGCCGCCCTTGCCGCTGTGCATCAGGATGAGGAAGATCAGTCCGAGCGCGGACAGGACCTCGATCACGATGTAGATCCAGGTCACCACGCCAAGCGTTGCCAACAACGGAGGATCCTCCAGCTCGGGCTCAGAGCGGCCAGTCGCCCGCTCGGGCTAAGAACGGTAGCAGGCGGCCGTGGCCCGGATGATGTCGGTGAACTTGGCCGCCTCGAGGCTCGCACCCCCCACGAGCAGCCCGTCCACGTCGGGCTCGGCCATCAGGTCGGCCGCGTTCTCCCCGTTGACGGAGCCGCCGTACTGGATCCGCACGCCCGTCGCGGCCTCGTCGCCGCCGAGCTTGCCGACGAGGGAGCGGATGAAGACACAGGCGTCCTCGGCGTCGATCGTGGTGGCCGCGTTACCGGTCCCGATGGCCCAGATCGGCTCGTACGCCAGCACCAGTCCGGCCAGCACATCGGGCGCCAGCCCGCTCAGCACCGCCATCACCTGCTCCTCGAGCACCGACTCGGTCCGCCCCGCCCCACGCTGCTCCTCGGTCTCGCCGATGCACACGATCGGCGTCATCTCGTTGCCCAGGACGGTCCGCAACGTGGCGGCGACGGTCGCGTCGTCCATGCCGAAGAGCGTGCGACGCTCCGAGTGCCCGACGATCACGTACGAGATGGACAACCGGGCCAAGAAGCGCGGGCTCACCTCGCCCGTGAAGGCGCCGGCGTCGTGCTGCGAGCAGTGCTGCGCGCCCAGCGACAGCGGCAGGTGCTCCTTCTCCACGAGCGTCTGCACCGTGCGCAGGTCCGTGAAGGGCGGGTGCACCGACACGTCCAGCCGCGCCACATCCTCGGGCTTCAGCCGCAGGCCGAGGTCGCGCACCGTGTGCAGCGCCTCGATGTGATCGTGGTGCATCTTCCAGTTCCCGCTGACCAGCGGGCGCCGGGTCGTCACCCCTTGGGCGCGTTCGGGGCCTGGCGCAGCGCGTCGATCCCCGGCAGGTGGCCCCCGGACTCGATGAACGACAGCGACGCGCCGCCGCCCGTCGAGAGGTAGCCCACCCGGTTGCACAGCCCCAGCTCTTCGAGCGCGCTCGCGCTGTCGCCGCCGCCGACGACCGAGAAGCCGGGCGACTCCGCCACCGCCTGCGCCACGACCTTCGTGCCCTGGGCGAAGCGCGGGTCTTCGAACGCGCCGAGCGGCCCGTTCCACAGAACCGTGCCGGCGTCGGCCACCGCGGCGGCGAACGCCGACGCCGTGTCGGGCCCGATGTCGAGGCCGGTCCAGCCGTCGGGCAGGTCGCCCTCGATCACCTTCACGCTCCCCCGCGGCCCGACGCCCTCTCCGGGCGGCCCGAACGACGCCCCCGGCTCGAGCGCCCGCGTGTCGGTCGGCAGGAGGATCCGCACGCCCGACGCCAGCAGCTCGCGGCAGTCGTCCAGGTGCGTCTCGTCGAGCAACGAGTTGCCCACGTGCACGCCCTGCGCGGCCAGGAAGGTGAACGCCATCCCACCGCCCACGATGAGCGTGTCCACCTTGGTGGCCAGCGCCTTGAGCACCGAGAGCTTGTCCGCCACCTTGGCCCCGCCGACGACCGCCACGAACGGGCGGACCGGCGCGCCGAGCAGCCCCCCGAGGACCTCGATCTCGCGGGCGAAGCGCAGCCCCGCCGCGCTCGGCAGGAACTGCGGCGGCCCGACGATCGACGCGTCGCTGCGGTGCGCCGCCCCGAAGGCCTCGTCGACGTAGGCGTCGTACCCCTCGATCAGCCGCTGCACGAACGCCGGGTCGTTCGCCTTCTCGCCCGGGTCGAAGCGAAGGTTCTCGGTCAGCGAGACACCCGGGCACAGCGCGCGCAGGCGATCGCGCACCGGATCCATCTCCCAACGCGGGTCCGGCGCGCCCGAGGGGCGCCCCAGGTGCGACGCCGCTGTGACCTCGGCGCCCTCGTCGATCAGCCGGCGTAGCGTCGGCAGCGCCGCCTCGATGCGGAAGTCGTCGGCCACGGTGGCCTTGCCCCGCACGCCGATGTGGAGCGGGACGTTGAAGTCGACCCGCACGAGCACCCGCTTGTCCTCCAGGGGCGGCAGGTCGCTCAGGAGCGGGATGCCCGCTAACGGATCGGCGTCGATGGTCACGGTTGGTCCCGAAAGCCCCGGTCGCTCAGCCCTTGCCGCCGACCAGGACGGTCAGGTCGACGAGGCGGTTCGAGAACCCCCACTCGTTGTCGTACCAGCCGTTCGTCTTGACGAGCGAGAGCTCGTCGTTGATCGGCATGATCATCGTGAGGCCGGCGTCGAAGGTGCACGAGGCCGGCGAGCCGACGATGTCGCTCGATACGATCGGGTCCTCGGTGTAGTCCAGGACCTTGTCCAGCGGCGGCTTGGCCGCGGCCTCGGCGAAGGCCGCGTTGACCTCGGCCACCGACGGGCTCCCGTGCACCACGGCGGTGAAGTCGGTGATGGAGCCGGCCGCCACCGGCACGCGCAGGCCCTGCCCGTCCAGGCGGCCCTTCATGGCGGTGAGCACCAGGCTCGTCGCCCGGGCCGCCCCGGTCG
>DATDIE010000254.1:0-48767 GCA_036521235.1 Acidimicrobiales bacterium | reverse complement strand
CGACCGGGGTCCCGAGGCCGGACGCCGGGTCGTAGCCGGCCGCCGCCCCGTACGCGCCGCTGTGCGAGTCGGTGAAGTCGTTGTTCCCCGACGTGATGTCGGTGAAGTTCGAGTTGCCGGACCCGCCGTTGGCGTAGAGGTTCGGGGCGACCATCCCAAGGGCGGAGAAGCACCCCTGGTTCGTGTCGGCGAAGAGCCCCGCGTTGGTCGGCGCCGCCACGCTGGTGCCGCCGAAGCCGTGCCAGGCGCCATCCCAGTAGGCGACCACGGCACCCTGCGACGGGTCGGACGGGTACGCGAGGTCGGGCACGGTCCGCTGCGACGAGTTGGGGCTCGTCGCCGGCTGGTACGAGGGCTTCGCCCACTGCCCGGAGAAGCCGCCGCCGGTCGAGCCGTTGATGAGTCCCCCTCCCTCGTTGGCCCCGGCGCACGTCGGGAACGTGTCCTGGCAGTCGTTCCACACGGTCTGGGCGCCGACACCGGAGCTCGGGAGCGTGGTGCCGCCGGCGCTGATGACATCGGGTTGCGAGCCCGGGTCGTCGACGGCCAGCGACGTGTCGAAGGCGGGGATGTCGCCCGAGCCCGTGGCGGCGAAGCAGTCGGCCGAGCCCGAGTCGCCGGCGGCGGCGATCATGGTCTGCCCCTGCATGGCGAAGCGTTGGAAGATCTGGTTCTCCGTCTCGAGGTCGGTCGGCGTCATCGACGGCTCGCAACTACCCCAGCTGGTCGTGACCACCGACGCCGTGTCGTCGCTCGCGATGCGATTGAAGAGGTCGAACGCCTGGGCGTCGTTGTCGTTCGGCGCCTCGTAGACCGCAATGGCGGCCGAGGGCGAGTTGAACGAGGTGAGCTCGGTGTCGAGCGCCGCTTCGCCCTGACCCGTAGCCGGCCCGCCGGGGCCGCCGTCGACGATCACGTTGTGGATCGGGTTGGTGAGGCCGTAGCAGGACTGGAACGCCGAGAAGTCGTTCGACGAGTACTGCTCGAACTCGACGATGGCGATCGTCTGGGCGACGCCGGTCCGACCCTGGGCGAAGAGCTGGCTGAGGCCGAAGAACGACGACATCGCCGTGGAGGTGTAGATGCCGGAGCCGGAGGGCGCCGCGTTCGACGCGGCGCCGCACGCCTGGGGCGTGCCGGCGTGCGCGATGGCGTGGCTGCTGCTGGCGCCGCTCTGTCCGGCCGGCGTGTTCGGGCCGGCGGTCGTGGAGCCGGGGCTCGGGCTCGTGCTCGGGCTCGGGCTCGGGCGGGCCATGGAGTGCTCGGAGAAGACGCCGTCAAGTCCGACGAGCCCGGTGACGAGCCCCGACACGGAGGACGGCACGGAGGGCGACGACGTGTTGACGACCGCCTGGGCGTGATCGGGCGCCTGCACCTGCTCGAGCGGTGTGGCGAACGTCGCGGAGACGTCCGCCGCGGTCCCGCTCACCGGGAGGAGGACGCTCCCCTGCTGCGGCGTCCCGACCGTGAGGCCCTCGCCGCGGAGCGCGGACGACACCTGCGCCACCTCTCCGGCGTTCGGCCCGTACGTTGCCGCGAACTGCGACGCGGAGAGGTAGTGGTGGTACTCGGGCGAGCCGGGCGTCGACACCGCCGAGACCGCCTGGGCGAGGCCGCTCGGGTCTTGTCCGGCCAGGACGACATCGAGGTGCAGTGCTTCGCCGGACGGCGCCGCGCCGAGGTGCGCGGTCCCGGCCGGGAGGTTGGGCACCGCCTGCGGGAGCACCACCTTCGGCAGCGCGGCGGCGGCGGCGGACGCACCGATACCGAGTGCCGAGACCGCCGACGGCCCGACGGCCGAGACGCTCAGAGCCGCCACGGCGAGGAGCGCTCGCTTGCCGTGTCCACCTGTCACGAATCGCCTCCCTGGTTCAGTCTGCTGGCTCGTCCCGGCCAGCCCCGCCGATTCCCTGTTCCTCTGGGCCTTGGTGCCGGGGCGAGGGCTCGAAGTACACCCGACCTTCGAGCGCCTCAGGACGATACTGCTGGCCGGCGGCCCCGGACGGGTCGTCGGGCGGATACACGTAGCCCTCGCCGTGCCCGAGCTGGGCCGCCCCTTTGTAGTGGGCGTCACGCAGGTGAGTCGGTACCTCCTGTTGCACCCCTGAGCGCACGTCGGCCTGGGCGCGGCCGAGCGCCACCACGACGGCGTTCGACTTGGGCGCCCGGGCCAGGTAGAGCGCCGACTCGGCCAGGTTCAGGGCGGCCTCGGGGAGCCCGACGTACTCGACGGCCCGGGCCGCCGCCTCCGCCACGAGCAGCGCCTGGGGGTCGGCGAGCCCGATGTCCTCGCTGGCGAAGATCACCATGCGGCGGGCCAGGAAGCGAGGGTCCTCCCCGCCTTCGATCATGCGGGCCATCCAGTAGAGGGCGGCGTCGCCGTCCGACCCGCGCATGCTCTTGATCAGCGCGCTGATCTGGTCGTAGTGCTCGTCCGCGCCCTGATGGAACAGTCGGCCGTCCCGGGCGCGGGCCATGTCGTCGATCGTCAACAGTACCGGGGCGTCACGGCTCTCGTGGGTGTCGCCGGCGGCGGCTGCGGAAGGGCCGCCGCCGACGTCCGGCTTCGCCCCCCGCGCCAGCGCCACCGCGACTTCGACCGTCGTCAACGCGGCACGGGCGTCGCCCTCGGTTGCGGCGACGACGGCGTCGATGGCCTCGTCGGTGGCGTCCGCATCCTCCTGGTCCAGGCCCCGCCGCACGAGCGTGCGGAGGTTGTCCGGCGACAAGGGGTGCAGCCGCCACAGGGAGGCCCGGCTCAACAGGGGCGGATTGACCTCGAAGAAGGGGTTCTCCGTGGTGGCGCCGATGAACACGACGAGCCCGTCCTCGACGGCGGGGAGGAGCACGTCCTGCTGGGACTTGGAGAAGCGGTGCACCTCGTCGATGAAGAGGATGGTGCCCTGGCCCTGCTCGCCCAGGCGGCGGTCGGCGTCGGCCAGCGCCTCACGCACGTCCTTCACGCCGGCGCCGGTGGCCGAGAGGGTCGTGAGGTGCTTGTCGCTGGCGTCGGCGATCAGGCGGGCGAGCGTCGTCTTGCCGGTGCCGGCGGGGCCCCAGAGGATGGCGGAGCCGACCCGGTCGGACTCGGCGAGGACGCGCAGGGGGGCGCCGGGGGCGATGAGGTGTTCTTGGCCGACGATCTCATCGAGCGTGCGGGGGCGCAGGCGGGCGGCCAAAGGGGCCTGACGGCGCAAGCGGCGGTCGGCGGCGTCGGCGAAGAGGCTCACGGCGACCGCAGCGTCCGCAGCGTCCGCAGCGACGACGGCGACGCGGTCACGACGCGCTCAACTCGGAGAAGGGTTCGCCTCGTCATCAGCTGACGGCGCGGCGGCTGCGGCGGGTGGCACGACGACGCGGATCCCGAGCTCCGCCAGCGAGGCCGGCGGCAGCGGCGTCGGCGCGCCGGTGAGCGGGTCCGCGCCCGACTGTGTCTTCGGGTACGCGATGACCTCCCGGATGTTCTCCTCCCCCGCCAGGATCGCGGCGAGCCGGTCCAGCCCCACGGCGAAACCGGCGTGCGGGGGCGCGCCGTAGCGGAACGCCCCCAGCAGGAAGCCGAAGCGGTCCTCGGCCTCTTCGGGCCCGATCCCGAGCGCGGCGAACACTTGCTCCTGGATCCGCCGGTGATGGATACGGACGCTCCCCGAGCCGAGCTCCCACCCGTTGAGGACGAGGTCGTAGGCCTGGGCGCGCACCCGCAGGGGATCAGTCTCGAGCAGTTGGAGGTCCTCGGGATACGGCATCGTGAACGGGTGGTGCGCCGGCGTCGGCGTGCCGTCGGCGGACCGCTCGAACATCGGGAAGTCGACGACCCACACGTAGCGATGAGGCCCCTCGCTCACCGGCGGGCCCCCGATGGCGGTGCGCAGTGTGCCGAGGACGAGGCACGCCTTGGCGTACTCGTCGGACACGGCGAGGACGAGGTCGCCGGGCTCCGCGGCGGTGGCGGCGAGGACGCCGACCTTCTCCTCGTCGGAGAGGTGGCGCGCCAGCGGCCCGTCGAGCCCCGCGCCGCCGTCGGCCTCGTCGACGACGCGGAACCAGGCCAGTCCCGCCGCGCCGGCCCTCTTCGCCTGTTCGGTCAGGTCGTCGAGGCGTGAGCGTGGGAAGTCGGCGCCGCCCTTGACCAAGATCGCCTTGACCGTCGGCGACGAGAACGCCCGCACCTCGGTGCCCTCGAAGACGGGCGACAGCTCGATCAGCTCCATGCCGAAGCGCAGGTCGGGCTTATCGGTGCCGAAGCGATCGAGCGCGTCGGTCCAGGTGATGCGGTGAATCGACGGGGGTCGCTCTCCCGTGGCGGCCTCGGCGGCATCGAGGACGGCCTCGGAGACGAAGGCCATGACGTCGTCCTGGCTGGCGAACGAGCACTCGAGGTCGAGCTGCATGAACTCGAACTGGCGGTCGGCGCGCAGGTCCTCGTCGCGCAGGCAACGGGCGATCTGGAAGTAGCGGTCGAAGCCGGCGACCATGAGCAGCTGCTTGGCCAGCTGCGGGCTCTGCGGCAGCGCGTAGAACGACCCGTGGTGCAGGCGCGAGGGCACCGAGAACTCCCGCGAGCCCTCCGGCGTCGGCGCCCAGAGCAAGGGCGTCTCTATCTCGGCGAAGCCCTGGCGGTCCATGGCGGTCCGCAGCGCCGCGTTGACCCGCGCCCGCAGGCGCAGGTTCTTCTGCATGCGCGGCCGGCGCAGGTCGACGTAGCGGTACTTCAGCCGCACCGGCTCGTCGGACTCCGCCCGGTCGTCGACCGAGAACGGCGGGGCCTCGGCCTCGTTGAGGATCTCGACCGTGCAGTCGCCGATCTCCACCTCGCCCGTGCCGAGGCCGGGGTTCACGGTGCCCTCGGGGCGCTCGCGCACCGTCCCGGTCACCGCGATGACCCACTCGGAGCGCACGTCGGTGGCGTGGTCGATGACGCACTGGATGACGCCCGTGTGGTCGCGCAGGTCCACGAACGCGAGGTGTTCGCCGTGTTCGCGGCGCCGGGCCACCCACCCGCAGAGGCGGACGGGCGTGCCGACGTCTTCCTTGCGCAGCACCCCGCAGAGGTGGGTGCGCATCGCAGTGGGCCGGTTGACTTGGTTGGGTTCGCTCACGGGTGGTGGGGTTCGCTGTTCGGTTTCGGGGTCGGGGGTCTGGGCTTCTGGTCGGACGTCGGACGTCGGGCTTCGGGCTTCGGGCGTCGGACTCGGGTCAGGACCCGTCGGGCCCGTCCAACCCGCCCCAGCCGGCAAGGCACGTCTTCAGCTCGTCCACAATGGCAGCTCGCGGCACCGTGCGCTGCTGCTCCTCGCTGCGCAACGGCCGCAGGCCGACGACCCCGTCCTCGAGCTCCTTGGGGCCGACAACGAGCGCGACGAGGGCGCCCGAGCGGTCCGCGGACTTGATCTGGGACTTCATGGATCGTGCGTCGAAGGCCCGGTCGACCCGCAGTCCGGCGCGCCGGAGTTCGGCCGTCAGCGCGACGGCCGCCACCCCGCCGGCGGTGTCGATCACGTAGGCGTCGAGTGGCGGCGCCGACGTCGGGAACACCCCCTCGGCATCGCAGGCCAGCAGGACCCGCTCGACCCCGATGCCGAAACCGATCCCGGGCGTCGGGTCGCCGCCCAGCATCTCGACCAGACCGTCGTAGCGCCCGCCACCGCCGACGCCGTTCTGGGCGGCGTCCAGGGCCAGCGCCGAGAATTCGAACGTCGTCCGGGTGTAATAGTCGAACCCGCGCACCAGGCGGTGGTCGATGACGTAGCCGACGCCCAACTCGTCCAGGCCGGCGCGCACCCGGGCGAAGTGGGACGCGCACGGCTCGCACAGGTGGTCCAAGAAGTGCGGTGCGTCCGCGGTCGCCGCACGGCATTCCTCGGTCTTGCAGTCGAGGATGCGCAGCGGGTTCTCCAGGTGCCGCTCCCGGTGGGCCGGGCACAGCTGGTCGGCCCGCTCGATCAGGAACGCGCGCAACAGCTCGACGTAGCCCGGCTTGCAGACGCTGTCGCCCATCGAGTTCAGCTTGAGCTCGACCCGGCGCAGCTCCAGTCCGGCGAAGAAGTCGTGGGCCAGCGCGACGACCTCGACGTCGAGGTCGGCGTCGGTCACCCCCAGCGCCTCAACGCCCAGCTGGTAATGCTGGCGGTACCGCCCGTGCTGGGGGTTCTCGTGGCGGAACGAGGGGGCGACGTACCACGCCTTCCAGGGCGGCACCGGGTGGTGCTGGACGAACGCCCGCACGATCGGCGCCGTTCCCTCCGGGCGCAACGCCATGAGCTGGCCGTCGCGGTCTTCGAAGACGTACATCTCCTTGCCGACGACCTCACTGCCCTCGCCGATGCCCCGCAGGAACACTCCGGCGTGCTCGAGGATCGGCGTCAGGGCGAGCCCGTACCCGGCGCCCTGGACCAACCCCGCGAAGCGCGCCACCGTCGTCTCCCAGCGCGACGACTCGGGCCACAACACGTCGTGCATGCCTTTGGGCGTGCGGGGTCCGGCACCGGCGCCACCACCACCGCCCGACCCGCCTGCGGGCGCGGCCGAACCAGCAGCCATCACGAACAACGCCTCACGGCCGGGGGCTCAAGCCTTCTTGCCAGGAAGCTGACGATAGGCGTCGAACACACCGTCCAAGTGCTTCAACGCCGAGATCAGCGAATGCAGATGCGCCGGGTCGGCCAGCTCGACGTCGAACGCCATCCGAGATACCCGGTCCGGCGTCGTCGCCGTCCGGGCCGCCAGGATGTTCAGATGGTGCTCGCTCACCACCCGCGACACGTCGGCCAACAGCCGGGACCGGTCGAACGCCTGCACCTCGATCGTCGCCACGAAGACGCCGTCGTTGCCCCGGTCCCACTCGACGTCGATCAAGCGCTCCTGCGACCGGTCGGCCAGCGCCCCCGCGTTGGCGCAGTCGGCCCGGTGCACCGAGACGCCCCGCCCCTGCGTCACGAACCCCACGATCTGGTCGCCCGGCACCGGCGTGCAGCACCGGGCCAGATGGATCATCACGTCGTCGAGCCCCTCGACGAACACGCCGGTCCCGGTCCGCCGCCCCGCCGGCCGCGCCCGTCCGACGCCGGGCAGGACCGTCGTCGGCAGCTGCTCGTCGCCCTCGGAGTCGCTGCGCAGCAGCTTGGTCAGGCGTTGCACGATCGACTGCGCCGACACCTGGTTCTCGCCGATCGACGCGTACAGCGCGTCCAGGTCCGCCAGGTTCATCTGGTCGGCCACCTGCCCCAGCGCCGCCGACCCCAACACCTTGTGCAGCGGCAGCCCCTCACGGCGCAGCGCCCGGCTCAGGTCGTCCCGGCCGTTCTCTATGGCGTCCTCGCGCCGCTCCCGCGAGAACCACTGGCGGATCTTGTTCCGGGCCCGCGACGACGCCACGATCTGCAGCCAGTCCCGCGACGGCCCCGCCGTCTGCGCCTTCGACGTGATGATCTCGACCGTGTCGGCCGACGACAGCTGCGTCTCGAGCGGCACGAGGCGCCCGTTCACCCGGGCCCCGATGAAGCGGTGCCCCACCTCGGTGTGGATGGCGTACGCGAAGTCCACCGGTGTCGAGCGCGCCGGCAGGGCGATCACCTTGCCCTTGGGCGTGAAGACGTAGACCTCGTCCTGCTCCAGGTCGAGCTTCAACGCCTCCAGGAACTCGATCGGATCGTCGGTCTGCCGGTCGACGTCGGCGATGCGCTGCAGCCACGCCATCTCCGAGGAGTGGTCCTCCTTGGACTTGTAGCCCCAGTGCGCCGCGATGCCGTACTCGGCCCGGTGGTGCATCTCCGACGTCCGGATCTGCACCTCGACCGGCTTGCCCTCCAGCCCGATGACCGTCGTGTGCAGCGACTGGTACATGTTGAACTTGGGCGTGTTGATGTAGTCCTTGAAGCGGCCGTGCACCGGCGCCCAGATGGCGTGGATGGCCCCCAACGCCGCCCAGCAGTCCTTCTCCGAGTCGACCACGACCCGGATCGCCACCAGGTCGTTGATGTCGTCGAACTCCTTGCCCCGCACGACCATCTTCTCGTAGATCGACCAGAGGTGCTTCGGCCGGCCGGTCACGTCGGCCTCGATGCCCATCTCCTCGAGCCGCTCGCGCACGTGGACGAGCACCTTCTCGAGATACTCCTCACGCTGCGGCGCCCGGGCCGCCACCATCTGCTCGATCTCCGCGTACCGCTTCGGGTGCAGCGTCGCGAACGCCAGGTCCTCGAGCTGCCACCGCACCTGCTGCACGCCCAGCCGGTGCGCCAGCGGCGCGTACACGTCGAACGTCTCCTGCGCCGTCCGCCGCTGCTTCCACTCGGGCATCACCGCCAACGTGCGCATGTTGTGCAGCCGGTCGGCCAGCTTGATCAGCAGGACCCGCCAGTCGTCGGCCATCGCCACCAACATCTTGCGGATCGTCGCCGCCTGCTGGGCCTCCTTCGAGTTGAACTGCAGCCGGTCCAGCTTCGTGACGCCGTCGACCACTCCCGCCACGCCGTCGCCGAACTGCTCCCGGATCTCCTCGAGCGTCAGGCCCGTGTCCTCCACCGCGTCGTGCAGCAGCGCGCCGGCCACGGTCTGCTCGTCGAGCCCCAGCTCAGCCACGATCGTCGCCACGGCCACCGGGTGCGTGATGTAGGGCTCGCCGGACCGCCGGAACTGACCCTCGTGCGCCCGGAGCGCGGTCTGGCCCGCCTCGACGATCGTCGAGGTGTCGTCTTCAGGCCGGTGAGCGGCGAACTCGGCGAGCAGCGGCGCCAGGAGGTCCTGGAGCGCCTCGGCCTGCCCGTCCGCGCCCTCCGCGACCGGTTCGTCGCTCGGAGTCACCCGGGCCAGGGTCACCATCTATCCAGGGTACCCGCCAGGGCAAACGCCTCAGCGACCACTCCGACGCCGGCTAGCGCTTCCGCTTGCCCTTGCTCTTGCGCGGCCGCGGCCCGGCCGGTGGCGCGGGCGTCGACTCTTCGGTCCCGCCCGGCGTCCGCTCCATCACCTTCGTCGTGGTCCCGCCGCCATTCGTCCCACTCCCCCCACCCTGTCCGCTGCCCGAGCCCGGCCGGATGAGGCCACTGCGCTTGGTCGGCCCGGACCGGGGTGCGGCAGCCGCAGCCCCTCCGCCACCACCCCGGTTCCCCTGCCCCGCGGCGGCCATGCTGATCTGGGTGTTCAGGGTTGCCGCGTCGGAGGCCGAGTAGAACGCTCCCGCCTCGCCCCGCTTGGCCAGCCGGGCGGCGATCGCCACCCAGCGGTCCTCACGCTCCTTCATCATGGAGAGCACGGGGGCCGCGATGAAGATCGACGAGTACGCCCCGGACAAGAGGCCCACGAACAGGGCGAGACCATAAGACTGCAACGTCGTCGCGCCGAGGATCTGCGCCCCGATGACCAGCACCGACAGCACGGGCAGGATCGCCACGGCCGACGTGTTGATCGAGCGGGCCAGCGTCTGGTTCATCGACAGGTTGATCAGCTGCGGATACGTCAACCGCCCGCTGCTACCGATCCCCCGTGTGTTGTCCCGGACGCGGTCGAATACGACGACGGTGTCGTAGAGCGAGTACCCGAGGATCGTGAGGATGGCGACCACGGTGTCCGGGGTCACCTGGAAATTGAAGATCGAGTAGATGCCGACTGCGACCAGGACGTCGTGGACCATCGCGATGAACGCCGCCGCCGCCATCTTCGGCTCGAACCGGATGCTGATGTAGATGCCGACGACGATGAAGAAGATGATGAGCGCCTTGATGGCGTCTTCGGTGATCGACGAGCCCCAGGTGGGCCCGACGGTGGTGATGCTGACCTTGTCGGTGACCGATTTGGGCACATCGTTGCCCGGGCTCGTGGTGGTCGTCGTCGTCGAGGAGGAGCCCGTCGTGCTGGTCGTCGACGAGGGGGCCGTGGTGGTCGTGTCGTGCGACGAACTGGTCGTGTGGCCCGCCGTCAGGTGCGTCATGGCGTCGACGACCTGGTTGCTGATGTCCTGCTGCTGCGAGAAGGGCAGCTTGTTGAGGTCCGACTGGACCGTCAACGTCTGGTTGCTCCCGGATCCGAGGAGCTGGACCGTGGGGTCGATCAATCCGGTGCCGTTGATCGCGTCGACGGCCTGCGTCTGGCTGACCCCCGGGGCGGCGATGGTCCATTCCGTCCCACCCTTGAACTCGATCCCGAGATTGAGCCCGCCGCGCAGGATGACGGAGACGATCCCGAGCGCAATGATCAGCGCGGAGATGGTGAACCAGAGCTTGCGCTTGCCGACGAAGTCGAACCTGGTCTCGCCCCGGTAGAGCCGGGCGATGGGCCCATGCCCGCGCGGCGGCTTGGCCAAAAGGCTCCGCGCCGCGTCGTCGAGTGTGATCCGCTCGTCGTCGTCGAGGTCCTCGGTGTCGATGCCCTCCTCGAAGTCGTCGATCTCGTCGTCGCTGACGTCGTCGAGGGCGCTGCCGTCATCGTCGGGGGGCCGCGTCTCGTCGTCGCTCACGCGCCCCCTCCTCCGCCGGCCCCGACCGGGACCACACCGCCGGGAGCGTTCTGGGCGCTCCCCCCGGTGCCCAGCCCGGTCGCGATGCTGAAGGCGCCCGTGCCCTGAAGCCGCGGGCTCTGTCCCAGCAGAATGACCAACGGCCGGGTGTAAAACCAGGTGATCGCCATGTCCATGATCGTCGACAGGCCCAGGAAGAAGGCGAAGCCCTTCACGTTGCCCACCGCCACGAAGTAGAGGACGATCGCCGCGATCAACGACACGAAGTCAGCGGCCCACACCGTGCGCCACGCGCTCTTGAAGCCGCGGTCGACGGAGGTTCGCACCGAGCGGCCGGCTCGGGTCTCGTCTTTTAATCGTTCGAAATACACGATGTAGGAGTCCACGGTGATGCCGATGGACACGATGAGGCCGGTGATGCCAGCGAGGTCGAAGCTCGGTGCCGCCGAGGTGTGGCCCAGCGCCGAGATGATCGCCCAGAGCAGCAACGCGGTGAGGACCAATCCCGAGATGACCACCAGTCCGAGTGCCCGGTAATAAAGCAGCACGTAGAGGAGCACGAGGATGAGGCCGCCGATGCCCGCGACGAGGCCGGCGACCAACGCCGAGTGCCCGAGCGTCGCCGATACCGTCTCCGACGTCGCCGCCCGCAACGTGACCGGCAGGGCACCGTAGTTCATCGCCTGCGCCAGGTTGTTCGCATCTGCCTGCGTGAGGCTGCCGGAGATCTCGCCGTTGCCGTTGAAGGAGGTAAAGCTTGCCTGCGTCGGCTGAATGATCGGCGCGGAGTACACCGACCCGTCGAGCTCGATCGCGACCGGCAGGTGGAAGTTCTCGTTCGCCACCGTGTCCCAGCACTGCGACGCGCTTTGCCCCTTGCAGTTCGCGGGCAAGTTCTCGGAGGAGCCGTTGAGCGAGTAGTCGACGACCCATTGGCCGGTTTGGTTCTGCGTCGCGTTGGCACTCCCAACGGCGCTGCCGGGCAGTTCGCTCGGGCCCAATACGCAGCGGTATCCCGTGGCGAGGCAGGCGGTCCCGATGCCGGGCACGAGGATGGTGCTGTTCTCGTAGTTGGGCTTCAGCGTGCTTGTCGAGGGATAGGTGAGGAACTGCTGGTCGGGCGGCACGTTGTTGGACGTGAACCCGGCGGCCGTGTTGCTGTTGGGCGTCACTCCCAGGCTCGAAGTCGTGATCGCGCTCGACGATTGGCAGGCCGGAATGTTCTCGATGCCGCGCGGCTGAGTCTTGCCCTTGTCTGCCTTGGGCTGCTCTTGCGGATAGGCGTAACACTCCACCGGCCTGAAGTAGAGGCGCGCCGTCTGGCCGATCTGGTCCAGGACCTGCTGCGCGTTCTTCACACCCGGGATCTGGACGGAGACCTGGTTGTTCCCGGTCGTCTCCACCTGTGCGCCGGACACACCGAGCCCATTGACTCGCTGGTTCAAGATGTTGACGGTCTCGTTGAGGTCAGCCGTCGAGACGTGCTTCCCCTGAGCCGTGTACACGACGGAAACACCGCCGGCGAGGTCGAGACCGAGGCGCGGAGACCACTTCACCGCAAAGACCGCAGCGAAGGAACCGAGAGAGATCGCAACGACGACGAGAACGCTGATGAGCATCAGGCGCTGTTGACGCCGTTGCGCCCGGCCCCCCGACTTCGGGCTCACGCCTCTTCAGCCTCCCCGCCGTGCTCGCCCGTGCTGGACGCACTGTCACCACCGACGTCGTCGATGTCATCGTCGGCGGCGGCGCCGCTGCCGTTGCTGCTCGACCCGGACTTCACGTCGCGCACCGAGCTATCGGCCTCGGGTGCATCGACGGGCACATCCTCGACCCGGTCAATCTTGCGGGCGATGGCCTGACGGACGAACACGATCCGGGTCGGCTGCGGCCCGTCGAGGTTCCCGTCGTCTCCCAACGCGCCGGTCAAAAGGGTGTAACGGTCGCCGTGGATCTCGAGGACCGTGCCGATGACGCCGCCCACCGTCTGCACCTCGTCGCCCACCTCGTAGCCCGAGCCCTGCTGCTTACGAGCGGCCTGCTGCTTGCGCTGCTGGGGACGGATGAAGAAGAAGTAGCCCAGGACTCCGATCGCCAAGAGGGGAAGGAGCGTGTAGAGCGCGCTACTGCTTGAGGTGGACTTCGAAGTGGTGGCCAGGACGGAATGCGCCAGCGCCAGGGAGGGTGTCATTGGGGGATCCTTGGACCGAATTGGTTGCGAAGCGCCACCCTAGTGCGTGAGTTCACCACCTCCCGGGCGGTCTGCCGCGTTCTTCGTGACGTTTCCCGTGCTCACGAGGCACGATGACCGCGCCGGCCTACCCGACCCAGCAGCGCTGGCTCCGGGCCTGGGCGAGGCGTTGAAGTCCACAACATTGGGGGCCCTGAACCGAGCACCGACATAGCCGACCAGTGTCGGCGCGCGGCGGGAGGGCTGACACGCAGCGCTCCCGCCAATTCCCCGTGGCGACTGCCCCGCTAAGCCCGTCGGGTCTCTACCGCCGCCCTCCGATGGACGCGCAGTCGCCTCCCGGCGGGAATAACGGCCCACCAGACCACTTATGGCGGAATTCGGCGCAAGATTCGGTCCGGAGCAACCGAACTGCAACCCAAAGTGGCCCCGGTTGCGACGGCGGTTGTGCAAAGTACCCGTCAGTACAAACACCCCATGGTGCTGGTCGACGAAGGGGGACGACCAGAGAGCGGGAGTCCGGAGAAGGGGAACGGATTCTTGTTCGGGGGAACACCAAGGGGGAAAGAGCAGCAAAAGGTGCGCCGGCCTAGCGTCGTCGTCGGTCGGAGAAATCCGGGGGGAGCCGATGGCCCAGGCCGGCGCACCTTTCGCGCTCGGACCTCCACGAGGGCAGATGCCACGGTGCGACACCCCCGCCCGGGCGTCTCCACCAGCTGATCCGCCGGCTTCAGGTCGGTCCGGGGCGCTTTGGGTCGATTCGGGGTCGGGCAGCCAGGCGAGATGATCTGCTACAGCGGGTGCCGTCTCGGGATCTCGGAGGGCGCGATGTCGGAAAACTGGCTCACAAATCCGCGATCCACCAGGACCTTCGCGAACCGACTCGGTGTCACTTTTTCCACTCCGATTGCTACTTTCCCCAGTACAGTTGCGGGCTGATGCGAGACGGCCACATCTCCGTGCTGGTGATCGAGGACGAGGCTGACATCCGCCAACTCCTCCGCACCCTGCTCGAACGGGAGGGTTTCAGCGTCGCGGAAGCTTCCGAGGGGCGAGACGGCGTCCGGCAGTTCCACCAGAACCACCCTGACATCGTCATCCTCGACGTCGGACTCCCTGACCTCGACGGCTGGCAGGTCTTGGAGCGGATCCGGGACATGAGCGACGTCCCCGTCCTCATGCTGACGGCGCTCGGGACCGAGAGGGACAAGGTCCGGGGGCTGAACGCCGGAGCCGACGACTACCTGACCAAGCCGTTCAGCCGCGTGGAGCTGCTGGCGAGACTCCAGGCGATCAGTCGCCGACAGGTGTCCCGCACCGACCCGGTGACGACGTTCGACGACGGCACTTTGCACGTCGACTTCGCTCACCAAGAGGTGACGATCGACGGCAACGCGATCGTCCTGACCCCGACCGAGTACCGGCTGCTCGCCACGCTGGCGCGTCACCAGGGCCAGGTCCTCTCGTCCGACCAACTCATCGAGCTGGCCTGGGACGACCCCAGCGGCCTGGCGCCCTCCCGCGTGAAGTACGCGGTGCTGCGCCTTCGTCGCAAGCTGGGTTGGGACGACGGCGATGACACCCCCATTGAGACGGTCCGGGGATTCGGCTACCGCTACCGATCCAAGGCGCGGTGAGCGACCCGCTCCGTACCCGTCACGAGTCTCCGGGGCGTCGCGCAGCGCAGATGCCCGGCACCGCCCTACCCATCGGCTTCTCCGGGTCGATGCGCGTGCGCCTGCCCGTCTTCGCCCTCGTGGCGGTCGGCACCGTCCTCATCGCGGTCATTCCGTTCCCCCACGACGCCCGCCGCGAGATCTCCATCGCCGGCGTCCTCTTTTTTGCGCTGGTAGCGGCCGCGTTCCTCGTCCCGTGGGAACGGCTGCCCGATTGGGCCTGGCTCATCATCCCGATCGGCTACATCGCGGTCATCGCGATCATCCGGGACGCGCAGGGCGGCTCGGACTCGGGGCTGGTCGTCGTCTATCTGCTGCCGATCGTCTGGCTGTCGCTCTACGGGCGGCGGCTGCACCTCCTCGTCGGGCTCTTCTGCCTCGACCTCGCGCTCTTGGTGCCACTCCTGATCGTCGGGCCCCCCAACTACCCGACGCTGGAGTGGCGGCAGGTGGCCGTCATGGCGACGGTGACCACCCTGGTCGCCTCGACCGTCTACACGATGGTCTCGCGCGACCGCGCCGTCCTCAGCGACTTGGGGGAGCAGTCGCGCATCGCGCGGCGGAATACCCGAGAGGCGGACTACGCACGCGACCGCCTCGAAACCCTGCTGCGCGCCGCGACGGGCAGTGCCATCATGGGCGTGGACCCCGCCGGGACCGTGACCTTCTTCTCCGCCGGTGCCGAGCAGATGCTCGGCTACCTGGCCGCCGAGGTGGTCGGGGTCCGCTCCATAGCCGACTTCATCGACCCGGCGCAGATCGACGAACGACGACAGACCATCGACGCCATGCGCACGAGGGTCGAGCCCGTGGACGCCGAGACGGCAGCGGAGGTGCCCTGGACGGCCACCCGTAAGGACGGCCAACAGCGGCGCTGCGTCGTGCGGGTGCGGGCGCTGCCGGTGCCCACCCAGGAGCACGGGCTCGCGAACGAGCAGGACGAGGCCGAAGAGTTCGACGACTACGGCGACACCGCTGGACCCGACCATGCCGAGCCCGGCGAGAACGGTTCGCCGGCCAACGGCGGCTACGTCGTCGTCGCGATCGACGTGACCGAGCGAGAGGAGCTGGCGGCGGACCGCGAGCGGCTGTTCGCGATCCAAAAAGAGGTCACCCAGTCGCTCATCGAGCAGAACAACCGGCTGCGCGAGCTGACGCAGATGAAGGACGACGTGGTCGCCACCGTGTCGCACGAGCTGCGGACCCCGATCACGTCGATCAGGGGGTTCATCGAGTTGCTGCTCGACGCCCAGAGCGACCTGACCGAGAGCCAGATGCGCATGTTGCAAACGATCGACCGCAACGCCGAGCAGTTGCAGCGAGTGGCCGAGGACCTCTTGGCCGACCCGGGCGCCGGGCGCGGGCTGCGGGTGGCGTTCACCGAGCTCGACCTCAACCAGTTGGCCGGCGAGGCCGTGCACGCGATCCAGACGTCGGCGACGGTGGCCGGCATCGTCCTCAGCAAGGAGCCCGGCGAGGAGGTGCCGATCTTCGGCGATCCCACCCGGCTGCACCAGCTGCTCGGCAACCTGCTGTCGAACGCGATCAAGTTCTCCCCGCGGGGGGGGCGGGTGCACGTCATCGTCGATTCCACCGACTCGTACGCGCGCGTGCAGGTGCTCGACGAGGGGCCCGGCATCCCCGAGGGCGAGCGGGAGCAGCTCTTCGAGCGCTTCTACCGGTTGGCGTCGTCGGCCGAGATGGGCGTGCCGGGCACGGGGCTGGGCCTGGCGATCGCCAAGTCGGTGGCCGAGGCCCACGAGGGGTTCCTCGACATCGTGGACACGCCCGGGTGGTCGACGACGTTCCGGGTGTTCCTGCCGCTGCGCACGACGGCCGCGTCCTCGCGCACGGCGTAGTTCCCCCGCACGCTCGGCGACACAAGGGGCCGGGCCCGGGATGTGAGGGCGGGGGGGTGCCCCCACATCCCGGGGGTCCGGCGGCCTGGCTGCCCTGGGGGGGGATCAGGCGGCCAGGAAGCCTCCCGACTGGTGGGCCCACAGCCGGCTGTAGACGCCGGCGTCACCGGCGACGAGGAGCTCGGCGTGGGTTCCCTGTTCGACGATATGGCCCCGGTCGAGGACCACGATCCGGTCGAGCCGGGCGATCGTGGCCAGCCGGTGCGCCACGACCAGCGCCGTCGTGCCCTCCATGAGGTTCCACAGCGCCTCTTGGACCAGCGACTCGGACTCCGAGTCGAGCGCCGAGGTGGCCTCATCGAGGACGAGGACCCTGGCCCCCTTCGCCATGGCCTGCGCAATGGCGACGCGCTGGCGTTGGCCGCCGGAGAGCTTGAGACCGCGCTCCCCCACGACGGTCTGGTACCCGGCCGGCAGCCGCTCGACGAACTCGTCGACGTAGGCGGCGCGGCCGACGGCGCGCACCAGGTCCATGTCGACGGATGCGCCGTCCGCTCCCAGGCCGTAGCAGATGTTTTCCGCGATGGTCCGGTGCAGCATCTGGGGATCCTGCGAGACGTAGGCGATGTGGCGCCGCAGCGACTGCTGTGTGACGCCTGCGATGTCCTGGCCGTCGATGGCGATGAGGCCGCCGTCACGATCGGCGAAGCGCAGCATCAGTTTCGTCAGCGTCGTCTTGCCCGACCCCGAAGGGCCGACCAGCCCGACGTGCTCACCCGGCCTGATGCACAGGTCCAGGCCATCGAACAGGGGGGCCCCGTCGCGATACGCGAACTGGAGGTCGCGGAATTCCACGCCGCCCCGTGGCGCAGCCAGGTCCGGCGCGTGCGGGACGTCCACGATGTCGGGCAGCGTCGCGGCGATGCCGGCGAACTTGGCGCAGCGGCCGATGGCGCGGGAGATCAGTCGGATGAACTCGAACGACTCTTCCAGGCTGGTCCCCACGAAGGTGGCGTAGAACAGGATCAGGTAGACCACACCCGCCGCAGCCACGTGGTGCAGCGCCAGGACGACGCCGACGGCGACCGCCGCCCAGTTGAAGAGCGCCATGGCGGACTCCATCTGCAGACGGGTCGACGTGAAGACGCGCCGGGCCCGGAAGTCGGCGCTGAGCGAGTCGCCCACCAACAGGCCGACGTTGCCCTTCTCCCGCTCCTCGGCGGCCTGGGAGCGCACCGTGGTGAGGTTCATGATCGTGTCCGCGATGACACCGGTCGCCCGCGAGTGCGCGTCGGAGAACTCCTTCTCCGCCGCCACGACCCGGGCCATGCGGCGGTGCAGCACGATCACGAAGACCGCAACGAGCGCCGCCATGACCAAGGCGACCGGCCAGGCCACCACCCCGAGCACCACGACCGCCCCCAGCGTCGTCACGCTGATGCGCAGGATGCCCCAGATCATGGCGTCGATCAGCTCGACGAACGCCCAGGTCGAGGTCTCGAGCGTCGCGATGATCTCGCCCGATGGGCGATCGGTGTGCCATCCGTGGCTCAACGCGATGAGGTGGTCGTAGCCGTTCGTGATGGCGCGACCGAACGACCGCAGGGTGGCGCCCCAGTTCAGCCAGCCGCCGATCCGGCCGCAGACGGTCGCCGCGACGAGCACGACGGCGTAGGCGACGATCAAGGGCGCGAACGATGAGACGTCGGTCCCGTGGACGCCGAGGTTGGCGATGCGACCGAGCAGCGCGGCGAAGATCAGTGGCGCCGCGACAGCGTTGGCCAGCGTGCCGAGCGCGATGGCCGCGGTCGCCCCCGTGAACGCGGCGCGGTCCGGCCGCATCTGGTGCCAGCAGTACGCCAGCGTGTCCTTGTTCGATGCATTTGGGAAGAGGGTGGGTTCACCCATGGGAATCTCCAGCTGAAAACGTCGGGTGGTTGGTACGGGGGGCGCACCGGTGATGCGCCAGGGTCGCGAGGCCGAAGCCTGCGAGGGAGGGTTGGGAGCAGGGAGCGGAGGGCTCCGGGTGCGCCGGGATCGGCTTGCGCCGGGGCCTTCAGCCCCTCGGGAGTTGGCTGGCCGGCGTCAGTGGCCAGAAGGGCAGAGGTCGACCCCGATGGTGCGGGACTTCCCTCCGAGCGCACCCAGACCGGGCAGCAGGTCCACGCCGGCGCGCGCGATCAGCGTCGGAAAAAGCATCTTCGTTCCTGCCATCGGGTCACCTCGCTTCCCGTCTCGTGGTGCAACTGAAAATACCGCATCAAGGCGCTGCGCGCGCAGAGAACGCACGGAACACGCGCACCGCGTCGCGCCGCGGATCAGCAGCGGGGGGTCGGGTCAGAACAGCGGCAGCGTATTCGTTGCGTCGGGCGCCGTCGGCGGGCCCACTTGACCGAGATGTTCCCACGCCCGCTTCGTCGCGACGCGCCCACGAGCCGTCCGCTGGATCAGTCCGCTCTGCACCAGGAACGGCTCGTACGCGTCCTCGATCGTGTCCGTTTCTTCCCCGACGCACTGCGCCAGCGTCGTCAGGCCCACCGGTTGACCGCCGAAACGCTGGCACAGCGTGAAGAGAATGGCGCGGTCGACCTTGTCGAGCCCCAGCCCGTCGACGCCGAAGAGCTCGAGACCCTCGCTGGCCGTCGCACCGTCGATGTAGCCCTCACCGCGCACTTCGGCGAAGTCCCGGACCCGTCGGAGCAGCCGATTCGCCACCCGCGGCGTGCCCCGGGAACGCTCCGAGATCCGGGTCGCCCCCTCGGAGTCGATCTGGACCTTGAGGATCCGGGCCGACCGCTCCACGATCGCCCGCAGGTCGGAGGGCAGGTAGAGGTCCAGCCGCCCGACGAAACCGAAGCGGTCACGCAGGGGGCCTGACACGAGGCCCGTCCGGGTGGTGGCCCCGACCAGGGTGAACCGGGGCAGGTCGAGGCGAATGGAGCGGGCCGTGGGCCCCTTGCCGATCAGGATGTCGAGCCGGCCGTCCTCCATGGCTGAATAGAGCATCTCCTCGACCGAGCGGTGCAGCCTGTGGATCTCGTCGATGAACAGCACGTCGCCGTCCTGCAGGTCCGTGAGCAGCGCCGCCAGATCGCCCGCCCGGGTCAGGACCGGGCCAGCCGTGATCCGGAAACCGGCCGCCATCTCGGCCGCCACGATGCCCGCCAGCGACGTCTTGCCCAGGCCCGGTGGACCGGCGAAGAGGATGTGGTCGACGGGCTGGCGGCGTTGCCGGGCCGCCTGCAACACGATGCTCAGATGTTCGACGAGCTCGGACTGGCCGACGAACTCGGGCAGCGTGCGTGGGCGCAGGCCGACTTCTTCGAGTTCCTCGTCGGCGGACGCCGGCGCAGGGTCCACCACCCGAGGCTCACCGGCGCCATCGGCGCCGTCCACAACCTCCGCACCGTCCGCCTCGTCCGCCTCGACGGCCAGGACCTCGCGGCGTGCCCGCGGGCTCATCGCGAAGCCAGCTCGCGCAGCGCGAGGCGCAGCATCTCTTCCACGCCGACATCGTCGCGTAGGCCGTCCAGCGCACCGCGGATCTCGTCGGGGCCGTAGCCGAGCTCGCTGAGAGCGGCCCGCGCCTCCGCCCGAGACGTCCGCGTCGCCCGGAGCGCACCGTCGGAGCCTCCGACGACGGCCCCGACGGGGTCGAGCGAGAGATCGGGCAGGTCGAGCCTGCTCTTCAGCTCGATCAGCAGGCGCGCCGCCGTCTTCCGCCCCACCCCCGGCACGGTGCACAGCGTGTCGAGGTCGTCCTCGAGCACCGCCGTCGACAGTGCGGCGGGCGACAGCATCGCCATGATCGCCAGCGCCAGCGCCGGCCCGACCCCGTGCGACCCCAGCAGCACCTCGAAGCAACGGCGCTCGTCGTCATGCGCGAAGCCGTAGAGGACGATGGCGTCCTCCCGCACGTGCGTGTGCACGTACAACGTCGCCTCGACCCCTGCGCTCGCCGCGACCAGCGTGGCGGCGGTCGACGGCGTGACGTTGACGCGGTACCCGACCCCGCCCACGTCGATAATGACCTCGCACTCCGCGGTGCGCAGCACCACCGGCCCTCGCAGCAGTCCGATCACCTCAAGCTCCTCTCGTCGCCGCGTCGACCGCACGGCGCAGCGGCACCGTCGTCAGATGACACACGGCCAGCGCCAGCGCGTCAGCGACGTCGGGCGGCCCCTCCACGACCCGAAGCCCCAGCACCTGGGCCACCATCCGTTGGACCTGCTGCTTGGTGGCCGCGCCGTACCCGACCAGCCCCTGCTTGACCTCGTTCGCCGTGTACTGCGCGACCTCGCACCCCGCCGCGGCGGCCGCCACCAACGCCAATCCGCTCGCCTGCCCCACCGACATGGCGGTCTTCGCGTTCACCTGGAAGAACACCCGCTCCACGACGACCACGTCGGGCCGGAGCTCGCCGATCAGGCTGGACAACTCGGTGTGCAAGATCAGCAGCCGCGCCGCCAGCTCCTCGTCGGGATCGGTCTCCAGGACGCCCGCCGCCCTGGCCTGGAGCGACGCGTCCCCCGCCCGGGTGACAAGGCCGTAGCCGCAGCGCGACAAACCGGGGTCGATCCCCAATACGAACATGCGTTCGTAGGATAGTGGCGCCACTCCCCCCGGGCGCGGACCCGGCGCCCAGCCGCCGCCTGGACGCTCAGCCCTCGAACGCCGCCAGCACGTCGTCGGAGATGTCGGCGTTGGAGTGGACGGCCTGGACGTCGTCGTGGTCGTCGATCGCCTCCAGCAACCTGAGCACCTTCTTGGCCTCGCCCTCGTCGGGCACCGGCGCCAACTGGGTCGGCTCCAAACTCACGTCCACCGACTCCGGCGTGATCCCGGCGTCGTCCAGCGCACCCCGGACCGACTCCACGTCCGTCGGCGCCGACGTCACCACCCACGCCGCGCCGTTGCTCGACATGTCCTCGGCGCCCGCCTCCATGGCGATCTCCATGACCTTGTCCTCGTCGTTGCGCAAGGGCACCGTCACGATCCCCTTGCGCTCGAACTGCCACGCCACCGCCCCCGGCTCCGCCATGTTGCCGCCGTTTCTGGAGAACAAGTTGCGCATCTCCGCCCCGGTGCGGTTCCGATTGTCCGTCAGCGCCTCGACCATGACGGCGACGCCGCCGGGCCCGTAGCCCTCGTAGGTGATCGACTCGTAGCGCACACCCTCGAGGTCGCCCGATCCCCGCTTGATCGCCTTCTCGATCGTGTCCAGCGGCACCGACGACGACCGCGCCTTCTGGAACGCCGTCCGCAGCGGGGCGTTGGCGTCGAGGTCGCCGCCACCCTCCCGCGCCGCCACCTCGATCGCACGGATGGCTTTGGCGAACACCTTCGCCCGGGCCTTGTCCTGGGCGCCTTTGCGGTACTTGGTGGTCGCCCACTTCGAGTGGCCCGACATCGTCGATTCCTTGCTCCTTCGCTGGCCGCGCGGCCTTCGGCGGGCAGATGGGGATTTCCGATTGTATCGGGGACCTGGGCTTTATGGGCCTGGCGGCCGGCCTCGTCGTGCCACCGCCGACCTGCCCGAGGGGTTGCCCCCGCCGATCAGGCCGGAGGGCGCGTCGCTGCCTGCAGCACCGACTCCACGTCGGCTGCCACTTGCCCGTAGCCCTCGGCGTCGGCGCCGGTCTGCACGGTCGCCATGAGGAGCGAGATCACGATCACGACGATGCCGTTGGCGGTCTGAGCGGCCTCGACGTCCTGGCGCACCCGTCCCTCGACCTGCTGGTGGCGGAGCAACTCGGTCACCGTTTTGCGCAACTCCTGGAGCGCTGGGATCTGGAGCAGCCGCATCGTGAAGTCGGGCTCGAGCCCACGCAGAATGCGCCCGGCCAGCGGGTGCGCCGGCAGCTGCTCGATGAGCCCCTGCATCATCCCGCTCCCCCAGGACTCGGGGTTCTCGTCGATCGTCACGAAGGACACGGCGTCGTCGATCAGGCCCGCCACGTCCTCGTCCACCGCGGCGACGAAGAGTGCCTCCTTGTTGGAGAAGTATGGGTACGACGCCGTCGTCGAGAGCCCAGCGTCGCGGCACACATCGGCCACCGACGTGCCCCGATAGCCCTCGCGGGCGAAGCGCACGACGGCCGCCGCCAGCAGCGCCTGCCGGGTGCGGTCGCCCTTCGTCGGCACTGACATCGCGTTAGCTCGCCGCGACCGGCATCAGCTCACGGCCGTGACGGTCGACGCCGCAGGCCCGCTGCCACCCCTTGGGAACGAGGCCGCCGCGGAACACGTCGGCGTCGAGCAGTTGCGTGAGGAGCGGCCGCAGCGCTCGGTGACGCATCGCGCTCCGCCCCGGCGAGCGATTGACCGCCTTCCAAGTCGGCCACGCAGGAAGGCCGACTGTCGCGTACACACCCGGGTGCACGATCGTGTCGAACATCGCCTTGGCGATGAACGAGCCCAAGTGGCGCACGAGGAAGCGCTCGAACCGTCCGGCCGCCGCCCATTGCTCGGGGAAGATCATCCGCGCGAACGCGAGGTGGCGCGCCTCTTCTTGGCGGTGGTACTTCGACACCGCCTTGATCATCGGGTCGGTGTCGGGGTGCTCGCTCGCCAGCTTCTGCAGGAGGTCCGGGACTTCTTCGCCGCTCAGGACGAGGAGGCAGAACAGCGACGGCATTCCCGTGAGGAACGGCATGAGCAGGTGCTGCGCGAGGCGGGCGACCGGGCCGTCGATGGGGTTCTTCGCCGTCGGCTTCACCTGTTCGAGCAAGCGCACGAACAGCCGCGAGTGGCGCGTCTCCTCCCCCATCTCGTGCAGCAGGTACGTCACACGGGGGTCGGTGAGATTGGGCTTGGCGATGATCTCGAAGCTGAAGCCGACCATGAGGACGGACTCGAAGCGGACGCCGGTTTCGACAATCGACGCGAACTCCTCGCGCGCGAGGACCTTCTTCTGCTCGTCGGTCAGGCGGGCGAAGAGCTCGGGGACGTTCGAGAGCGTGACGAGCTCATCTGGGAGGACCTGGCCGTCGCCGATCTCGCCGGGGACCTCGGTGTCGGGCTCGATGATCCGCTTCAGCGAGGCCGTCGAGAGACGCTCGATGCGCTGGTCGACCGACTTGGCCGGACGGTCGCTGGTCAGTGTGGTCGTGGGGTCCATGCCTGAAGCCATACACCCATTCTTCATGATCTAAGTGATTGCGTCAATCCCTTATTTCCTTTAATCTGAACTCTCATGACCCCAGCACGACGCCTCGGCACGCACCCCTACGCTCGGCGACCATGAAGAAGACGAAGACACCGGTCCCGAACGAACCCGGCCGCAAGAGCCGTCGCGCCCGCGGCAGGCGGCTCCTGGTCATCGGCGGCCTCTTGGCCGCCGCCGGCGCCGTCGGTGTCGCCCGCCGGCGCCTCGCCGCGCCCGGCAGCGAGGCGCACGACGACGAGCGCCACGCGCTCGGGTGGGGCGAAGGAGTCACGCGGCCGGATCACCAAATCGTGCGCACGCCCGACGGTGCGGAGCTCGCGGTCTGGGACCTGCCGGGCGGGAGCCCGGACGCACCCGTCGTCGTCCTCCCTCACTGTTGGGGCTGCAGCCACGAGATCTGGCTCCCTGTCGCCCGCCGCCTCCGCGATCAGGGCTACCGGGTGGTGCTCTACGACCAGCGCGGCCACGGCCTGAGCACGAGGGGCACCGTCCCGCTCGCCCTCGACACGCTGGCGCACGACCTGACTGAGGTGCTCGAGGCCACCGACGTCAACGACGTCGTGCTCACCGGGCACTCCATGGGCGGCTTCACCGTCATGGCGTTGGCCACGTACCGCCCCGAGGTCTTCCGCGAGCGCACCAAGGCGACCGTGCTCGTGGCGACGGCGGCCACGGCGATCGGGGTCGGCGGACCGGCCAGCCCCCAACTCGCCGGCGCGTTGATCGCGTCGCCGCTCACCACCCGGGCGCTCCGCACGAAGAACGGCCATCTCCTCGTGCGAGTCGTCTTCGGCGCCAACCCGGTGCGGGCACACATGGAACTGACGCGTGACATCTTCGCCAACTGCGACGGCAAGGTTCGGGGCGACTTCGTCCTGGCGTTCAGCTCGATGGACCTGCTCGAGGGCATCGCCAACATCGACGTGCCGACGACGGTGATGGTAGGCACCCGCGACACGCTGACGCTGCCGAAGAAAGCGGATCAGATGGTCGCCACGATCCCCGGCTCGCGGCTCGTCACCCTGAAAGACAAGGGCCACATGCTCCCGTTCGAGGACCCCGACGCGGTCACCGACGAGATCGTGCGCGCCGTCAAGGGCTGAACGCCCCGCACCCCACCCCGCCGGGGCGAGTCCGGCAGGGAAGCTCCTCGACCTTCCTGAGTGAGAAACGCGCCCGCGAGGAAGCGGGGTCAAGGTGGAGCGCCCGGAGCGCAGCGCCAGCTGCGCGAGGACGTACGACCTTGACGCCGGGAGGAGCGGCGCACACTGGCGGTGAGGAAGGTCAAGAAGACCGCAGAGCCAGCCGTCGGCTCATTTTCGCGGTCGGCGCCAGGTCGGCATCGGCGTCGACGCCAAGACCCGTCCGCTCGGACTGATAAACCGGACCTCGGCCTGCGCATCGCCGTCGAGCTTCCAGCCCAGCTCGTGCACCCGTGAGTGGTGAGCGACGCAAAGCGTGAGCAGGTTGGACATGACGGTCGGACCCTGCTTGGAGACCCACGTCACGTGATGCACGTCCGTCACGCTGCGACACGGGCAACCGGGGAACCGGCACCCGCCATCCCGGCGGCGGATCTCGATCCTCTGCGCATCGGTCGGGTCCCGTCCGAGGGCCCGCTGGTCGAGCACGGTGCCATCGGGCGCGTCGAGCGAGAGCAGCACGTCCGCGTTGCAGGCCACGCGCCGGGCCACCTCCGCCGATATCGGGCCCGCGCCTTCGATCGAGGCGTGGCCGTAGCCGTCACCGTGGAGGAGGCGCTCCAGGTCGGCGTGCACGACCACGGTCGCGTGGCCGGACTCGATCTCCGCGTCGTCGGCATCGCCACGCCTCCGACGCCCTCCCACACACACCTCGACGAGGGCGTCCGCACATCGGCTCTCGAATCGCTCGTAGTCCGGATCGCTCTTGCTGGGGTGATCGTGCCGCCGTGCCATCGTCCACAACGCGGACTTGACCTGTGCGTAGCCATCCTTCGGCAAACGCGCCCACATCGAACACTGCTGGTCGTTGAAACGCACACAGCGTCGCCGGAACTCGCCGGCTGAGTCGCTCGCCGTCTGCCCCCTGACCTCCGAGACGAGTTGGGACGCCTGCCGCGCCGTCCATTGCTCGGCGGCAGCAGCCATCTCTGCGTCGTTGGCCTTCGTGGCCACCCTCGCCACCGAGCCGGCCACGTCCAGCGGCACCCGCCCTTCGCAGACCGCGCTCGACAACGCCGGCAAGAACGGCAGCCGCTCCGAAGCCTGGACGAGACGCCGGGCCCGGGAGTCGCTCACGTGCAGCCGCGCCACGAGCCAGTCCCGCATCGACAAGGTGCCGTCGGCGCGCCACGACTCGGCCCCGTTGAACTCGGCGATCTCATGCACCATGGCACCCTCGTGCTCCGAAATCGCCCGCTGATGGGCGGAGATGCTCTCGGCGAGCTCAGCGGATCGGGCGTCGCCAACGAAGTCCCGGCACGGGGGGCGCCCGCGCCGTGCCGTCGCCGTCGTCGTCCCTCGCCGGCCTTTTTGCGAACCCTCGGGGGCGTGATTCGCCTTGTCCACGAAGAATGAATGGTCGTGCTGGTGCCGCAATGCACATCTTTTCCCGAGAAGGTTGCGGCATCTAGGCCCCGGCCATCGGCCGGGGCCTACTCCACCGTGTCTAGCGGCTCCTTCAACGCGGCGGCGTCAAGGCTGCTCTGCGACGGCCGTTGGCCGGCCTTGACCCCGCCTCCCATGCCCAAGACGCGGCTACGGAAAGACGACCGTCTTGTTCCCGTTCACCAGCACCCGGTCCTCCAGGTGCCAGCGCAAACCCCGCGCCAGCACCGACCGTTCGACGTCCCGCCCGACCCGCTGCAGCTCCGCCACGGAATCGCCGTGGTCGATGCGCCGGGTGTCCTGCTCGATGATCGGCCCCTCGTCCAACTCCGCCGTGACGTAGTGGCACGTCGCGCCGATCAGCTTTACGCCTCGGTCGAACGCCTGGTGGTACGGCCGCGCCCCGGCAAATGAGGGCAGGAACGAGTGGTGGATGTTGAGGATCCGTCCTTCCCGCCCCTCACAGAACGACGCCGGCAAGATCTGCATGTAGCGGGCCAACACGATCACGTCGGCCCCGTCCTCCGCCAGCATCGCCTCCATCTCCTCGAACGCCGCCTTCTTGGCCTCCGGCTCCGCCGAGACTGGCACGTAGCGAAAGCGGACGCCGTGCCACTCGACCAGCCCGCGCAGGTCCTCGTGGTTCGAGATGACGCTGGTGATGTCGCACTCGAGCTCCCCGCTGCGCCACCGGTAGAGCAGGTCCGCCACGCAGTGGTCCTCCTTGCTGGCCAAGAGCACGACCCGCTTCGGCGCGTCCGTGTCGTGCAGCGTCCAGTCCATGGCGAACTCGGTCGCCACCGGCTCGAACGCCGCCGCCAGCTCCTCGGGCCCGAACCCCGCCGGCAGGCTCTCGGCCACGATCTCGATCCGCAAGAAGAACCGCCCGGTCACCAGGTCCCCGTGCTGCGCGGCCTCGAGTACCGAGCCGCCCCTCTCTGCAATCAGCCCCGTCACCGCCGCGACAATGCCGACGCGGTCGGGGCAGTCGATCGTCAGGATGTAGCGGCGCACGGCTCGGCCCGTCCTACGGCAACGCTTGCGGCCCGCCGACCAGATCCATGACGTGCACCCCGTCCGGCGCGCACATCGCCGCGAAGTACCGGTGCAGCCGGCGATCCGACGTCAGCTCCGGGTGGAAGACCGAGGCCAGCACCCCGCCGGAACGGACCAACACCGGCGCCCCGTCCAACTCCGCAAGCACGTCCACCCCGGAGCCGACCGAGACGATGCGGGGCGCCCGGATGAACACGGTCGGCAGCGTCCGCACGTCACCCCCGCCCGACCCGACCACGACGTCCGCCTCGAACGACTGGCGCTGACGGCCGTACCCGTTGCGGCGCACCACGACGTCGAGCGCGCCGAACGTGCGCTGATCGGGCCGCCCGTCGAGGACCTCCCGCGCCAGGAGGATCAACCCCGCGCACGTGCCCAACACGGGCAGGCCGCCGCCCAACCGCTCGGCCACCGCGTCGAACAACCCGGTCGACTCCAGCAGCATCGAGAGCGTGGTCGACTCGCCACCGGGAAGGATCAGGCCGTCGAGCCCTTGCAGCTCGCCGGGCGACTTGACCAGACGAGGCCGGGCGCCGACGTCACGCAACGCGGCGACGTGCTCGCGGACGTCGCCCTGCAGGTCGAGGATGCCGATCGCCGGCGGCGACCCCGACACGCCACTCAGCCCAGCCGCCTCCGCTACCACCCCCGGTCGGCGAGATGCTCGCCGTACGCCGATGCCTCCAACCCGCGCATCGCCTCTCCCAGGCCGCGCGACACCTTCGCCACGTGGTCGGGGTCGTTGAAGTGCGCCGTCGCCTCGACGATCGCCGACGCCATCCGCTCCGGGTCGTCCGACTTGAAGATCCCCGAGCCCACGAACACCGCCTCGGCCCCCAACTGCATCACGAGCGCCGCGTCCGCCGGCGTGGCGATCCCGCCCGCGCAGAACAGCGGCACCGGCAGCCGGCCAGAAACCGCGACCTCCTGTACCAGGCCGATCGGCGCGCCCAGCGACTTCGCCCAGCCGTACAGCTCGGCCGGGTCCGCCACCGCCAGCGCCCGCAGGTCGCCGAGGATCGAGCGCAGGTGCCGCACGGCCTCGACGATGTTGCCCGTCCCGGCCTCGCCCTTGGAGCGGATCATGGCGGCGCCCTCGGAGATACGCCGCAGCGCCTCGCCGAGGTTCGTCGCCCCGCACACGAAGGGCACGGTGAATGGCCACTTGTCGATGTGGTTGGCCTCGTCCGCCGGCGTCAGGACCTCGGACTCGTCGATGAAGTCGACGCCAAACGACTGGAGCACCTGGGCCTCGGCGAAGTGGCCAATGCGGGCCTTCGCCATCACGGGGATCGTCACCGTATCGATGATCCCCTCGATCAGCAGCGGGTCGCTCATCCGCGCCACGCCCCCGTCGCGCCGGATGTCGGCCGGCACCCGCTCGAGCGCCATGACGGACACGGCGCCGGCGTCCTCGGCGATCTTGGCCTGCTCGGCGTTGACGACGTCCATGATGACGCCGCCGCGCAGCATGTCCGCCAGCCCCCGCTTGACGGTGAAGGTCCCGGTGGATTCGACGCTCATAGACCCAGTCTACGAGGGTGGCCGACCGCCCCTTCTCACCACTCGCTCAGCGCGGCGGCCCTCACCGGCGTGGCGTCCAGGTCACCCGGCTCGACGGGGTCGTTACGATGCCCGACCGACGGGTCGATCCACACCCAGCGGGTGGCGCCGAAGCGTGACGGCGAGGCGAAGAACGATCCCGCACCCGGCGGCGGCGCCGCCTCCATGGCGCACAGCGCGCCCAGCAGGCCGCTCGGATAGCGGACGACCGACGCGGCGATCACGTCCGCTCGATACTCCCGGTTCTCCCCCACACAGCGGCGCAACGTCTTCTCGCCACCCCAGATCGTTGCCAGTGTGATGGCCACGCAGGACACTCCGTTGTCACCCCGTTTCACGTGGGCGAGCTCGTGTGCGATCACGCCCTCGAGCTCCACGAGGGGGAGCGTGTTCAGCAGCCCGGACGTCACGACAAGGTCGGCGCGCCGGGCGTTCTCGCCCAGGGCACACGCATTCGGAACCGGGTCTTCGAGGATGTGCAGCGTGGGCATGGACAGGCCGAAGGTGGCGCACAGGCCCTCGGTGACATTGAACAGCCGTGGGTCATCGTCCTCGTCTGCCGGCTGGGCACCGAGGCGCCGCAGGGCCAGCCGCGGGCTGAGACGCCACATCGCGTACATCAGCACGCCGGCGGCGACAACGAAAGCGATGACCCCGGCGATGATGTCGACGGCCACCGTCAACAGCGCGAAGAGGAGCAATGCCGGAATGACGGCCGTCCAGGCGCACAAGCGGACGATGCGCCGCCGGTTCGCCGCCAGCTCCTCCGGGAACACCATGGGCGACCCGAGGCTGTGTTGCGTGTCGAGCGGCTCGGGCGGCGCCGCGGGGGCGAGCGCGACGGCCGTCCTCGGCTGACCCTGTCCACTCCGCGGACGCTGGCCTCCACCCGAACGTGACCGGTTCCGGTTCCGGTTGCCGCCGCTGCCACTGCGCTGCGCGCCGCCACCCCCGCCTCGGTTGGCCCCGCCACCGCCACCTCCTGCGGGCCGTTGGCCTCCCCCGCCGCTCGTGCCTTGACCCTTCTTCTGCTGCTGCGCCGGGCCGCCCCCACCCCCTGAAGACCGATTGCGGTTGCGATTCCTATTGCGATTGCGGTTCCGATTGGCGCCGCCGCCGGCACCACCCCCGCCGCCGCCGGCACCACCGCCGCCACCTTTCGGCGAGTTCCCCGAAGCGTTGGTCTGGTCGGCCATGGAGGGTCCAGCCTACGGCACCAGCGCCCCGTGCTTTTGACCTCTGCCGGCCCCTCACCGAGACTGAACGGGTGCGGCGGAGCACGAAGATCACGGCGGTCATCAGCACGTTCGCGGCCCTGGCGGCCGTGATCCCCCTCGTCGCGACTCCAACCCCTCCGGCCGCCGCGGCGCCCGCCCAGGCCCTCCCGACGCCGGCCGATGTCAGCGGGGTCATCTACCCGCTGACCTCCTTCCTCGACTGGGCGGAGAGCCCCCTCACCAACATCACCGACCCCGTGCTCGGCGAGTACGCCCTCTCCCAGATCGTCGAGGAAGCCGCCGCCACGGTCGGCCAGCAGTTCCCCGGCGAGATCGCCAACGCCTTCTCCGCCGGCCCCGATGCCGGCACCGCCGCCGTCGGCCTGTCCGAGCAGCTGGCGTCCGAACTCGTCCACCTGCGCCCCGTGGTCGCCGACGACGACGTCACGGACGTCGCCAACCCCGACTTCCTCCCCGACTTCGACCACAACGGCGTCTACGGCGACCCCGGCGACCTCGTCGCCATGGAGCAAGGGGCCCAGGGCGCCCAGGGGCTTGGCAGCCCGAGCACCCATCCGGCCTCCGGCGCCTTCCTCTACCCGTGCATCGCGGACAGCGGCGCTGTCACCTACGAGACGACGACCGGCGCCTGCGCGCCCGGTGGCACGCCGAACACGACGTACCGGACTGGGCTCGCCGAGCAGGAGCCGATCATCGACGACCGCGGCCTTGCCCTGGCCGCGACGCTCTGGCTCCCGGACGCGGCGCTCAATCCGGCGACCGCCAGAGCACACACCTTCCCCGCGGTCGTCATCTCCGACGGGATCGCCTCCGACCAGAGCGACTACTTCTGGATAGCGATGACGCTCGCCGCCCAGGGCGACATCGTCCTCACTTACGACCCCGCCGGCCAGGGCGCGTCCGAAGGCAGTGCGGCCAACCTGTTCTCGCCCACGACGGCGGACTGCATCTTCGGCGGCGCCTGCCACGACCTCGAAGACGTCGTCCGCTGGATGCTCGACGACCCCATCACGCCCATCGTCGACCTCGCCCACTCCACGCCGCTCTTCCCCCTCACGACCGACCCCACACCGCCGGGCGACGCTGCCGCCGCCGTCGCCGGCAACCCCGATCTGCACAACCCCGGCCTGGCACCCGCCGGCGCCAACGTCGACGACCCCTCCTTCGACCTGATCGACCCGTCCCGCGTCGCTGTCGTCGGCCACTCGATGGGAGCGCTCAGCCTGCTCAACTACGTGGACTTCCAGAGCAAGGGGCCCGACGGCGCCGACGGTCAGCCCCTTCCCCCGCTCGCCGCCGCCGTCTCGCTCTCCGGCGCTGCGACCACGGCGGCGACGATCCCGATCCAGTTCCAGACGTCGGACTTCGACGGCTCACCGACGCTCGTGGGGCCCGCCGTGGCCGGGGTCGACTTCGGCGCCGCCGGCATGGGTATCGGCTACGAGCAGATCAAGCCGCTCTACGACCAATTGCGCACGGACGGCCCCGGCACGAGCGCACTCTCGCTCATCGTCCTCGAAGGTGGCGTGCACACCGACTTCATCGACACGCCGTTCATCACGCGCACGCCGTGGTCACTTTCGGTCTCGGCGCACTACGCCACCGCGTGGCTCGGCTGCTTCCTGCAACACGACGGCGCCGACTGCCTCACCGCCTCTCTGCCCGAATCGCACCTGTCGTCGTCCTTCGCCAGCGAGATCACCCCGCCGGGCGGTGCGCTTCCCCGATCGAGCCACTGCATCACGGTGCCCACCACGGCATCCCTGGCCGAATCGCCTCCACAGCTCGGCGCCGCCCTGTCGGGCCACCCCGGCTTCACCTGCACGCCCTGATCCCGGCGGCGGGCGCGTCCCGCGAGGACGAACCGTGCCTCTGGCGCTGCCTCGTCAGCTTGCGAGCGCCATCGTCACGGAGACACCGGCTCGACCTGAATCGGCCGCTCTTCGATCGCGGGCGCCGATGCAATGGCCCCGGTGATGCGAGTGTGGTCCATCCCGAAAAAGGCAATGAGGGCACCGATCCCCGCAAAGACAGCGCCAAACCAGAAGGCAATCGAGAAGCCGTGGTTGAGCGCGTTTGTCTGGACCTGCGCCTCATGGCCGTGTGCGCCGATGAACCTCGTCGTTGCTGACACTGCGAGGGTGGAGAGGACCGCCACCCCGAGTGCCCCGCCAATCTGTTGGGTCGTCGTAATCAGTCCTGATGCGACGCCCGCCTCCTCATGCGCGACACCGCTCATTGCGCCGATGGTTACCGGCACGAACGAGAGGCCCAGTCCGACGCCCGCAAGAAGGAACCCAGGCAACAGGGTGCCGAGGTAGGTGCCGTGAGGCGAGATCTGGGCGAAATAAATGAGCCCGCCTGCCGCCAACGTCATGCCCGCGGTCATCACGAGTCGGACGCCAAACTTGGCAACCAGCGATTGCGCTGCTCCAGCCGCGACGATGATCGATCCCGCAATCGCCAGATAACCGACTCCAGTCTTGAGGGCTGAATACCCCAGGACCTGTTGCATGTACAGCGAAAGGAAATAGAACATCGAGAAGATGGACGCGCCCAGAGCGAGCGAGACCATGTTGGACACACTGAGGCTCCGGTTGCGAAAGGTCGAGAGGGGGACCAGAGCGGATTTCGTCCGGCGCTCGATGACGACGAACAGCGCGATGAGCACGAAGGCGATCGCCAGGGTCCCAAGTGTCTTGGCTGAGGCCCAACCCCAACTGGTGCTCTTGACCAGCGCGAACACCATCAAGACCAGGCCGCCGGTGAGAGTTACCGCGCCCGGGATGTCGAATCCCCGGTTCTCGTCCTCCGCGAGGGATGGCGTGAGGATGAAGAAGCTCGCCAGTACAACCAGCGAGCCGATCGGCACATTCACGTAGAAGATCCACTGCCAGCCGAACTCTTGGGTGAGCACTCCGCCGAGCAGGACTCCGAACGCGCCGCCGGCGCCAGCGATGGCCCCCCAGATGCTCAGGGCGGTGTTGCGCTCTCGGCCCTCTTCGAAGGTGACCGTGAGGATGGAGAGTGCGGCAGGAGACAGGATCGCGGCACCGAGTCCCTGCACGGCCCGGGCTGTCACCAACCAACCGGATGAGGTAGCCAATCCGCAGAATAAGGAGGCCGTGGTGAAGAGGACCACGCCGGTCACGAACACCCGGCGCCGTCCCAGTTTGTCGGCCACGCGGCCCCCGAGCATGAGAAACCCACCAAACATCAGGGCGTACGCGTTCAACACCCACAGGAGGTTCTGTTCGGAGAAGTGCAGGCCTCGTTGAATTGACGGCAGCGCCACGTTCACGATGGAGACATCGAGAATGACCATGAATTGGGCGACACAGATGACTGCAAGAGCGAGCCATTTCCGCGAGTCAGTTGTCATCATTCCTCCAGTTTTCAACGAAGGGTTCTGTGTGGTTGATATCGGTTCGCCCGCAGGTCAGACCTCCCAAAGCAAGGGCCACTCGTGAACTGGCGGTCTTCCTTACGTGCCGAATATCGGCGCGGTGGACGACAGTAGGTTCACCGTGTGACAAAGGGTCCATCATGGCGATCCACTGTCATGCCGGCGATCTCCTCATCTGGTCCTGAAGCATTCTGTCCTTGGCATGACGACGAACGGATGGTTCAAAATTCGACATAGAAATTGAATTCATCTGGGTCGTGAGATCCGGAACGGGGGGTTGTACGAGCGTCGGTTGAAGGAGATCCACCCCCCGTCTGGGGGCCTCCTCCGGGCGATCTACTCTCCGGCGCCGCCCTGGCGGGCCACCCCGACCACACCTGCACTCCCTGATCCCGGGGGTCGGACCGATTCCGAAGCAATCGGCAGCCGGCCTCGTCATACTGATCGTATGGACCCCGTCTCCCGTACCGGCTCGATCTTCATCAACCGTCCCCCGGAGGAGGTCTACGCCCTCATCTCCGACGTGACGCGCATGGGCGACTGGAGCCCGGTGTGCAAAGAGTGTTGGTGGGACGAGGGGGCGGGTCCGACGGTGGGCGCGATTTTCACCGGTCGTAACATCACGCCGGAGCGCACCTGGGAGACGCGGTCGGAGGTCGTGGCGGCGGAACCCGGAAGCGAATTCGCGTGGGTCGTGGCGGAGCCGCCGACCCGTGCCCGCTGGGGCTACACCCTGAACCCGACATCGGGTGGGACCGAGGTGACAGAGACCTGGGAGCTGCCGCCCGAGGGCCAAGCCCTCTTCGAGCAGCGCTTCCCCGACGACGCGCAGGCGCAGATCGCTGCCCGGGCCACCGCCGCGGAGCAGGGCATCCCTGCGACCTTGGCCGCCATCAAGAAGTCTGCGGAGGGCTAACCCCTCTCGCCGCCACCCGATCGCACCGGGCCGGCACCACCCCGTTGTGAGCCTTCCCGGTACGGTGAGTCGGTCGATCCGATCGACGACTGAACCTGGACGAGGGAGGGGGACCAGTGTTCATCATCTTCGGCTTCAAGCGGAAGCCCTACCGCCTCGCCACGATTCTCGCGTTGTGTGCCGTCTGCCAGGCCACGGCCGCCCAGGATCTCTCCAGCGTGCGCACGTTCTTCCGTTTGTTCTTCGTCCCGCTCGTGCCGTGGCCGACCTCGTACCAGACCAGTTGCCGGACGTGCACCACGGCGACAACGGTGTCCGCCGAGCAGGCCGACCGCCTCCTGGCCAGCGCTCCGCACGTCGACGACCACGCCGAACCGGAGGCTGAGCTGGCCAGCGCTCCCGCGGCCGCCTAGGACCGGCGCGCCCGGTACGACACGATCGCGCGCTCGTACACGTCGACGTAACGCTCGGCCAGGGTATCCATCGACCAATTGCGGGCGTGCTCCAGCGCCGCCTTGCGCGCCTCGGGCGCGGACTGTCCGCTGCCCTCCACGGCATCGGCCAACGCCACGCCCAACGCACGGGCGAGCGCCGCCTTGTCGCCCGGCGGCACCAGTCCGGCGTGCCCGCCGGCGGCCATGCGGTAGCCCTCGATGTCCGATGCCACGACCGCACAGCCCGCCGCGATGCCCTCGAGCAGCACGATGCCGAACGACTCGCCGTGCAGCGAGGGCGCACACAGCACGTCGGCGCCGGCGAGACGCGCCGCCTTGTCCTCCTCGCTCAGGACACCGAGCCAGTGCACGCGGTCCGACTCTGGATGCCGGCGGCGCTGGACCTCGGTCTCCGGTCCCTCGCTGGCGACCCACAGCACAGCGGGACGATCCACCATCTCGAAGGCGTCGAGCAGGACGCCGAGGCCCTTGCGCTGCTCGTGCCGCCCGATGAACAAAACGGTGGGCCGGCGCGGCTCATGGCCGTCACGCAGGGGGGCGGCCGATTCGTAGCGGTCCACGTCGACCCCGTTGAAGAGCACGTCGAAATGGCCCCCGCTGGACTGTTCCCCGGTCGAGCGGGCGGCGTCGGAGACGGCGACACGGACGTCCATGCGCCGCCCGACGAGTTCGACCAACGGCTTGAGCGGGCGGACCCAACTGGACAGGCCGGCGCGGTGGTACGTGCCGACCATCGGCAGCGGATCGGTCAGGACGAGGCCGTAGGCGGCCATGGGCGCCAGCGGCTCGTGCACGTGCACGACGTCGAAGTCACCGGCGCGGATGAAGCGCTCGGCGCGGGCGGCGAGCGTGGGCCACAAGGCGACGGGCGCCACGGACCCGTTCGAGTGGAGGTCGGTGGGGCGGCCGACGACGTAGTGCTCGCCGACGGCCTCGGGGAAAGCAACGTCGGGGTCGGCGGGGCCGACGACCGTCACGTCGTGGCCGAGGGCACGCAAGGACCGGGACAGCCCGATGACCTGTCCCTGCACGCCGCCGGGGCGGGTCAGCGCATACGGCGACAGCATGGCGATCCTCATCGCGTCAGCGCGGGTCGCTCGGCCAATTCGGCTGGTACATGTGCCACTGTTCGGGCCGGCGTCGGATGTCGTACTCGAAGACGTGCGCGAGGTCCTGGGTGATGAGCGCGACGTCCTGGCGCAGCGTCCCCTTCCTCGTCGTGTCCATCGGCGGGTGCACCACCGCAGTGTGCCAGTTCTGCCCGGGACCCGAATAGACACACACCGGGATGAGCGGCGCCCCGGTGCGGATCGCCAGGGTGGCCGCGCCCCCGGGCAGCGTTGTGCGCTCGCCGAAGAACTCGACCTCGACGCCGTTGCCCACGAGGTCGCGGTCGCTGACCAGCCCGGCGACCTCGTTCTTCTTGAGGGCCCGGATGAGTGCGGCGCTCGACCCCTCGCCGAGCGGCGCGGCGGTGAGGCCCATGGCGGCGCGCTTCGCGACGAACCACTCGAAGAGCTCCTCGGGCTCGAGCACCTCCACGACCGCCGTCATCGGCATGCCCTCGAGGGCGAGCCAGTAGCCGCCCCATTCCCAGCTGCCGACGTGGGGCAGCGCCATCACGATGCCCTTCCCGTCGGCCATGGCCTTGGTCAGGTGCTCGCGCCCGCTCTCGAGCCGCCAATGCAGCCGCACGCCCGCTTCGGTCTCGTAGGGGAGGCGCGCGCCATCGGCCCAGTAGCGGGCGTAGTAGTCGAAGCTCCGCTTGCTCAGGCGGCGGACGAGCGCGGGGTCGGGCTCGACGCCCTCGGGGCACTCGCTGGCGAGCACGCGGCGCATGTGACGCTCGTGCATCTCGAGGGCGGGGCCGCCGCGCAGGGCCATCACGCGCGCCACGCCGCGGGCGACGCCGTGGGCCAACGGCTCGGGCATATGGCCCATGGCCGCGCCCAGGCCCGTGTAGGTGAGGTAGTGCGCCTTGTCGCGCCATCGGGCCGGAAGGCTCCGTGGCGTGGCCGCTGGGGCAACGACGTGGTCAGTGGTCACGCAACGCCTCCGAGAGGAGGGCGGTGGTCGAACGCGCCAGGGTCAGGAGGGTGAGCCGGGCGAGGGGGGTGAAGGGCGACGAGTGCTGAACCGCCGTGGGGTGCCGCCGGACGTCGTGCGGTGCCCGCCCTCAGCGCGCCGGCGCTCGCGCATCGTCCGGCTCGAGCGGCTCGAGAGCGCCTCTTGGCGGCGGGCCCGCCAGCGACCGACGGGGGCGCCGGACGTGGTGCGGGTGCGGGGGGTGCGAGGAGCGCGCATGGAGCGGCCGGAGGCGTGGGCGGCGTGGGTGGACGCACGGGACTCGCGCCAGTTGCGCCAGCGCGAGTCGACCCGGCCCTCGCGCCAGGCCTCGATGCGGCGGGCGATCACGGCGTCGCGGCCGGAGGCGGCGTTCCAGACCTTGACGAAGCGGGCGACGGCGGTGAAGGACGTGAGGACGAGGAGGACCCAGAGGACGGGGACGAAGATGGTGGCGCTGAGCAGGCCGATGCCGAAGAGGAACATCCGCTCGCCGCGCTCCATCAGGCCGCCCTTGGCCGGAAGGCCGAGGGACTCGGCCTTGGCCCGTTCGTAGGAGACGAGCGCGGTCACCCCCAGGATGGCCATGGGCAGAAGCGCGAGGTGGCCATCGCCTCGGGAAAGGAGGTACCAGGAGGCGCCAAACATTACGACGGCGTCCGCCACGCGATCGGTGACGGAGTCGAAGAACGCGCCGCGGACGGAGGCGGTGCCCGCGGCCTTGGCGACGGGGCCATCGAGGAGGTCGTGCAGGCCGGTGAGGATGAGCGTCACGATCGCCCAGTGCAGGTGGCCGGTGGCCACGAGGACGGCCGTCGCCGTCGCCGAGATCAGGCCGGTGGCCGTGAGCACGTCAGCGGTGATGCCATGGCGGTGAAGGGCCTGTCCGACCGGACCGGTGGTCCGATCGACGCCGTTACGCCAGCGGCCGTCGAACATACGACTGCGACTCCTTGTCGTGCGCCGGCCTGCGGAAAGGCGGCGCTGCGTGAGAGCCAGTTTACCATCCGGTCGCCAAAGAGCCTGGGTGGGCACGTGCGGTTTACCCAGGGCGGCGGGCGTTGCAACGCCGGGTCGGGCGGCGGTTTGGAGCGTACCCGCTGGTCGGCGCGGTGGGCGGCGGGGTGGCGCCAATCCTCGGGGGCGGCTGCGCCGTACCATCGGCCTGAGGATCTCGAGGAGCAGATCGGAGAGGTGACGGGTGTGAGAAATCGGGCCGTATCGAGCCTCCGGGGCCGGGCCGGGCGCCTGGCGCTGCTTCCCCTCTTGGCGCTGGCGACGGGGGTGCTCGGGGCGGGGGCGGCGGCGGGCCCGGCCGGCGCCAGCACGAAGGCGACGTCGGTGACGGCGGTCGAGACCGAGTTCCACATCACGCTGTCGAAGAAGGCGTACGCCCCGGGGCGCTACACGTTCGTCACCGAGAACAAGGGGCACGTGACGCACGCCCTGGAGATCACGGGGCCGGGGCTGAACGACGCGCACACCAAGAACCTCAACCCGGGGCAGAGCGCCAAGCTGACCGTGACGTTCAAGAAGGGCACCTACGACGTCTTCTGCCCGGTGCCGGGGCACAAGATGCTGGGGATGAACGTGGATCTCCGCGTGGGCGGACCCACGACGGCGGCCACGACGACGGGGTCGATGTGAGCGGCGGCGGCGCGTGCCGGGCCGACGACCTGGTCGGATAGCCTCGCCGCGGGAGAGGCCCGGGGCGGGGACGTCGGCGGGCCGACGGGCGAGCGTGTGAGGCCGTTGTCGAGATGATGGAGCCGGTGTCCGAGCCACAGAGCACGGGGAAGCCGCACATCACGGTGTTGCCGGACCCGACGCTCGACGTCTCCATCGTCGTGCCGTACTACAACCCGGGGGCGCGGCTGCGCTCGACGGTCGAGCACATGGTGCGCGTGCTGGACGCCTCGGGGATGACGTTCGAGATCATCGCCGTCTCCGACGGCTCGACCGACGGCAGCCCGTTCACGCTGGCGGGGTTCCCCGAGAGCATGGTGCGGCGGATGGACTTCGCGACGAACGCCGGGAAGGGGGCCGCGCTGCGGGCGGGGCTCGGGGCGGGGCGGGGGCGGTATCTCGGGTTCATCGACGCCGACGGCGACATCTCCCCCGAGTTCCTGGCGCCGTTCGTGTCGATCATGCGGACCGAGGAGCCCGACATCATCATCGGGAGCAAGCGCCACCCCGAGTCGTCGGTGCACTACCCGCCGCTGCGCCGGCTGTACTCGTGGGGGTACCAGCACCTGATCCACCTCTTGTTCCGGTTGAAGGTGCGCGACACGCAGGTCGGGATCAAGCTGGTGGACCGCCGCGTGATCGCCGACGTGCTGCCGCTGCTGCGAGAGAGCCGGTTCGCGTTGGACCTCGAGCTGCTCGTGCTGGCGCACCGGCTCGGGTACACGAAGATCGTGGAGGCGCCGGTGCGGATCGAGGAGCGGTTCGGGTCGACGATCTCGGTCAAGGCGGTGTGGGTCCTGCTCGTCGACACGCTCGCGCTGTTCGTGCGCTACTCCATCCGCCGCCAGTACGACCCGGCGTTGCGGGCGCGGACCGGCGGGTCGGCGGGCTGAGCGCGGCGAGGACGCGGGCGTAGGCTCGCACGAGCCGCGGCGACTGGAGGCCGAGTGGGACACGGGCGACGGCCCCGGAACGAGGACGGCATAGGCAGCCTCGGGCTGCTGTTCGGCCTCGCCGGGCTCCTCGTGGTGATCCTGATCGTGGCGGTCGTCTCGGCGGCGACGCTGTCGGACACGACGACCACGACGACCACGACGAGCGCCACCGCGACGACGTCGGGGTCGCACGCGACGACGCCGACCACGTCCTCGGGCATCCCGGCGGCGGCCGCGGTGGCGGACTGCCGGTCCGACGCGACGGACGTCGAGACCGCGCTGGCGGCGTACCAGGCGGCGACGGGCGCCTACCCCACGCCCCCGGCGCCGTGGGGTGCGACCACGTACCCGACCAATTTCGCCCCGCTGACGGGCGCGACGCCGCCGGGGCCGTACCTCAAGATGCCGCCGGGCGACACCCTCTACGTGGTCCTCTGGGACTCGGCGGGCCACGTGTGGGTCGAGCCCCCGGGCACGTTCACCCCGACGTACGACGCCGCCAACGATGCGACGAACGCCTCGACGTGCGCCCGGGTGGCCCGTTGACGGCCTGAGGCCGCCCGAGCAGGGCCGGGCCCCCCGGTCGTACACTCGGGATGAACGAGCCAGTCAGGCCCGGTGTGCTGCAGGGGAGGGACCAGGTGCCACACGACCCGACCGCCATCCGCAACGTTGCCCTTGTCGGGCACCACGGTGCGGGGAAGACGACCCTGGCCGAGGCGCTGCTCGCGGTCACCGGCGCCCTGGCGCGGCGGGGCTCGGTCGAGAAGGGCACGACGGTCATGGACTTCGAGCCCGAGGAGGTGGCGCGCCAGCTGTCCATCTCGACGAGCCTGGCGCCCTTCACGGTCAACGGCGTGAAGGTGAACCTGTTGGACACGCCCGGCTACGCCGACTTCGCCGGCGAGATGATCACGGCGCTGTCCAACGTGGACCTGGCGGTGGTCGTCGTCAGCGCCACCGACGGCGTGCAGGCGCAGACCGTGGACGCGTGGCGGGCCGCCGCCGCCCTCGGCGTGCCCCGGGTGATCGTGATCAACAAACTCGACCGCGAGCGCGCCGACTTCGACCGCACGCTGGCGCAGATCCGCGACACCTTCGGCGCCGGCGTGGCGCCGGTGGAGCTGCCGATCGGGCACGAGACCGACTTCCACGGCGTGATCGACCTGCTCGACGACACCGCCACCCACTACGACGACCCGGTGGCCGGGGGCGCGGTGGACGGCACGGTCCCGCCGGCGGGTCACGAGGGGCCGATCCCCGACGACCTGGTGGACGAGGAGCACACGGTCCACGAGCAACTGGTCGAGGGCATCGTGGTCGGGGACGACGACTTGATGGAGCGGTACCTCAACGGCGAGACGCTCGACTACACGGAGCTCGAGAAGAGCCTGGCCGGCGGCGTGGCGTCGGCCAGCGTCTTCCCGGTCTTGTGCTGCTCGGCCGCCAGCGGCGTGGGGGTGGACCGCCTGGCCCGGCTGATCGAGGAACTGTGCCCGACCCCGGCGTCACGCCCACCCCTGTTGGCCACCGCGGGCACCGAGACCGTCGAGGTCCCGTCGGACCCCGGCGGGCCGGCCGTCCTCAGCGTGACCAAGACGTTCAACGACGGCCACACCGGCAAGATGTCGCTCTGCAAGGTGGTCTCGGGCACGCTGCAGCCCGACTCCGTGTTGGTGAACACGCGCACGCGGGAGGAGGAGCGGCTGCACGCCCTCCAGAGCATCGCCGGGCACGCCACCACGCCGGCCACCACGGTGGCCGCGGGTGACTTCGTGGCGGTGCCGCGGCTGAACGGGACCCGGACCGGCGACACGCTGGCGCCCAAGGGCCAGCCGATCAGCCTCGAGGGGCCCGACCTGGCGCCGCCCGCCCTGCAGGTCGCGGTCAAGCCGGCGACCCGGGCCGACGACGACAAGCTGATGTCGGCGCTGCAGCGCCTCTGCGACGAGGACCCGACGCTGACGGTGAGCCGCGACGACGAGACGCACCAGACGATCTTGGGGGTGAGCGGCGAGGTGCATCTCGCGGTGACGGTGGAGCGGCTGGAGCGCAAGTGCAACGTGCACGTCGAGCGCGAGGACCTCCGCATCGCGTACCGCGAGACGATCACCAGGACGGCGCAGGCGGAGGGCAAGCACAAGAAGCAGTCGGGCGGGCACGGCCAGTTCGGCGTCTGCCACCTCCGCCTCGAGCCGCTGGGGCGCGGCGAGGGCTTCGCGTTCCACGACGAGGTCGTGGGCGGCGCCATCCCGCGCCAGTACATCCCGGCCGTGGAGAAGGGCGTGATGGAGACGTTCGCCGGGGGCGGCCTCCTCGGCTACCCGATCGTCGACGTCTCGGTGACCGTCGACGACGGCAAGGCGCACTCCGTCGACTCGAACGAGGTCAGCTTCAAGATGGCCGCCGCGCTGGCGATCCGCGCCGCCATGGCCGAGGCCGGGCCGATCGTGCTCGAGCCGGTCAGCAGGCTCGTCGTGACGATCCCCGACGACTGCCAGGGCGACGTGCTGGGCGACCTGAGCTCCCGGCGGGCCCGCATCGTCGGAACGGACCAGGCCGACCTCGAGGGCTACCAGAAGGTGACGGCGAACGTGCCGACGGCGGAGATCACGCGTTACGCGGTCGACCTGCGGGCGCTGACGGGCGGGCGGGGCTCCTTCTCGGCGTCCCACGACCGCTACGACGCGGTGCCCGACCACATGGTGTCGTCGATCCCCAAGCTCGACACCTAACCCCGCGGGTGCCCCACTGAACGCCGGCCTCAGAACGGGTGGGTGTGCTCGAAGCGGACCGGGATCTTGGAGAGGATCAGCGTCCCGAGCACCTTGTTCCCCGGCGAGGTGACCACAACGACGGCGAGCTTGCCCGTGGACCGCCCGAGCGGCTTCGTCACCATGTCCTCGTGGAAGACGCCCGTGTAGCCGGCGATGCAGACGGCCTGGCCCTTGGGGACCTGGTCGGCCAGGTCGTCGTAGAGCCGCGGCGCGACGCCCTTGAGCCCGCTGATCGTGTACTTGCGGATGCCTTCGAGATGTCCCTGGCCCCCGACCGCCTTGGACGCCGTCGGGAGCGCGAGGTAGCAGGACTCGTCGGAGGTGCCGAGGCCCACCCGCGCCGACGAACAGCCGGCGAGGACCAGCGCCGCCAACGCCAGGCCGCACAGCGCACACCTCCACCGCCGCCAGAAGCCGGTCCGCGTCATGTCGCCCGATCCTCCCCGGCAACCTGCCCCGCGGCCGCCTCTGCCACGTCCACCCCGACTGCGTCGTCAACCGCGTCGCTCTCGGTCCTGGCCGCCGGGTGCGCCCGCCGGGCGCCGACGCGGTCGGGCCGGTACACCACCGGGCCCGCCTCCGCCGACGTCTCCAGCGCGGAACGCGTCCACCGACCTCGCCGCACCTCGAGCGCCATCTCCCCGATCAACAGCCACCCAACCACCAGGATGAACCAGAACGAGATGAGCCGGTACAGCAACACCGCGTACGCCGTGCTCTGCTCCGCCCCGCCGAACGCCACCAGCGCGACGGTGATGGAGCCTTCGACCACGCCGAGCCCACCGGGCGTGATCGGCAACGTCGCCGCCAGCTGCCCGGCGCCGTAGGCGAGCAGCAGCCCTTTCCACGGGACCGGCGCGTGGATGGCGGGGAACATCATGGCGAAGCAGGCGCAGTCGAACAGCCAGTTCAACGTCCCCCACAAGACGATGCGCCCGGTCTGGGTCCACGACAGGCGCACCGCGGGCATCCACTTCATGATCCGGCCGATCTGTTCCTGCGTGTCGCCCCGGGGCCGTCCCGTCACGGCCACCGACGCCCGCAGGCTCCCCGAGAGCAGCCAGTGCAGCGGGCGCTCGTAGACAAACAGCGACCCGATCGCCAGCGCGATGCCGAAGACGGCGATGAGCACCGGCACGAGGTCGTATGACGCGCCCGCCGACGTCGCCAGTCCCAGTCCGATCACCGCGACGAGCGACAGGCTCACCAGGGCGGCGACGAGCGTGCCGGCGAGCGCCCACACGGCGAGCGTGTTGTCGGCCCCGAAGCGGCGGAACCAGCGGAACCCGTACACCGTCGCCAGCGCGTTCCCGACCGGCAACGAGTTCGTCAACGCCTGCGACCCGAAGGTCAGCTTGAACAGCGTCCACCACGGTGGCTTGAGGTGGCCGGCCCGCAACAGCTCGCGCTGCATCAAGGCGAAGCACCAGTACGAGGCGATCTCGGCAGCGAACGCGGGCGGCACCCACCACCAATTCATCGTTGCGAAGACGCCGGTGAAGCCGGACAGCTCCGAGCCCTTCGACGACAGCACCCACACCGCGGCGACGACCAGCACGAAGCCGATCAGGATGCGTGCCACGGGCCACGACGCCACGACCCAGCGCGGCAGCCGGCGCTTGTGGCCCTTCCTGTCCCGCTCGTCCGCCCCCTCGGTCCCGCCGGCGAGTTCGGCCGCCAGTCCACCGACCGTCGGCAAGCCGCTCCCGTCGAGCGGGGGGTCGGCCGCGCCCGCCGCCGCGACGTCTACGCCCGGGGCGGCACCACCGTCATCGCCGTCGTCCACGCGCGTCCCTACCGCAGCCGGTCCGCCGCCCGTCGACGCCGGCCCCGCCCCGGACTCGGGCTCCCCCGGTGGTCTACCCGGGCCAGGCGTCGGTGAGCCTCTTCCAGGACAGCTGCAGCGTCTCGGGCATCACTCGAGTCTCGGCCACCGACGTCATGAAGTTGGTGTCACCCGACCATCGGGGCAGCACGTGCAGGTGCAGGTGACCTGGCAGCCCGGCCCCCGCCGCACGCCCCAAATTCGCACCCATGTTCAACCCGTCGGGCTCGTAGGCCCCCTCGATCGCGGCGACCGCCTTCTGCGTCGCCGACCACAGCTCGGCCGACTCCGCCTCCGTCAGCTCCGCCAACGGACCCACGTGGCGCAGCGGCAGCACCAGGACGTGCCCGCTGGCGTAGGGGTAGGCGTTGAGGACGACGAACGTGAGCGGCCCCCGCCACACCACCAAGTTGTCCTCCGACGGCGGCCCGCTCTCGGCCAGCCGGCAGAACACGCAGTCGGCGGCATCGTGCGACACGCCACCCGCCACCCGTTCGCGCTCCGTCGCCTCCACGATGTACTCCCGACGCCACCCCGCCCAGAGGTGCTGCAGGCTCACGCCGCCCTCACGCGGACGCCGCAGACGCCGACGCCGCCGACCCCTCGGCCGGCACCCGGTCCTCGGGCAGCCCCTTGCCCGCCACCTCCTCGCGCACCTCGTCCAAGAACGAGCGCAGCGGCACGCCCTGCTCGGGCTTGGGCCAGCCCCGCCGGTTCACCCCGACCGTCCCGGCCTCGACGTCGCGGTCGCCGACCACGAGCACGTAGGGGATCTTGGCCAGCCGGGCCCGGCGGATCAGCGCGCCCATCTTCTCGCCGCTCGAGTCGACCTTGGCCCGCAGCCCCACCGCGGCGCACTCCGCCGCCACGGCCGCCGCGTACTCTGCGTGCGAGTCGGTCACCGGGATCACCCGCACCTGCTCGGGGCACAGCCACGTCGGCAACGCACCCGCGTAGTGCTCGATCAAGACGGCCATGAAGCGCTCCACCGAACCGAATAACGCGCGGTGGATCATGATCGGCCGGTGCCGCGCGTTGTCGGCGCCGACGTACTCGAGCCCGAAGCGCATCGGCAGCTGGAAGTCGAGCTGCACGGTCGACATCTGCCACGTGCGCCCGATGGCGTCCCGGGCCTGCACCGAGATCTTCGGCCCGTAGAACGCGCCGCCGCCCTCGTCCATCACCACGTCCAGCCCCATCTCCAGCGCGGTACGGCGCAGCGCCTCGGTCGCGACGTCCCACTCCTCGTCGGTGCCCACCGCCTTCCCCGGCGGCTTCGTCGACAACTCCAGATAGAAGTCCGACAACCCGTAGTCCCGCAGCAAGTCAAGGACGAACCGCAGCGTCCGCACAAGCTCGGTGTCCATCTGCTCGGGCGCGCAGAAGATGTGCGCATCGTCCTGGGTCATGCCCCGCACCCGGGTGAGGCCCATTAAGACACCCGACAACTCGTAGCGGTACACCGTGCCGAACTCGAACAGCCGCATCGGCAGCTCCCGGTACGACCGCTGGCGCGACCGGTACACCAAGATATGGAACGGGCAGTTCATCGGCTTGAGGTAGTAGTCGGTCCCCCCGTCCAGCGACATCGGCGGGAACATCCCCTCCGCGAACCAGTCCAGGTGCCCCGACTCCTCGAACAACGCGCCCTTCGTGATGTGGGGCGAGTTCACGAAGTCGTACCCCGCCTCCACGTGGCGCTGCCGCGAGTAGTCCTCCATCAAGCGACGGATCGTCCCCCCCTTGGGGTGGAACACGGCGAGCCCCGAGCCGATCTCCTCGGGAAACGAGAACAGGTCCAACTCGGCGCCCAGGCGGCGGTGGTCCCGCCGCTCCGCCTCCTCCAACTGGTGCAGGTACGCGGCCAGCGCCTTCTCCGACTCCCACGCGGTGCCGTAAATGCGCTGCAGCTGCTCGCGGTGCTCGTCGCCCCGCCAGTACGCCCCGGCGACCCGCATGAGCTTGAAATGCCCCAGCCGGCCGGTCGAGCGCACGTGCGGCCCCCGGCACAGGTCGATGAACGCGTCGTTGTTCCGGTACGTCGACACGACCCCGCCGCCGCCGGCGTCGACCTCGTCGACCCCCGAGCCGACCGCCCGGATGATCTCCTCCTTGAACGGCTGGTCGGCGAAGATCTCGAGCCCCTCTTCGAGCGTGTGCTCGTGGCGCACGAAGGGCTGGTCCTCCTTGATGATCGCCCGCATCTCGGCGTCGATCCGCTCGAGATCCTCCTCCGAGAAGTGCGCCCCGCCCGGCAACTCGAAGTCGTAGTAGAAGCCGTTCTCGATCACCGGGCCGATGGCGTACTTGGCCCCCGGCCACAGCCGCCGCACCGCCTGCGCCAGCACGTGGGCCGTCGAGTGCCGCAGCACCTCGCGCCCCGCGTCGCTGTCCGAGGTGACGATCGAAACCTCGTCGCCGTCGTGCAGCTCGCTCTCGAGGTCGACCTCCCGGCCGTCGACCACCGCCACGACCGCCGCCTTGGCCAGCCTCGAGCCGATGTCCTTCGCCAGGCCCTCCGCCGTCGTGCCCTCGGCCAGCTCCTTGACAGAACCGTCAGGAAGGCGAACCGAGATGACGCCAGGCATTGGGGACCCTTTCTTTCAGCCGGAGACAGCGCAATCGCGCCTGGTCCGGACACCGATGTGGTCATCCAAGGCTAGTGGACCCGATTTCTTCTGTTGGCGGCCCCGCCTGCCCGCCGGACCCGAACCCGGCCGTGTCGGGCGGGTCAGTACTGCACGTCGAGGGCGAACCGCAGCGCCCGGTCGAGTTCGACCCGCTTGTCGCGCCCAAGGTGTCCCACGGGCTCCTCGTCGAGCCGGGCCTTGCGAATCGTGATCAGGTTGTCGCAGCTGATCACGCTTGTCGCTGGAAGCCCCTGTCGACGCCCGACCCGAACTTCTGACCGAATGCCGCGGATCGTCCGAGTAATCGGGGCACACGTGACCGAGAGCAAAACGTCGATGGCGGCGTCCCGAGTGACCACGCACACTGGTCGGCGACCTGCTGACGAACCCAGGTCGGCCCACATGACGTCGCCGCGAGCTACCACTCAGGCGCCGTCTCAGAGGCGAGCCGCTCGGCCGCCTCGACCAGGAGCGGATCCTGGGGGACCCGCCGGTACGCCGCCTGCAGTTCGCGATCAGCGGTTTCAAGCTCGGCGGCTGTCAGCACCGCGAGCGCGCCACGTCGCAGCAGCTCCGACCGATTCGTCCCCTGCTGCTTGGCCACCACATCCAGCCGGGCCACCAGGTCGTCATCCAGCTGCACCAGGACTTCACGTCGCGCCATAACCATAGGATAACCCATATGGTCGGGGCGGACGTTCCTGAAGGATTCTGTTCTCGACAATCACGAACGGTCGGTCCGACGAGATGCGTCGCCAATCAAGGGGCGCAGCACATCACGGTCTGCCGATCCCGGCCGCGCTGCCCTTCGACTGTCGCCCTCTCCGACTCCTAGAGCTTCACCGTCACACTCGAGAAGAGACCGGATGCCGTCAGCGCGTTGACCACGTCCTGCACGGTGCCCTGCGTTCCCATGATCGTGATGTCATACGTGGTCTGACTCGGAGCCGGGATGGTGCCGTCGCTGTAGGCGGAGTTTCCGCTCCCCAAGAACGGGTTGATGACGCGAGACACTTCCGCCTGGCTGGCCGACAGCGTCGTCACCGCCTCGATGATGTGGAACGTGGTGATCCAATTCGGCAGAGCGCTCTGGGTGACGACCTGCAGCCCCGAGACCGGGTCGATCCACTGCGCCGTGGTGCCGTAGCTGACTCCATCGGAGAAGACGAGCGCGTCGGCACTGGCGACGAAGTCCTGTGCCGCCGACGAGAGCACGGAGACGTTCAGATTGCGGGCCTCGAGGAGGCTGCCGTTCTGGGGGTCCAAGATGACGGTCGGCGGAGTGAACGCGTACGTCTGCGCTCCGTTGGACGGGCTCAGCGTGATCTGTTTCGGCATCGAGAACGCCGGGCCACTCGCCCCGGAGTGGCTCGTCATCGTGCCCAGCGACACGATCCCGGGGAGCAGAGACAAGGTGTCGAGCATCTCCTGGCCGAAGCCCGACCACTGTCCCTCGACGGGCCCGACGAGCAGGTCCGTGAGCCGCAGGAACCCGACCACGGGGGTGGGCTCTCCCCTCGCATAGTCGTCGACCACACCGATCCCGGTCGTGCCGTCTCGCAGCTGGGCGGCCAGCGTGGCCGGATCGTGGGTCATGGTGGAGACGTTGATCGGTTCCGCCGGTGTCCCGCCGCCGCCCACCGATGCTTCGTAGCCGGCGGAGCAGCCCGTTGCCGGCTGATTGGCGGGCGTGGTGGTCAATCCCATCGTCTGCCAGGCCTGGGCGTCAGCCGGATCGTCGAAGGTGACGGTGCCGAACTGCTGCGAGGTGCACACGGCGCTCGTCGAATTGGCCCATTGGCCGATGGCGATCGGGATGTTCGCCGTCGTGCTGATGGGCGCCGCCTTGCTCCCCGACGTGACGTCGGCGGAGAGTTCCCCCTGCAGCTCGTATTGGTACCACTCTCCGGCCGAGAGCGGTGGCACGGGCTGCACCGTTTGCGCGAGGCGAGCGATCTCCGTCGCCGCCGCCTCCGAGCCCGACATCTTGGCCGACGGCACGGCCACGAAGACAGCGACCACGCAGGCCGCGACCACGACGATGGCGCCCACACCCCATCGCAACGACCGACGCGCTCGCTGCCGCGGCCGCTTCGAGACGTGCCCGCCATCCTCGCCACCCTCACCACTGCCTTCAAGGGCGATCGCCTCGCCGAGCGAGGCACGGGCGCGCACAAGCTCGGCCTCTGCTCCGTCGCCTGCGGTCATGAAGTCGCGGACGAGATCGAGTTCGGTAGTCATTGTTTGCCCCTCACGGCGACGAAGTTCTCCTCAGTCGGTG
>DATDIE010000253.1:0-11919 GCA_036521235.1 Acidimicrobiales bacterium | reverse complement strand
GAGGGACCGGGTACGAGACCGACACCGTGTCGGGGGACGAGAACCTCCCCGGCGCGACGTTCGCGCCGGTCGTCCCGCTGGCCGACCGGGCCAACGCCGCGAAAGCAAAGGGCCGGGGCTCGACCGGGGCCGAAGACCTCGGCCTGTCACCGGGCGACGAGGTGGTGCACGACCACTGGGGCCGCGGCGTCGTGCTCAGTGCGAAGGGGGAGGGCTCGCGCGCCCAGGCGACGGTGGACTTCAACTCGGTCGGCAAGAAGAACCTGCTGCTCTCGGCGACGCCGCTGCGGCGGGCATGATGCATCGATGAGGCGTTCACCGCTCGATCGACCGTCGGACAAGTCGACAGTCGATGTACGCTCGCCCCTCGACGTGGCGGGACCACGGCGGAATTGAGGGACGTTCTATGGGTGACAGGTCGATCGAGGCGGGTGCCTGGATGTTGGAGCACGGTCATCGCGCGCTCCTGAAGCTCAGCGGCGGCCGCTTCCCGAAGAAGGTCGCCGGCATGCAGCCGGTCGAGCTGATCACCATCGGACGCAAGACCGGTCAGCGCCGCGCCACACTCCTCACGTCGCCGATCTACGGCGAGGACCGGGTCGTACTGGTGGCGTCCAAGGGCGGGTATTCCGACGACCCGATCTGGTACAAGAACCTCGCGGCCAACCCCAACGTCGAGATCACGGCGGAGAACCGCACTCGGAAGATGACGGCCCGCACGGCGACGCCGGACGAGAAGGCGACGTTGTGGCCCGAATTGCTGAAGGCGTACAAGGGTTACGACTCGTATCAGCGCAATACGACGCGGGACATTCCCGTCGTCATCTGCGAACCCGTCTCTTCCTGAATCCGGTTGTGCCGCTGCTCCTACCGCGGCGCTGACCGTGCCGTGGCGATGAGGTCCGCGCCCGGGCGGGCGACCCGGGTCAGGCTCGGCTCGGTGGTCACAAGAGTCAGGCCGAGCGAGCTGGCGAGCTCGATGTAGAGGGCGTCCTCCATCCGGACCTCGTGCCGGTACCGCCAGGCACCTTCGAGCAGTGGCGCCACGGGGTGTCGCTCGATCGGCGCCCCCGCCACGCTTCCCACGAGATCCAGGGCACGATACGCACTGAGGATCCCTGCGTGCTCGAGTCGTCCGAGCCCGCGAAACACCTCGGCGTCGATATGGCTCGGCGCGTGCAACAGGCACCCGTCGAGCCGCAGATCGAGCAGGAGGCCCACGTCGGTGGCGACCATCAGGTCCAACAGGGCAGCCGCGTCGATGACGACATGCTCGCCCTTCACGGCTCGAGCGGGCCACCCCACAGCGCGCCGACGATCGTCTCGTGGGACACCGCCCCTCCCTCGCCCCGCCTGAGGGCCGTGATCCGAAGCCACCGTTCGGCGCCCTGTCGGTCCAGCTCACGCAGTGCGGCGACTCGCGTGACCATCGACAGGTTGAGGCCGGCGGCCCGCACCGCGGCGGCCACCTCGTCGGGCAACCAGACATTCACCCGTGCCACATACACACCTCCATACACACGTCTCGGAGGGGAAAGGTCCGGCCTCGGGGAGGAGGTGCGGCGGAACGGCGAGGTGCGCCGCCGCCGGCGGACTCCGGTCAGTTGGAAAAGTGAGCTTCTATCTGCGGGTGGCCGCCCCGGAACTGCCGGAATCGTCCCGGCGGGCCCCATCTGGCGTCCCTCCGGGACCGTCCGTATCCTGGGAACCCGATGAAACGTCCCTACAGGGTGGTCGTGGCGAAGCCCGGCCTCGACGGGCACGACCGGGGGGCGAAGGTCATCGCCCGGGCCCTGCGCGACAGCGGGTTCGAAGTCGTCTACACCGGTCTCCACCAGACGCCCGAGCAGGTCGTCCAGGCCGTCATCCAAGAGGACGCCGACGCCGTCGGGCTCTCCCTGCTCTCTGGCGCCCACCTCACCTTGGTGCCCAAGGTGATCACGCAGCTGGCCGACGCCGGACGGGGCGATGTCCTCGTGATCGTCGGCGGGATCATCCCCGAGGCCGACATCCCCGTGCTCAAGGAGCAGGGCGTGGCCGCCGTCTTCACACCCGGGGCGCCGCTCGACTCGATCGGCTCCTGGCTCGCCGAGGCGCTCGACGGACGTGAGGAGGCCCTGCAGGGCTGACCCGTCCTCGCGGCGCCGCCATGCGCCGCCGCCTTCTACTTCTCCGGGTCGCCCGACCCGGCCGCATCGTTTGACACCCGCACGACAAAGGAGACAGCACCCCAAGTGGACCTCTACGAGTACCAGGGCAAGCAGTATTTCGCCCGCTTCGGCATCCCGGTCTCGCCCGGCGGCGTGGCCGACACGGTCGACGAGGCCGTCTCGCAGGCCGAGGCCGCGGGCTACCCCGTGGTGATCAAGGCGCAGGTGAAGGTCGGAGGCCGAGGCAAGGCCGGCGGCGTGAAGTTGGCGGCGGACGCGGACGAGGTGCGTCTCCACGCCGGCAACATCTTGGGCCTCGACATCAAGGGCCACGTCGTGAGGCGGCTCTGGGTCGAGCACGCGTCGGACATCGCCAAGGAGTACTACGCCAGCTTCACCCTCGACCGCTCGGCCAAGCTGCACTTCGGCATGCTCTCGGCCGAGGGCGGCGTGGAGATCGAGGAGGTGGCCGACACCAACCCCGACGCCATCGCCAAGATCCACATCGACCCCGTCACCGGGCTCAGCGAGGAGCACGCGCGCGAGTGGGTCGCCAGGGCCAACCTCGATCCGGAGGCGCGCGAACAGGCCGTGACGCTCCTCGTGCGGCTCTACCACTGCTACGTGGAGGGCGACTGCGACCTGGCGGAGATCAACCCGCTGATCCTCACGCCCGAGGGCAAGGTGCACGCGCTGGACGCGAAGGTCACGCTGGACGAGAACGCATCCTTCCGCCACCCCGAGTGGGAAGAGTTCGAGGACGACTCCGACGTCGACCCCCGCGAGAAGATGGCGAAGGAGAAGCACCTCAACTACATCGGGCTCTCCGGCGACGTCGGCATCATCGCCAACGGTGCCGGCCTCGCCATGTCGACGCTCGACGTGGTGACCCAGGTGGGCGGGAGCGCCGCCAACTTCCTCGACATCGGGGGCGGGGCCAACGCCGACGTGATGGCCGCCGCGCTGGAGGTCATCAACGCCGACCCGGCGGTCAAGAGCATCTTCGTCAACATCTTCGGCGGCATCACCCGCGTCGACGAGGTGGCCAAGGGCATCATCGAGGCGATGGGCCGGGTCAGCCTGAGCTCGCCGGTCGTGATGCGCCTCGACGGCACGAACGCCGAGGCTGGACGGGCGCTGCTGGCCGACCACCTGTCCGACACGCTCATCGCCGAACCCACCATGCTCGACGCCGCCCGGCGTGCCGTCGCCCTGGCCGGGGCCAAGGCCTAGCCCGAGATATAGGACCGAGAGGAAAGAACGTGAGCATCTTCGTCGATGAGACGACCAAGGTCGTGATCCAGGGCATCAGCCCGACGAGCCAGGGGCTCTACCACGGCCTGCGCAACAAGGCGTACGGCACCAAGGTCGTGGCGGGCACCAACCCCAAGCGCGGGGGCGAGGAGATCGAGGGCATCCCGGTCTACGCGTCCGTGGCCGAGGCGGTGAAGGAGACCGGTGCGGTGGCGTCGTTCATCAGCGTGCCGCCACGCGGCGCGGCCGACGCGATCATCGAGGCGGCCGAGGCCGGCATCAGCTTCATCGTCTGCATCACCGAGGGCATCCCGGCCCAGGACGAGGCGGTGGCGTACAACCGCTTGGTCGAGGAGTTCCCCAACACGCGGCTCCTCGGCCCGAACTGCCCCGGCATCATCAGCCCCGGCAAGTGCAACATCGGCATCACGTCCGGCGACATCGCGCTACCGGGCGGCCCCGTCGGGATCGTCTCGCGGTCGGGCACGCTGACGTACCAGGCGCTGCACGAGCTGTCGCAGCAGGGCGTCGGGCAGACCACGTGCGTGGGCATCGGCGGCGACCCCGTCCCCGGCACCAACTTCATCGACTGTCTCGATGCCTTCCAGAAGGACCCCGACACCAAGGCGATCATGATGATCGGCGAGATCGGTGGCGCAGAGGAGGAGCGGGCGGCGGAGTTCATCGCGGCCAACGTGACCAAGCCCGTCGCCGCCTACATCGCCGGCGTGACCGCGCCGCCCGGGCGCAAGATGGGCCACGCCGGCGCCATCATCTCGGGCTCGGCGGGCACGGCCCAGGCCAAGATGGAGGCGCTGTCCGCCGCCGGGGTCGCCGTGGCGCAGAACCCGACCGAGTGCGGCGAGAAGATGGTCGAGATCGTGCGGGGGCTCAGCTGAGCTGAGTGGGTTCCGCGGTTTTCGCCGCGGGCATCGTTAGCGTTTGGCCCATGGAGCCGCTCCGCCTGGCGGAACTCGACCCGGCGCAGCGGCGCTGGGCGCTCGTGCGTTCGGGTGTCACCACCGTCGTCGCGTTCGCCCTGATCCTCGGCGCCTACTACAACCTGCCCTTCGATCACCTCACGGGCGAGCGGTCGGTGGTGCGCCTCAGCGTCGTCGTGGCGTTGGTGGCGGCCGTCATCGTCTGGCAGATCCGGCGCATCTCGGTCGCCGAGGTCCCCGAGCTGAAGGCGGCCGAAGCGCTCGGGATCGTCATCGCCGTGTTCCTGGTCGGGTTCTCCGTCGTGTACCTCTCGATGTCCCACGCCCACGTCCGCACCTTCAGCCGGCCCCTCGACCACACCGAGGCCCTGTACTTCACGACCACCGTGTTCTCGACCGTGGGGTTCGGCGACATCACGCCCAGGACCGACGCCGCGCGGCTCGTCGTGTCGGCCCAGATGCTCCTCGACCTCCTGATCATCGGGGTCGTCGTGCGCATGATCCTCACGGCGGCCAGAAGTCGGATCGCTCCGACGGCCGGCGCCGGACGCGACAGCAGGCCCGCACCGGCCGAGTAGGCGTAGCGCGGGCCTGCTGAAGTGCAGCGGTTGAACAGCGGCAGTGCCTAGGCGGCAACCGGCTGTGCTTGCCGCGCGCTCATTGCGGCGGTGGTGCCGTCGTCGTCGCCGAGGGTGCCCCGGCGATTCTTCACGGCGATCACGATGCCGGTGGCCACGATCCAGATCGGGAACCCGAACAGGAAGGCCAGCAGGCTGACCGGGCCGGCCATGCCGACCACCGCCACCAGCAGGGAGTACCACCCCAGGCGCTTGGGCAACGGATTGGCGCCACGGTTGAGCAGGATGGCCAGTCCGGCGGACAGGGTCAGGAAGACCATGCCGGCCAACAACAGCAGCTCATTGTTCTGCTCGTAGAAATTGATGAAGTGCGCCACGGCGTACTGGTGGTTGTGCGACGCCAGGAACAGCGTCATCGTGAAACTGCCCGAGACCACGGTGCTCCCGGCGAAGAGGATCATCGACGCGAAGACGATGTTCGGCCACAGCCGCTGCTCGCCACCGGCCCGGATGAGCACGGCGCGCAGCTGCGTGGCGAAGACGAGCAGCAGGAACAGGGCCAGGCCGACCATCCAGATCGTGGCCCACTGCTGATTGACGTGGGTGTTGTACCAGTGAGCCACCGAGACGCCCGACGCGTTCTCGTTGGGCTGCCCGCTCGAGAACGGCCCGAACGAGACGAACAGCAGCGCGACGGCCACCAGCCCGATCAGCCACATCCAGCGGTTCAACGCTGAGTCCTTCATTTGTTGCCCTCCCTTATTCGTCCTTGCGGACATCGGGAGCGTGGACTCACAACCGCCCGGGTGGAACGATCGCCACGCTCCAAGTTCAATTCCACTTGTATTTTCCGGTTCACGGGCCCGGTTGGACAGTGCGCTACCACCTAAACCGGGGAGGGGGCTAGTACCCCCACGGATCGTTGGTGCCGGCGGGCCGGGACTTGAGCCCAGCCCAGGGTGACGCCGTCGGCGGGAACGCCCGGCGCGGGCCGCGGTGGCTCCGGGCTGGGTCCTCGCCCCGACGGCCCGCCCCACGACCTGGCGGGGGCCTGGCTCCGCATTTCCACGTCGCTGTCGACCGTCGGTCCGAAGGGATTGCACCCCTCGAACGGAGAGAGTGCCGGATGGTGTTGTGGCGCAGAAGTCGCTCGACGTTTGATCGAGTCACTCGGCAGTTGTCAGATCAGGGCCTATGGCTCGGGACAGGACTCCCGGAACGCTCAGGAGTTCGCCGGTTCGTCGCACGCCTGCGAGATAACGCTCTCGTCACAAAGAGTTCGTCTTGAAGTGGGCGTCTCGTCACGGAGTAATTCACTTGCCTCAGTACAGTGCGGCTCGTCAGCCGGAACGACCTGCTGACTGAACGCACTTGGCGAACGAAGCGACGAGCGGATTTAGGGAGAGGGAAAACGACATGCCGCTCCCACGGCTTCGCGAGGACAAGCTCTGCTCGCGCCGGTTGTCGCGTACTACTTCCTTTTGGTTGAGCGTGCGTTCTGCACAGTCACGTTTGTTCATTCATCGGACGGGGGTCACCGATCTGGTCACGCTGCGATGACGGAAACCACCGCCAGCCCGACGTCTCCAGTGCTCGGCGCTCCGCGGGCTCGTCGCATCGTCGTCGACAAGCCGAGTCGCGCTGACCGCCTCTTCGACACGATCACACTCGGGGCGGGGCTTACCGTTCTCTTGCTGCTCACCCTCGTTGGTGTCTTCTTGCTCTGGCAGGGGCGTCACGCCTGGGCGTACGCCGGCTGGCACTTCTTTACAACCACGGCGTGGAGCACGAACACCAAGCATGTCGTCATCGGCGTGGCCGGGCTGTTGTTTGGCACCGTCGCCGTCGCATTGATCGCCATATGCATCGCCGTTCCCATGGGTGTTTTCGCCGCGCTCTACATCTCGGAGTACGCGCCACTCGGACTGCGCAAGGTCTTACAGGGCCTCATCGACGTCTTGGCCGCCATTCCCAGCTTGCTGTTCGGACTCTGGGCCTTCCTGACGCTCCAGTATCAGATCGAGCCGCTGTCCCGATGGCTGACGACCTATTTCGGGTGGATTCCCATCTTCAAGACGACGAGTGGCGCCAGTCTCCTGAGCTCGATGTTCATCGCCGGCATCGTCGTCTCGTTGATGTGCGTCCCGATCGTGGCATCGATCTGCCGAGCGGTCTTCGCGCAAACCCCGCCGGGCGAGAAAGAAGCGGCCCTTGCCCTCGGAGCCACCAAGTGGGGGATGGTGCGCACGGTCGTGCTGCCCTACGGCAAGGGCGGGATCATCGGCGGGTCCATGTTGGGTCTAGGACGGGCCCTGGGCGAGACCATCGCGGTCACCCTCATCCTCCCTCAGGTACCGCACATCTCTCTTCACTTCCTTGAAGAGGGAGGGGCAACGATCGCGGGCTTCATCGCTCAACGGGCCGGCAGCGATCCGTTCACCGTTTCAGGCCTCATGGCGGCGGGGCTCGTCCTGTTCTGCCTCACGTTGATCACCAATTTGATCGCCTCATCCATCGTGGCCCGGAGCCGATCAGGGGCTGCGGTCGACCTGTGACCGACGTCATCGACGCCCCGAGCACTGACCTCGTTCCGGACGCGGGTGCCGACGCGCCGCTCCCGCCCGAGAGTTCGTCACGCCAGCGTCCGACTCCCCAGCGCCGCCGCCGGCCAACGAACATGACGAAGCTGGACCTGCTCATCATGACGGCGGCCGCCATCAGTTCGGTCAGCCTCTGCTGGCTCGTGTTCGCGGTCCTCACCGACGGCGTCGGATGGTTGCTGTTCTGGATCGTGGCCTACTTTCTGTTCCTGGCCATCTACTTCGTGGCTTCCTACGACCGGGTCGGCCGTCTCGGAGCCGTGGACCGGGTCGTCACGGTCGCCGTGTCCAGCGCCATGGTGATCGTGCTCATCCCCCTTGTCTGGCTGGTCAGTTACATCTTCATCAAAGGGATCGTCGCGCTCCGGCCGAGCTTCTTCGTGCACGACCAACGGGGCGTCACCCCGACCATGCCAGCCACGGCAGGAGGCGGCTTGCACGCCATCGTCGGGACGATCGAGCAGGTCGGGCTCGCTCTGATGATTTCCCTGCCTCTAGGTGCGGCGACGGCGTTCTTTCTCAACGAGAGCCGATCGAAATTGCGTCGTCCCATCCGCATCTTCGTGGACGCCATGAGCGGCATGCCATCGATCGTGAGCGGCCTGTTCATCTATGCGACCCTGATCATCCCCCTGGCCAAATACAACGACCTGTTCTCGTTCAACGGCTTCATGGCCTCGCTGGCCTTGTCGATGACGATGATGCCGACGATCTGCCGCGCCATCGAAGTCGTACTTCGCCTCGTACCCAACGGACTCCGGGAGGCCGGCCTGGCTCTCGGAGCCTCACGGGCGAAGGTCGTCCTCTCTGTCGTCCTCCCGACGGCGTCGACTGGCGTGGCCACTGCCGCCATCCTCGGCATCGCGCGCGAAGCGGGTGAGACCGCACCGTTGCTCTTCACGGCCTTCGGATACAACCTCATGAACGCAAATCCGTTCCACGGGCCGCAAGAGAGTCTGCCGCTCTTCATCTACCGATTCGTTCGCACCCAGTCGACGGCGGACATCCAGCGTGGCTACGCCGGCGCACTGGTCCTGCTGATGTTGATCCTCAGCCTCTTCATCGTGGCCCGGATCATCGGGCGCGACCGGTCTGTGGCGAACAAGCGACCGATGCGTATTCGTCGTCCCCGCCGGCCGTCGATGCCGAAGACCCACGTTCCCAAGCTCGTTGCGTCAACGGCGCGACCGCTGAGCGCCACGGGCAGGGCCGGGGGCGAGCCATGACCGATCTCCATGTGACGACGTCCGAGCTCTCCCGGAACGACCGAGCGGGCGACAACGGCAGCGAGAGTCCGGCACCGACCCTGATCGGTGGTCCACCGCCCGGCGCGGCCACCCTGGAGGCCCGCGATGCGTGTGCGTGGTTCGGCGACCGCCTGGTGCTCGAGGGCGTGAACCTGAACATGGCGGCCGGAGAGGTCACGGCTTTGATCGGACCGTCCGGGTGCGGGAAATCGACCTTCCTGCGCCTCATCAACCGGATGCACGAGTTGATGCCCGGGTCGGCCATGGCCGGGGACATCCTTCTGAACGGCGAGGACATCTATGACGCCGCCGTGCGCGCTCAGGTCATCCGCACCCGGATCGGCATGGTGTTCCAGAAGCCCAACCCGTTCCCGGCCATGAGTGTCCGGCAAAACGTCCTGGCTGGGCTGAAGCTCACCAAGATCCGCTGCAGCGACCAGGACGCGCTGGTCGAACAATCGCTCCAGCGGGCTGGCCTCTGGCGGGAGGTGCGCGAGCGGCTCGACAGCCCGGGTGGCGCTCTCTCGGGGGGACAGCAGCAGCGTCTCTGTATCGCGCGATCGTTGGCGGTTGCGCCGAATGTGCTGCTCATGGACGAGCCGTGCTCGGCCCTCGATCCCGCGTCGACCCTCCGCGTCGAGGAAACCATTACCGAGCTGCGCAACGAAGTGACCGTCGTGGTCGTCACGCACAACATGAGCCAGGCGCAGCGTGTCTCTGACCGGTGCGCCTTCTTCTTGGCGGCCGAGAACGAACCGGGGCGTCTCGTCGAGCAGGGTCCGACCACGACGATGTTCACCGCTCCGGAAGATCCGCGGACGGCCGACTACGTCGCAGGCAAGTTCGGATGACCGTCCCGGCCTCCCGCATCGCCGCACACGTGGCCCTGTTGCTCGCCATCTCGCTGGCGGCTGTCTTCGTCGGCGCAGGCACACCCGCCGGCGCGGCCGCCACGTCTCCGGCCAATGGTCAGGGATCCACGTACGCCGCGCTGGCCTTCCAGCAGTGGACTCAGAGCGTTCAGAATCAGGGACTGAACATCAACTACACGCCGACGAGCTCGCCGGCCGGGTTGGAGGCTTATAGCCAGAGCACGGCCGACTTTGCGGGAACCGAGGCGGAGTTCTCGGAGCTGCTCCCCGGATCACCGGTGAACGTCCCGCGCGGGTTCGAGTACACACCGGACGTCGCCGGAGCGACCGCCATCATGTACAACGTCGCGTTGACTCCCAGCGGGCAGGATCCCATCACCTCGCTGCGCCTGGCGCCAATCACCATTGCCAAGATCTTCCTGGGCAAGATCAGCAACTGGGACGACCCGGCGATCAGCGCCGACAACGGCGGAGTCACTCTCCCCAACGAGCACATCACGGTGGTGTGCCGGACGGGCCAGTCGGGAACCACGGCGTTGTTCTATGACTTTGTCGCCCACACCGATCCCGCCGACTATGCAGCGTGGGCCGCGCAGAACGGCTTTTCGACCAGCACACGCATCCTCGAGGTGGACAATGCGAGCTCGCCGACCAACATGGCGTGCCAGTCCGGGTCGGACACCGAGGCCAACTACATCGCCGCCAACCGGTGGACGATCGGGTACGACGAATTCGGATACGCGAAGGTGTACAACGACAACGTCGCATGGGTGCAGAACGCCTCCGGCAACTGGGTGCAGCCGTACGCAGAGAACATAAGTGCGGCGTTGGAGTCGGCGCAACTGTCGTCGGACACTTCGCAGAATCTGACGGCTGTCTACGCGAGCACCAATCCTGACGCCTACCCGATCTCCGCCTACTCCTACATCTTGGTGCAGTGCGCTCCGAACTCGGCGCGCTCCACGTGTATCTCGGCGTATTCCAATCAGAGCATTGCGAACACGCTGGGCCAATTCATGGAGTACGTGGCCTGTGCTGGTCAGGTCCACATGGCAGCGATCGGCTACGCCCCGCTTCCTCCGCAACTCTCGCAATTCCTGGCGGATGCCGTCGGGTACATGCTGAACCAACCGGCGCAACAACTGAGCGCGTCCAATTGCAGCAATCCCACGTTCAGCGGAAGCCTCGGCGCAGACTCCTCCCCGCCCCCGCTGCCCCCGATCGGCAACGCGCCCGGGGGGTCGGCGACCGGATCGGGCGGGGGTTCGGGGTCGGTCGCCGGAACTACCGGCGGGACGGGCAATTCATCGGCCACGGGGACGACCGGCGGAACTGGCCCAGGAACCGGTTCGGCTGGCGGAGCAGGGACCCTGACCGCCCACTCGCGACGAGGTGGGCCATCGGACATCAATCCGGCCGATCCCGCAGCTCTCGATGGCGGCGAGTTGCCGACGAGCCCAATCGTCCCGCTGCTCGCCCTGCTGGTGCTCTTAGCCGTCCCCGTCGTCGCCTTGTCCATCAAACGAAAGCGTGGAACCACATGACTCGATCACCCTCGTCACGCCGCAATGCATCGTCACCGTTCAAAAAGAGAGCCGCCGGCACTGCACAGACGGCGATCGAACACCCGCAGTGGTCAAGGAATGAACCTCACGAAGGAGCGAAAGTGAAGGACAAGCAATCGATATTGCGGCGAGGCCTCCTTGCCGGAGCCATGGTGCTCAGCGCATGCGGTGCGACCGTGGCGCTGGCTGCGGCACCGGCGGGAGCGAGTAACACCGAAATGACGGCCGCCGGCTCGTTCACGACGTTCTTCATGATGCATGCGCTCTTCCCGGAAGTGAACATGGTCAACCCCAACCCGGAGGCCGGATCGGAAACTCAATCAATCGCATCGGACACCCTCACCTGTTCGGGCGGCGTCACCTACAGCACGTCGAGCCAGCCTCCCAACGGGTCCGGCCAGGGGAAGACGGCGCTGGCAGCCGAAGAGACGGCCGCCGCCGACGAACAGGGATGCATCGACTTTTCGCGGTCGTCCTCGCCCCCGGCGCCGCACGCGGAGACGCTGCCGAGCGGCAGCACGGAATCGGGCGATCCCAGTCCGTCACACCTCGACTACTACGCGTACGCCCTTGATGGCGTGGCCCCCCTGGTGGGCAGCGATGCTCCCTCGACCGTAACCACGGCCGGCTCTAACACGGGACCCACCAACGGATTGACGTTGGCTCAAGTGCAGGCCATCTACGGGTGCGTCGACACCAACTGGGACCAGAT
>DATDIE010000252.1:0-14985 GCA_036521235.1 Acidimicrobiales bacterium | reverse complement strand
ATTTTCCGGACGGCCAGAATCCTTCCTACGACCTCGTCGTCGGTCCCGGGTTCGGCCGAGTGTTTGGAACACGGGTGGCCGAATCCGTCATCTATTTCGTGCGCCTCCGCGGCGGCACTGCCGGGTTGGCTCGTTTCAGCGTGGATACGACCGCCCTCAACAACGTCGGGCTGCTCGGCTATACGAGTGTCGATACCACCAACACAGCGGTCCAAGCGGCGATCGAACCACAGGCCACCGGGTGGTGGGTCCTGGCCGGCCTCGCCGCGCTCGTTGGCCTCGTCGTCGTGGCCCAGGCCCTCTCGCGCCAGAGTCGGTTCGAGGAGGACGAGTTCGCCACCCTTATGACGCTCGGGATGAGGGAGCGGCAGCTTGTGGGGGTGGGGATGCTGCGCACCTTCACCGTGGCGGTGACCGGCGCAATCGGAGCGATGGTCGTCGCCTACGCATTGTCCCCGCTGACACCGCTCGGTGAGGCGCGTTTCGCGGAGCCCGCGACGGGCTTCTCGTTCGACGCTGAGGTACTCCTCTTGGGCACGTGCGGCTTGGTCGCCGCGGTGCTGCTGCTTGGTGCCTGGCCCGCCCTCCGTGCAGCGCGGGCATTGCCGACACGAGACACTGGGTCGGTTCTCCGGCCGTCATGGGTCGCGTCGCACCTTTCCGCGGCCGGCGCTCCCCCAAGCATCGTCATCGGCGCCCGCCGCGCGGTCGAGCGCGGCGTCGGACGTGGTGCCGCGCCTGCCCGCGCCGCACTGCTCGGCACAGTTCTCGGCGTCACGGCGTTGTGTGCAACAGCGGTCTTTGGTGCCGGCCTCTCAAATCTCGTCGACCACCCGAGCCTCTATGGCGTTTTGTACGAGCTCAACTTCAACTCCGGCGCGATCGGCTCGCCGGTCGAGCAGCAGGTGGTGCACGACCCGTCCGTGTTGGCCGTCAGTCAGGGGTTCGGGTCCCAGGTCGCAGTGGACCACGTCCCGGTCGGGGCGCTCGCCCTCTCGCCGGTCAAGGGCAGTCTGTTGGTCACGATCATCGATGGGCGTTCGCCGTCCAAACCCGGTCAGATCGCATTGGGTCCGAGCACCTTGCGCGAGGTGGGCGCACAGGTCGGTTCCCGAGTCGAGGTGTCCATACCCACGCCGGAAGGAGGGACACGCGGGGTGCGTCTCGATGTCGTGGGCGAAGGAGCCGGACCGCTCGTGAGCGGCAATACCTCGATGGGCAACGGTGTGTTGCTGTCCAAGGACGGCTATCTCGATGCGGCCTGCCCACCGGGTCCCCGGCGTAGTTCATGTCGAAGCGCCGTATCCGCGGCCAGCAACCAGGGGATGATTGTATCCATCGTGTCGGGACCGGCGGGCGCCCGAGACGCCGCTCGTTACTTGCGGGACAACCCCAGCGTGGTCTCTGCGCCGACTACACCCGTCTCCTTGGTCAACTTTGGCCAGGCCGTGAACTTCCCCTTATTGTTCGCGCTCTTGCTGGTGGTTTTCGCGATGGCAACCCTGATCCACGTACTCGCTATCAGCGTGGTCAAAAACAGACAAGAGTTCGCCGTGCTACGTGTCATCGGCTTCCTGCCCCGTCAGGTGAGTTTCTCCGTCCTCTGGCAAGCGAGTGCTGTCGCGGTCATCGGGGTCGTGATCGGTGTACCGGTGGGTATCGCCGTTGGCAGGACCGTCTGGTTGACGTTCGCGTCGAACCTCGGCGTCCTCCCGGAGGCGGTCGTGCCTGGAACCGTTCTGCTGTTTCTGGTCGCCGCGGTCGTCGTAGTGGCCAACGTCTTGGCTGCGGTGCCGGCTTTTCTGGCGGCGCGTCCTCGCCCTCGCGATCAGCTGCAGCAGGCGCAAGCTGGTTGAGTTGTCTCGTATCGATCCTGCATGCGCCGGACCAATGTCACCGACCGAAACTTCGAATCACTCGGAGAGAACGCCACGTTCACCCGTCGGGGGGAAGGCGGCGGGCAGTAACCCCATCAGCGTCGGGAACCACGCGGTGAAGCGGCCCTCGCCCCACGGCAAGTCGGGCTCGTTGGCGATGGCCTGACCGAGCACGCCGGCGATCAGCGTCGAGACGAGGTAGATCGCGCTCTCGTCGTTCGCGGCCGCGCCGAGCTCGCCTTTTTCCACCGCGTCAGCGAGGGCATCCCGTTGGATCTCGACCATCTCCATGCTGACGGCGAACGCCTCGGGTGAGGGATGGAAGCTCGGGACGGGGCGCCAGAACAGCAACTCGGCGACGGCCCGGTTGTCGAGCCCCCATTGGCCGCTTGCCGTGAGGCCAGCGACGAGCGCGGGCAGACCGGGGTCGCTCTTTTGCATCGCCGTGCGCATCACTTCGAGGTTCTCTCGCTGGCCCTCGAGAAAGAGCGCTTCGTAGATCGCCATGAGCGAAGGGAAGTACTTGTAGAGCGACGGTGGCTTCACGCCCAGGCGCCGGGCCACCTCGGAGAGGCTGAGGCCGTTCACCCCGTCCTCCGTCATCACGTCGCGGGCGATGGCGAGGATCTCCTGGATCGTATCCTGCCGGCGCCGGGCCCGGCGGTCGGGCTGCGTCGGAGCATCTGCGGCAACGCCCGACTGCGTCGCCCCCTCGGTCCTCGTCATTGTCAAAGAGTATAGCTTGAAAGAGGGTTGACAGCAATAGCTAATGGTATTAGCTTAATCTCCGTCAGGGTCAAGCGATCGAACAGAAAAAAGCAAGAGGAGGACACGCACCATGCCCCCCAAGAACCAACACTGGTGGCTCACGGCCGACGAGGTCGAGCTGGAGATCGAGGCCGGAGCCGGACTCCTGTACGACATGGTCTCGGACCTTCCCCGCATCGGTGAGTGGAGCCCCGAGTGCGAGCGCGTCGAGTGGGAGGGCGACCTCGAGGTGCCGACCAAGGGCACCACGTTCGTGGGCCACAACGCAGTCGGGCCCGGGCGTCGGATCCGCTATTCCCGCCATGGGGAGGTCCTGGCCGCAGAGCGCGGCAAGGAGTTCACCTTCATCACCGACGAGGGCGGTCGTCCGTCGACGCTGTGGCGCTACCGCTTCGAGCCGACGGCCAACGGGACAAAGGTGACCGAGGGTTACGAGGTTCGTTGGATCCCCACGTGGGCGCGGATCATCGATGTTCCGCTGAACCGCCACAAGGAGCTGCTCGAGGGCATGCGCACCACGTTGGCGCGGCTCAAGGTCGCCGCCGAGGCCCGGACGCGATCCGAATCGGCGAACGGGCCGGCGTAGACACCCGGATCGCCAAGCACACAAAGCAACTCGGAAATTCCCGTCCCGCCTACGCAGAAGGAGTTCCTGCGATGCAGACCTACAAGGCAGCACCCGATGTGGACGTCGTGACGTCGACGGCCAACGTCGCCGGCTTCGGCAACCTGGCCATCAACGCGTTCGTGATCCACTCGAGCGAGCCCGTGCTCGTCGACACCGGAGCAGTCAGAGAGAGCGACGACTTCATGGCTGCGCTGCGAACGGTCATCGATCCGGCGGACCTCCGCTGGATTTGGCTGACCCATACGGACTTCGACCACATCGGGTCGCTGCATCGTCTCCTCGAGGAGAACGAACGGCTGCGCGTGATCACCAGCTTCCTCGGCGTGGGGATCATGGGCCTGGCCACCGGTCTGCCCATGGACCGGGTGTACCTGGTCAACCCCGGCCAGAGCGTCGACGTGGGTGACCGGGCCCTGACCGCCGTGCGGCCACCGGCGTTCGACAACCCCATCACCCAGGGCATCTACGACGACCGCTCGCGCATCTTCTTCAGTTCGGACTGCTTCGGCGCCCTGTTGGACGAGGTGCCCGAACGCGCCGAAGACGTGTCCGAGGCGGCGCTGCGCGAGGGCCAGGTCTTCTGGGCCACCGTGGACTCGTCGTGGCTGCACTCGGTAGACCGGGCGATCTTCGCCTCGGAACTCGACCGGGTCCGCGCCTTGGCACCGTCGATGGTCCTGAGCAGCCACTTGCCGGCGGCACAGGGCTCGTCGCTGGAGCGGTTGCTGGGTGCACTCGCCGCCGTCCCCGACGCACCGGCATTCGTAGGGCCGGACCAGGCCGCGCTGGAGCAGATGTTGGCGGGTGCGGTCGGGGCGCCGAGCGCCGGGCCGAGCTGAGCGATCCGAAGATGCACCCACGGCTTCTCCACGACATGGCTATCGCACGTGGCGCCGATCTCGGACGCGAGACGGAGCGTTACTCCCGGGCCCGCATCGACGCCACACCCCGGTCGCCACGGGTGCGGTCGAGGGTGGTCGCAGGATTCCTCGTGAGGATCGCGACGCGGATCGACCCCTCGGTCGTCCCCGCCACGAGGGAGGGACACGCACCGGCGTTCACCGTCTAGGGCTGCCGCCGCCGTGACCCTCAGCCCATGTTGTCGAGGTCGTCGGGCACCTCACGCCCGGTGAGCTGGCGGTAGAACCCCGGTCCCGCCGTGATCACCCACGTCTCGGCGACCTTCCCCTGCTCGATCCGGTTGAACATCATCTCGTCGACGCTCACCCGCGTACCCGTCGGCGGCAGGTCGAAGTAGGGCCCCCGGTGCACGGCCGAGGTCGTGCAGTAGCAGGCGACCATGTCGTCGGCCGCAACCATGATCAGGATGTCGGTGTGCTTGTCGGGGAACGCAATCCGGTGCGCCGCCATCGTCTTGCGTTCGTCGGCGAGCGTGGCGACATCTCCCGACGGAGTGTGCTCGCGCCAATCGTCGGTGAGGCAGGCCGCGAATACCTCCTCGTCGCCCCGGTCGTAGGCCGCCCAGGCCCGTCGCAACAAGGCAGCGTTCTCCTCGTCCACGAGTGCTCCCTTCGGCCGCTCACCAGCCTTGCAGACCTGCGGGAGTCCGTGGCGTATGGCGGTGCGCCATGCAGCGTGCACACGGGCGTCGTTCCCTGCGTTCGAGGCATCGGCCCGGGTATCGTCGCTGTCGTTCACACTCGGGGAGGAAGCATGAGCGGAACCGGAACGCAGGGGCGCAACTGGGTCCTCGCGGCGATGATCTTCGCGGTCTCGATGACGTTCATCGACCAGACGATCGTTTCGATCGCGGTGCCGAACATCCAGCGAGAGCTTTCGCTCTCGTCGACGGAGGTGCAGTGGGTGGTCAACGGCTACCTACTTTCCCTCGCCGCACTCTTCGCGCTCGGCGGCCGCCTCTCGGACATCCTCGGTCACACCAAGATGTGCATCATCGGCGTCATCGTGTTCGTGGTCGCCTCGGCCATGTGCGGGCTGACGCCCACGGGTTCCGCCGCCGCCCCGTGGATCATCGGTTTCCGGGTCGTCCAGGGAGCGGGCGGCGCCCTCATGTTCCCCGCCGCCCTGGCGATCGTCGTGCAGAACTTCCCCCTGCGCGAGCGGGGCAAGGCCCTCGCCATCTTCTTCGGCATCGCCGGCGGCCTCACCGCCATCGGCCCCGTGCTCGGCGGATACCTGACCGAGTGGACGTGGCGGGCCATCTTCTGGGTCAACGTCCCGGTGGCCTTGATCGCCCTGGTCCTCATCGCCGTGTCGAAGCCCAAGACGGAGTACCAACCCGCACCGATTGATTACCGCGGTGCCGTGCTCCTCGCGGCGGGCGTGGGCCTGAGCGTCTTCGGGCTGCAGCAGTCGGCCCTGTGGGGCTGGAGCAACCCCGGGACCTGGGCCTGCATCATCGCGGGCATCCTGCTCATCGTCCTCTTCGGCTTCGTCGAGTTGCGAACTGACTCGCCGCTCGTCGCGATCGGCATCTTCAAGATCCGGCCCTTCCTGGTCGAGAACATCGTGCTGTTCGTCACGATGATCGCGTTCATCCCGATGTTCTTCTTCGCCAGCGAGTACGCCCAGATCGCGTTGCACAAGAAGGCGTCGGAGGCCGGCATCTACCTGCTGTTCTTCTTCATCGGCTTCGTGGTGGCCGCACAGATCGGCGGCCGGATCCTCGATCGGGAGGGCGCAAAACGGGCTGTCGTCCTCGGGGCCGCCATCGCCGCCGTGGGCTACGGCTTCTGGGCTTCGAACGCCACGACGCTCAGCTTTTCCAAACAGCAGATCTGGGTCATCGTGGCCGGCGCCGGCATGGGCATGCTCATCGGCCCGTCCAACACCGACGCCGTGAACCGGGCGTCCAGCCTCTCGTACGGCGAAGCGACGGGCATCACCCAGACCGTCCGCAACTTCGGTGCCAGCCTCGGCCTGGCCGCCCTGGGGACGGTCCTCCTCTTCAACTTCCGGGACGAGTTGACGACGACGTTCCGGCAACACGGCGTGCCGGGGGCCGCCGCGGTGGCGAGCAAGGTGACACAACAGCAACAAGGTGGCACCGGCACCAACGTGAGCACGATCCCGCACTACGTGTCCGTGGACTTCGCCCATGCGACGTCGGTCGTGCTGTACGCGATGTGCGGAGTGATGGGCTTCGCGTTCCTGGTCGCCCTCTTCGGGCTCGAGCGCGGACGACAAGAGCTGCCCGACGTCGAGATCGACGAGGTGCCCCGCATGGCGAGCGAGACGGGATGAGACTGCTCGCCCCGTCGTCGCGGTGACGCGCATGATCGTCGAGGACATGCGCGTGGAATGACCACCTTCATCACGCGCTACGACACCTCAGGTCCGGGCGTCCGGCTGGCCGTCAAGGACCTGATTGACATGGAGGGGGAGCTCACGACCGCGGGCTGCCGCGCCGTGGCCAGACGGGCCGAGCCCGCGGCGCGCGATGCGGCGTGTCTTGCCGGCGCACGAGAAGCCGGCGCGCGCATCGTGGGTCGCACGAACCTGCACGAGCTGGCGCTCGGTGTCACCGGCATCAATCCTTGGTACGGCACCCCGGTCAACCCGATCGATCCCACCCGCGTGCCCGGTGGTTCGTCGAGCGGGTCCGCCGTCGCCGTCGCGACGGGCGAAGCCGACGTCGCCTACGGCAGCGACACGGGCGGCTCCGTGCGGATCCCGGCGGCGTGCTGTGGCACGACGGGTCTGAAGACGACGTGGGGCCGGATCCCCTTGGACGGCGTCTGGCCGCTCTCCCCGAGCTTCGACACCATCGGGCCCATGGCGCGCGACGTCGCGGGACTGGTCTCGGGCATGCAGCTTCTCGAGCCGGGCTTCGCGCCGGCGGACGTCGGCCCCGGTGACCGCTTCGAGGTCGCACGCCTTCCCGTCGAGGCCGATCCGGCCATCACCGCGGCGATCGACAGGGCCCTGGCACTGGTCGGCTGGCAGAGCCGGGACCTCCCGGTGCCGGGCTGGGACGAGGCGTTGACTCAGGCGGGCCTGCTCCTCGTCGTCGAGGCGTGGCACTCGGACCGCGCGTTGGTCGAAGAGGACCCCGACGGGATCGGGGAGGGCGTCCGTTCGCGCCTCTTCTTCGGCTCCGCCTGCAGCGACGCCGTCGTCCGTGCCGCATGGGAGACCCAAAGGGCGTGGGCGGCGACACTCGAACAGGTCTTCACGCGGGCGGACTTCGTCGTCACCCCTACCCTGACGATCGTCCCGCCGCCGCTCGAAGACGGCGACGATCTGCTCGTCGCACGGTGCACGCTGCCCATCAACCTGGCGGGCGTGCCGGCGCTCTCGCTCCCCGTGCCCACCGGGGGACCGTTCCCGGCCAGCCTGCAGCTGATCGGACCGCTCGGAAGCGAAGAACGGTTGCTGGCGGCAGGGGCCGTCCTCGAGGCCGCCGCCGCCGCCGGCTGACGGACCTCCGGGCCCTTGCGGCACCAGGCTGGCGCGAAGGACAATTGGCGTCAGTCGAGCGGAATTGGGGAGGTCGCAAGGTGGAACCGTTCAGTGGCCGGCGTTGGAGGGGTCGGGCGTGGGCGCTCGGGGCGACGGCGTTGCTCCCGATCACCGCCGTCCTCGCCCTCGGTGCAGCGCCAGCGGCGGCCCAGGAAGCGACCACGCTGACGTTGAGCGTCAGCCCCACGGTCGTGAACTACGGGACGCTCGTCACCTACACCATGACGGTGACCGCGGGAGGGGTCGGCGTCACCTCGGGGGTGGTGACCTTCGAGTCGGGTGACACCGTGCTGTGCGACGTGTCCACTCCCGCCTCTGGGGGCGTCTACAAGTGCACCGCGACGAACGCGCCGGCGGGAGTCGACGTCATCACCGGGATCTACGTCGACGGCGGGGTCTACGAGAACAACAACGCCTCGACCGGGTCGGACCCGAACAACTGCGGCTCCTCAGGTCAGCCGGCGTGCCCGCTGACGGTCAATGTGGCTGCGCCCCCGCCGCCCGCGGGGTCGACCGCCTCCGCCAGCAACACGGGAACCAATCATTCCGGCAGCGTCAGCGTCACCTCCGGCTCCGTCGTCGTGGACGCCACCGGGGCCGGCGGGCTGACGGCGGCGAACTATCCGTCCAACCCGACCGCGAGCACCCCGGTGGCCGCCACCGGGACGTACGACGACGTCGCGACGGGAACCGGGTCCGGCTTCACCGGCGTGGAGATTGCCGTGTGCAACTACGGAGCCGGTTCGTCGCTCCAGTGGTACAACGCCGCCACCTCGAGTTGGTCCGAATTCTCGGCGCAGTCGAAGAACATCGCCTGTCTGTATGCCGTGGTGACCGCGCAGACGATCCCGTCACTCTCCCAGCTCACGGGCATGCCGATCGCCGTCTCGATCCTCCCTTCGCCCACCGCCGCCCAGGGCTACTGGCTCGTGGCCCGCGACGGAGGGATCTTCTCGTACAACCGGCACTTCTTCGGCTCCACCGGCAGCATCAAGCTCAACCAGCCGATCGTCGGGATGGCGACGACCAACGACGAGAACGGGTACTGGATGGTCGGCGCCGACGGCGGGATCTTCGCCTTCGGCGATGCCGGCTACGCCGGGTCGCTGCCCGGCAATCACGTCGCCGTGTCGAACATCGTGGCCATCGTCAGCGATCCGTCCACCGACGGCTACTACCTCATCGGCTCCGATGGGTCCGTCTGGAACTTCAACGCCCCGCAGCTCGGCGACCTCCCGTTCTTCGGCTTCCACGTCAACGACATCGTCGGCGGGGCAATGACGCCCGATGACCAGGGCCTCTACCTGGCCGGCGCGAACGGCAAGGTCTACGTCCTGCTGGGAGACGGCAAGTTCCAGGGCGACGCGTCGAACCTGCCACTCAACGCGCCGATCGTCTCGATGGCGGTCGACCCTGTCAGCGGCGGCTACTGGCTCGTGGGCAGGGACGGCGGCGTCTTCAGTTACGGGGCGCCCTTCTTCGGCTCCACGGGAGGCCTGCGCCTCAACCAGCCCGTCAACACCATGTCGTCAGCCGGTGACGGTGGCGGCTACTGGTTCACGGCGAGCGATGGTGGCGTGTTCGCCTACGGCGATGCCCAGTTCTGGGGCTCCACCGGTTCCATCCGGTTGAACCAGCCCGTGGTCGGCATGTCAGGCTCCTGACACGGCTGCGGCCCGTCGCCCGTGGCGGCGGACCAGCGCTCGACCGATGTCGGCCAGGTGCTCGCGCACGGCAGCCGGCTCGAGGACTTCGACGGCGTCGGCGAACCCGGCCAGCTGCCAGGCGGTCGTGAGCTCGGAGTGCGTGCGCACCTCCACCGTGAGGCGTCCTGAACGATCGGCCGACGCTTCGCCGACCCGGTTGCCGAAGATGTAGCGCAATACGTCGAGTGTGCGTTCGTCGGTGCGCAGTCGGACGCGGACGGGTGCGCGTTGGGCGTCGACGTGCACCACGATCGAACGCCAGGCCTCCGACAAGTCGAAATCGTCCGGCCGCACGATCGGGCGGGTGGTCGCCGTCACCGAGCGCACCCGGCTGACCCGAAAGGTGCGCTGGCCGGCCGCCGTCTCTCCGACGAGGTACCAGGTGCCGTTCTTCACGACGAGGCCGAGCGGGTGCACCGTGCGGACGGAGAACGTGCCGTCTCGACGCCGGTAGCCCAACTCGATCTGTACGCCCTCGATCACAGCCTGTTGCAGACTCTCAAGGTGGGCCGGCGGGGCGGGCCCCGCGTGGTCCCAACCGGCCTCGTCGCGCACCACGGCTCCCGCGGCGGCTTCGGCGTGGGCTCGGAAGGTGGCCGGCAACGCGCGCACCAGCTTGCGTAACGCGGTGCGGACCTCGGGCGTGGCGGCGTCCGGCCCCGCGATGAGGAAGAGGGCGCGGGTCTCGTCCGCGGTAAGGCCGGTGAGATCGGTCCGCGCCCCTCCGACGAGCTCCCAGCCGCCGCCGCGACCGGGCTGTGAGTAGACGGGGATCCCGGCCAGGGCGAGACCCTCCAGATCGCGGCGGGCGGTGCGCTCGCTGACCTCGAGCTCCCGGGCCAGTTCCGAGGCGGTCACCCGCCCCTTCGCCTGGAGAACCAGCAAGGCAGCCACGAGACGGTCGGCACGCACGTGACCAGTTTGTCCGAAAAAGTGGCCAAAGGATGACCGGTTTTCGGGCGCAGCATGGCGCCATCGACCCGACCCCGCCGGCCACGGACCGGCAGAAAAGGAGACATCCGATGCCCGGACTCGTCGCACCCCTGACCGACGAGCGTGCCCTGCTGCTGGGCTTTCTCAGCCAGCAGCGGGACGCTCTGCGCTACGCCGCCCACGGCCTCACCGAGGAGCAGGTCACGGCCCGATCGACCGTCAGCGAGCTCTGCCTGGCCGGGCTCATCAAGCACGCCACGCTCGTCGAGCGCGCGTGGATCACCTTTCTGGTAACGGGTGACACGTCGGTCTTCGTCCCCCAGGACGATTTGGCGGACGGGTTCCGTCTCGTGGAGGGTGAGACCCTCGACGACGTCCAGGCCGCGGCCGCCGCGCAGGCGCGCGACACCGAGCGGGTGGTGTGCGGCCTCCCCGACGTCTCGGTAACCCTTGCGCCCACGGCTGACCTGGTGCCGTGGATCCCGGCCGGAGTGAGCTGGACGCCCCGATGGATCCTCCTCCACCTCGTCGAAGAGACGGCGCGCCACGCCGGGCACGCGGACATCATCCGTGAAGCGATCGACGGTTCGACCTGTTGGACGCTGATGTCGGCGGCCGAGGGCTGGCCGGCGAGCGACTGGAGCTAGGTCATGAGGGGCGGGCACCGGCCGTAGGGTGAGCGCATGGACGTCCAGGTCTGGTCGGACTTCGCCTGCCCCTGGTGCGCGCTCGGGCTGGCGCGGCTGGACGTCGCTCTCGAGGAGTTCGAGCACGGCGACGACGTACGGGTGGTGCACCGGTCCTTCCAGCTCGATCCTCGGGCGCCGGCCAGTCGCGGGCTCACCGCGGTGGACGCCGTGGCCGGGAAGTACGGCATCAGCCCGGCGCAGGTGCGTGCGGGCCACGAGCGTCTCAGTTCCTTGGGTGCAGAGGTCGGCGTCGTGTTCGACTTCGACCGGGTGCGTCTCGGCAACACCTTCGACGCACACCGCCTCGCCCAGGCCGCACGGGAGACGCCGCAGGAGCAGGCGCTGGTCCAAGGGCTGTTCCGCGCCTACTTCACCGAGGGACGACTGCTGTCGGATCCTGAGGTCCTGCGGGACGTGGCGGGTGCCGTCGGCTTCGACGAGGCTCTCACGGACAAGGTGCTCGCGGGAGATCTGTACGCCCGCGAGGTCCGTCTCGACGAGGCGGCCGCCCAGGAACGGGACGTGACCGGTGTGCCCTACTTCTTGATCAACGGGGCCTGGCCGATTCCCGGGGCCCAGGACGTCGAGACACTGACGATCGTGCTCCGTCGGGCATGGTCACGCCTCGGCCATTGAGGCCAGGATCTCGTCGATCATCTCCACGGTCGTGTTGGGGTGCAAGAAGGCGAACCGGGCCACCGTCTCGCCCTCCCACGTCGTCGGGGTGACGAAGCCGATCTGGTCGTGGAGCAGGCGCGCGGACCACGCGTCGTAGTCCAGCTTGGTCCAGCCCGGGCGACGGAAGAGCACGATGGACAGCCCCGGCGGGCGCACCATCTCGACGTGCGGGGCCTTCTCGATCCGCTCCGCCGCGTCCTGCGCGATCGCGATCCCAGCTTCGACCGCGTCGCAGTAGGCGTCCAGTCCGTTGACGGCCATGGAGAACCAAAGGGGCAGGCCGCGGGCGCGGCGGGTGAGGTGGAACGCGTAGTCGCTCGGGTTCCACTCCTCGGGATTGTCGCTGTGCAGCACCTCCAGGTACTGCGCGTCCTGTGTGTGCACGGCCTTGGCGAGGTTCGGCTGGCGGTAGACCAAGGCTGCGCAGTCGAACGGTGCAAACAGCCACTTGTGCGGATCGACGATGAACGAGTCCGCCCGGTCGAAGCCGGCGAATTGAGACTCCACCGACGGCGCAAAGAGCGCCGCCGCGCCGCCGTAGGCGCCATCGATGTGGAACCACAGTGAATTGTCGGACGCGACGTCGGCGATTCCCTTCAGGTCGTCGACGATGCCGGCGTTCGTCGTTCCGGCGGTGGCCGCGACACCGATGACGTCCTTCCGCCGAGGGTCGTCGCGGAGCGCCGCTGCGAGGGCAGGTCCGGTCAAACGGTGATCCCTGGTCTCCACCGTGAAGGCGCCCACGCCGAGGACGTGCAGTGCCTTGCCCACCGACGAGTGGGCGTCGTCGCTGATCGCGATGAGCGGATGTTCCGGCGCGGCCGCCTGCCGACGGTGAGCCGCGGTGTCACGCGCCACCATGAGGGCCGAGAGGTTGCCCGCCGATCCGCCCGAGACGAAGCAGCCGCCCGCTCCTTGGGGGAAGCCCGCCCGTTCCGCCAGCACCCCGAGCGCCTGGTTCTCCGCCACCACCACCCCGGCCGCCTCGAGCCACGAGGTCCCATGGAGGGACGACGTCGAGACGAACATGTCGAAGAGCAGGGACGCCTTCGTGGGTGCCGCCGGGATGAAGGACAAGAACCGTGGGCTGTCGCAGGAGACCACGGCCGTCGACAGTTTCTCGACGAAGAGGTCGAGCACGTGCCCGGCGTCGTTGCCCTCGGGGCGCATGAGCCCGGAGAGCTCCTGGTCGAGCGATTCGACGAGACCGCCGAAGTCGAGGGAGACGGGGTCGAGGGACAGTCGTTGCCGGCACGCGGTCACGATGAGATCGGTCATCGCCTCGTCGTAACTGAACATGGGGTTACCCATCAGAGCCCGGAGGTGTCACCCGTCGTCAGGCCGATTGGCGGCACGCCACGCCTCCTCGGCGCGGCTCGCCACCTCGTGCAGCGGTGCCCCGGTCTTCGTCGCCACGAGGGCGACGTCGTCGAACTCCGGCTTCACGCGTCCGCCGGACACCTTCATGCGGATGCCGACGCCGTCGATCATCACGGTGGAGAACTCACGCGCCACCGGCCACCGTTCGACGGGCACGGCACGGACGCCCAGTGTGCCCGTCGTCCGCACGATCTCGTTGCGGAGCGCCTCGACCTGGGCCTCGTCCGCCAGCACGTGCAGCACGTGGCCGGGCCGCCCCTTCTTCATGGTGACCGAGCTCACCCACGCGTCGAGCGCGCCGGCGTCGAGGGCGCCCGCGACGGCATAGCCGAGCTGCTCGCCGGTCACGTCGTCGAGATTCGTCTCGAGCACGATCGCCGGCTGGCCCGGCCCGACGTCCTGGTGCGCCGTGCGCCGGCCGATCACCACCTGGGTGCAGTTGGGGAGGTCGGGGAGCTCGCCGGCGCCGCCGCCGAACCCCGACGAGGCGATCGTCATGTCGGGCATCGGCCCGAACGAGTCACCGAGCGCCGAGAGGATCGCCGCGCCGGTGGGTGTGGTCAGCTCGAGCGCCACGTCACGGCCGTACGTCGGGATGCCCTCGAGCAGGCGCACCGTGGCGGGTGCCGGATTGGGCAACCGGCCGTGGGCGCTGCGCACCGTCCCGGTCCCGGTCGCCACGGCCGACGCCGCAACGGAGTCGACCCCGAGGACTTCGAGGGCCGCCGCGGTGCCGACGATGTCGACGACGGCGTCGTGCCCGCCCACCTCATGGAAGTGCACCTCGTCCAGCGGCAGCCGGTGCAGGGCCGACTCGACCTCGGCGAGAGCCTGGAAGACGCCGAGCGCCCTCTTGGTCACTCTCGTCGGCAGGGCGGCGTCCTCGATCACGGCGCGGATCGCACCGTGCGTGCGGGCCACGGCGTCGTGGCCCGTGACGACGGCTCTCGTACACGCGATGCCGCCGCGGCGTCCCTCCTCGAAGGCGAGGTCCCAGCCCGGGAGCGGCAGCCGGTCGAGCAGCGCCCGCACCTCTGACGCATCGGCGCCGGCGTCGATCAGGGAGCCCAGGGCCATGTCGCCGGCGATCCCGGCGAAGCAGTGGAACCACGCCACGGTGTCGCCGGCTGTCTCCGACGGCGTCACGGCAACAGCCGGGCGATCGCGCACGCCGCGCCGTACCCGTTGTCGATGCCGACCACCGTGATCCCGGACGAACAGGCCGACAGCATGCTGAGCAACGCGGTCACGCCCTCGAGGGCGGCCCCGTAGCCGGTGCTCGTGGGCACGGCGACAACCGGAGCGGGGGTCAGGCCGCCGATCACGCTCGCCAGCGCGCCCTCCATTCCTGCGATCACCACGACCGCGTCGGCCGCGGCCAGGGTGTCGAGCTCGGCCAGGAGGCGGTGCAGGCCGGCCACGCCGCAGTCGACGAGCAGCGACGGGGCGAACCCGAGCGCGCCCAACACCGTCACGCATTCCGTCGCCACCGGGAGGTCGGCCGTCCCTGCGGTGACGACCACCACCCGTCCCACCCGAGCAGAGGCGGGTCGAAAGACGAGGGTGGCGAGATCCCCTTCGTGGCTCAGCGTCCCGGGTCCGGCCCCGGCGGCGAGGCCGGCCGCAGACGCCGCCTTCACCTGCGCGTCGGTGGCCCGGGTCAAGAGGACCGGCCCGTCCGTCCCGGACAGCAATTCCTCGACCACCGCCGCGCAGTGCTCGGGGGTCTTGCCGGGGCCGTAGACCGCTTCGGGGAGGCCGAGCCGCAGGTCCCGGTGATTGTCCACGCGGGCGAAGCCGAGGTCGGCGTAGGGCAGACGGCGGAGCTGCCGCACCGCCTCGTCCGGCGAGCAGTCGCCCGAGGCGATCTGATCGATGAGGGC
>DATDIE010000251.1:0-6324 GCA_036521235.1 Acidimicrobiales bacterium | reverse complement strand
ACGGTGACCACGCCGGGCGGCACCTCGCCGACGTCGAGCGCCGACCACTTCACCTACGTCGCCGCACCGACGGTCACCAGCGTCTCTCCGAATTCGGAGAACGTCGCCGGTGGCACCAGCGTGATCATCACCGGCACCGCCTTTACCGGGGCGACCGCCGTTAAGTTCGGCACGACGCCTGCGACCAGCTTCACGGTGAACAGCGCCACGCAGATCACCGCCACCGCGCCGGCGGGCAGCCAAGGGACTGTCAACACCACGGTGATCACGGAGGGAGGGACGTCAGCAACTTCGAGCGCCGACCAATTCAGCTACCTCACCGTTCCCGGTGCTCCGACCGGAGTGACGGCCGTCGCCGGCAATGCGCAGGCGACGGTCAGCTGGACGGCGCCGGGCAACAACGGCGGGGCAGCCATCACGGGTTACACGGTCACAAGCTCGCCGGGAGGCTTGACCTGCAGCGCCAGCGGCACGAGTTGCACCGTGACCGGCCTCACCAATGGGACCCCGTACACCTTCACGGTCAAGGCGGCCAACTCCCAGGGGAACAGCTCCGCTTCGGCACCGTCTGCCCCGGTCACGCCCGCGGCAAGCCAGCCACCGCCGGGTGCCACGCTGTCCGGTGGGTATTGGTCGGTGGCGTCCGACGGTGGGATCTTCTCCTACGGTGACGCCACCTTCTACGGCTCCACCGGCGGGATGCATCTCAACAAGCCGATCGTCGGCATGGCTGCGACCCCCGACGACAAGGGCTACTGGCTCGTCGCGTCCGACGGCGGCATCTTCTCCTACGGTGACGCCACCTTCTACGGCTCCACCGGGGCGATGACGCTCAACAAGCCCATCGTCGGCCTGGCGCCCACGGCCGACGGGAACGGCTACTGGCTCGTGGCCTCCGACGGTGGCATCTTCAACTACGGGGATGCGGCCTTCGAGGGCGCGGCCGGCTCGGTGCATCTCAACAAGCCCGTAGTGGGCCTGGCACCCACCGCAGACGGGAAGGGCTACTGGCTCGTCGCGTCCGACGGGGGCATCTTCAACTACGGCGACGCCGCGTTCGACGGCTCGGCCGGCGCCCTGAGCCTCAACCAGCCGATCGTCGGCATGGTGGGGGATCTCCAGGGGTGAAGGCTCTGTATCGCGGCAATCGCGCTGCTGGGGATAGGCGGCGTTTCCCGGCTTGCCGGGTGATCGCCATGGGCATCGTGCTTGCGGCCGCGCCGGCGGTCCCAGCCCTTTGGTTGGGGCCGGCGGCCGCCGCGACGTCGACACTGGGGACGCTCAAGTCGGTGCCGTGTGCGCCGATGGTTTCGGACCCGTCGATCGAAGCTCCCCTCTACGCGCAGCAGGAGGGCGCCAGCGCCAAGTCGGACGGCTGGTGGTGCCAATTGCCTCACGCAACACAGGTCCCCGCCGGGCTGGTTCCCCTGCGACGTGATTCGGCTCCCTTGCCCAACAACTACGACCTCGATCAGACCGTGTACTCGTCGGCGGGGAGGGCGAAGGACGCCTCCATCACGGCGCACGGGCCACCCGCCCTGATCGTCGAGGTCAAAGTGAACAGCGCCGAGGACCCGGGTACGAGCGCTCGTGCCCCGCAATTCGCGAGCGCCAGGACGGTCGTCCTGAAGAAGGGCATCACGGCCAACGTACTGACCGGATCGGGCCAGACGGATGTGAGCTGGGCCTTTCCGACATCGGGCGTGCCGAAATACTTGCGCGCGGTGTCCACGGTCACGGTGGCCGGATTCGGTGTGCCGGCTTCGGCGGTGATCGCCGTCGCCAAGCATGTCGCACCTCTCTGATGTCTCGTCGGAGCGCCGAGTGGTTCCCGGGACGCTGGCAGCTGCTCTTGGTCGGCGCCGGGGTGACGTTCGGCGTGGCTCCGTTCCTCGGGGCCCGTCCCACGGGGGCGTCAACCGCGGCACCGACGACGGCGGCGTCGTACCGGCCCGGCAGCAATGAGGATTCCGCCGCCACGACCACCGCGCTGACCCTCGAGCAATGGAAGCAACGGTACGAGCACGACATCGGGATCCTGGCCGACGACGTACTCGTCGTGGTTGACGACGGGAAGAGGGCGCAGAACCACACGACGACGGCAAAGGTCCGGACCACGCTCCGCGACTGCCGCACGTGGGCCTCCGACGCCGGTCAGGCCCGCACCGCTGCCCCGCCGATCCCGTTGGCCGTCGCCGAACGGGCTTGGACGAACATGATCGGGGCATCATCTACCGCTGCGTCGGACTGCCTCAGCGCCCTGCAGCACGGATCGCGCCACGCCGCCAATGATTTCCGAAAGCAGCTGCAAACGGTGGAAAATGATGAGGCGGCGCTGACCCGCGACCTCGACGCTTCGTAGTGCCACCAAGCCCGGCCGGCGCCAGGGCGGCGGGTCCGGTCCCACTAGATTGGCGGCTGTGCGTCTCGCCGTCCTTGTCTCGGGCTCCGGGACGATTCTGCGGGCCATGTTCGACGCCGGGCTGCCGGTGACCACGGTCTTGGCGGACCGCCCCTGCGCCGCCCTCGGCCTGGCGGAAGAGCGCGGCGCGGCGGCCGAGCTGGTGGACCGCAAGGCCTACGGCGGCTTCGGGCCCGACTTCGACCGGGAGGGCTTCACGGCCACGGTGAGCGCCACGCTCGTGGCGTACCAGGTGGACCTCGTCGCCATGGCCGGATTCGGCACGGTCATGACCGAGGCGGTGCACGACGCCTTCCCGGGCCGGATCCTCAACACGCACCCGGCGCTCTTGCCCGCGTTCCCGGGTTGGCACGGGGTGCGTGACGCGCTGGCGGCCGGAGTGGCCGAGACGGGGTGCACGGTGCACCTGGCGACCCTCGAGATGGACGCCGGGCCGATCCTCGCCCAGCGCGCCGTGCCGGTGCTCTCCGACGACACCGAGGAGACGCTGCACGAGCGGATCAAAGTCGCCGAGCGCACGCTGTACCCCGAGACGGTGGCCTGGGCCCTGGGCGAGCTGGACGCCGGCCGCCGGATCGAAGCGCCGCCGAAGGGCGCGGCGGAAGCCGAATCCAAAGCCGTCGATAAAGAGGTAAAGAGAGAAGAGGCATGGACGAGGAGATGAGCGAGTGATCGCCCTGTTGTCGGTCTACGACAAGGACGGGCTGGTCGAGTTCGCCCAGGGACTGGCGGACCTGGGGTGGGAGCTGGTGGCGAGCGGCAACACGTCGGCCAAGCTCGCAGAGGCGGGGATCGCGCACACCGAGGTCGCCCAGGTGACCGGGTCGCCCGAGATGCTGGGGGGCCGGGTCAAGACGCTGCACCCCAAGATCCACGGCGGGATCCTGGCCGACCGGTCGAAGCCCGAGCACTTGGCGGATCTCGAGACGAACGGCATCGAGGCGATCGACCTCGTGGTGGTGAACCTGTACCCGTTCTCGTCGGACCCTTCTATCGAGCTGATCGACGTCGGTGGTCCGACCATGGTGCGCGCCGCGGCCAAGAACCACGCCCACGTGGGCGTCGTGACGTCGCCGGCGGACTACCCCGGGGTGCTCGAGGAGCTGCGCGCAACGGGCTCGCTCTCGGCGGCGACGAAGCGGCGGCTGGCCCGCGCCGCGTTTGCGCACACCGCGGCGTACGACGCGGCGATCGTTGCCTGGCTCGACGGCGGGGGGCCGGGGCCGGTGAAGGAGTTGGCGGGCGCGAGCGAGGCGGACGTCGCCGAGGCCGAGCTCTCGGCCGCCTTGCCGCCGACGCTGCACCTGACGCTCGAGCGCACCGAGGTGCTCCGCTACGGGGAGAACCCGCACCAGCGGGGCTCGCGGTATCGAGTGGCGGGTGCGCCGAGCTGGTGGGACTCCATGGAACAGCACGGCGGCTCGGCGCTGTCGTACCTCAACCTCTTCGACGGCGACGCGGCGTGGCGACTCGTGCACGAGCTGGCGGCCGACGCGACGGAGAGCGGCGGGGGTGAGTCGGACGTGGCGGTGGTGGCCATCATCAAGCACGCCAACCCGTGCGGGGCGGCGGTGTCCGGCGACCTCGTGACCGCCTACGAGCGCGCGCTCGAGTGCGACCCGCTCAGCGCGTTCGGCGGCGTCGTGGCCATCGGCGGCCTCGTGAGCTCGGAGTTGGCCGACGCGGTTGCGGCCGGGCCGCAGGCGGACGTCATCATCGCCTCGTCCTACGCGCCCGAGGCGCTCGAGAAGCTGGTGAAGCGGCGCAAGGCGACGCGCCTCCTCTCGGGCCCGGTGCCCGAGCGCGCCACGCGTCAGCTCCGCAGCCTCGGCGCGAGCGTGTTGGTGCAGGACGTCGACACCTTCGTGTCGCCGCGGGCGTCGTGGCAGACCGCGACGAAGCGCGCGCCCACCGAGGACGAGTGGCGCGACCTCGTCCTGGCCTGGCGGGTCTGCGGGCGGACGACGTCCAACGCCGTCGCGGTCGTCACCGGCGGCCAGGCGGTCGGCGTGGGCGCCGGGCAGCAGTCGCGCGTCGTGGCGGCGGAGATCGCCGTGCAGAAGGCGGGCGAACGGGCCAAGGGCGGGGCGGGCGCCAGTGACGCGTTCTTCCCCTTCCCCGACGGCCTCCTGGTCCTGGCGGACGCCGGGGTCACGGCGGTGGTCCAGCCGGGCGGGTCGGTGAAGGACGGCGAGGTGGTGGCGGCCGCCGACGAGGCCGGCATCGCCATGGTGATGACCGGCGAACGGCACTTCAAGCACTGATGGCGGCCATCCTGCTCGACGGCGAACCGGTCGCCGCACGGATCAAGGCGGAGGTGGCCGACCGCGCCGCGGTCTTGGCGCGTGCCGGAGTGCACGTCGGCCTGGGCACGATCCTGGTCGGCGACGACACGCCGAGCGCCCGCTATGTCGCGTTGAAGCACGAGGACTGCGCGGCGCTCGGGATCTACTCGGTGGGTGAGCACCTCCCCGCGAGCGCGACCCAAGACGAGGTGATGGAGGCGATCGCCCGCTTCAACGCCGACCCCAAGGTGAGTGCGTACCTGGTGCAGCTGCCGCTGCCGGCCGGGCTCGACGAGGAGCGCGCCCTGCTGGCGGTGGACCCGACCAAGGACGCCGATGGGTTGCACCCGATCAACCTGGGCCGCCTCGTGCTCGGGACACCCGGGCCGCTCCCGTGCACGCCGGCGGGCATCGTGGAGCTCTTGGGTGCCTACGACGTCCGGATCGAAGGACGCCACGCCGTGATCATCGGCCGCGGGGTGACGATCGGACGGCCGCTGGCCAACCTGTTCACCCTGAAGCGCCCCGGGCTGAACGCCGCGGTGACCGTCGTGCACACCGGCGTGGCGCGCGAGGACATGGCCCGCATCGTGCGGACGGCGGACATCGTCGTGGCGGCGGCGGGCCAGCCGCACGTGCTGACGGCCGACATGGTCAAGCCCGGCGCGGCGGTGGTGTCGGCCGGCACCAGCTTCGAGGGCAAGAAGCTCATCCCCGACACCGATCCCGACGTCGCCGAGGTCGCGGGCTGGATCACGCCGCGCCTCGGTGGGGTGGGTCCCATGACGCGTGCCATGCTGTTACGCAACGCGCTGCGGGCGGCGGAGCTGTCGGCCCGATGAGCGCCGCGCCCAAGACGGTGGTCCGGGCCGGCGCCGCGACGAGGGAGGCCCAGGCCAGGTGAGCGAACGCGAATACTCCGAACGCCCGTGGGGCAACTACACGGTGCTCGACGACGACGCTGTCGACCACAAGGTGAAGCGCCTCGTCGTGCACCCGGGGAAGCGCCTCAGCTACCAGCGCCACTCCCGGCGGGCCGAGCACTGGTTCATCGTGGCGGGCACGGCCGAGGTCACGCTGGACGGTGAGGTGATCGAGCTGCACGCGGGCGACTCCATCGACATCCCGCTCGAGGGCGCCCACCGGGTTGGCAACGCCGGCAAGACCGACGTGGTGCTGATCGAGGTGCAGCACGGGTCGTACTTCGGCGAGGACGACATCGTCCGGCTCGAGGACGACTTCGGCCGGGTCGAGGAGACTCCGGCCGGGACGGGCGGGTCGTGACCCGCATCGCGGACCTGCTCGAAGCGGGCCCGACGTACTCCTTCGAGTTCTTCCCGCCGAAGAACGACAAGGAGCTCACGACGCTGGCCCGCACGATCGCCGAGCTGCAGCCGCTCGAGCCCTCCTTCGTCTCGGTCACGTACCGCGGTGGCGCCGAGTCGCGCCAGCGCACGTTCGACCTCGTGTCGGGCATGCTCCACACGACGCGCCTGAACCCGATGGCCCACCTCATCTGCGTGGCGCACACCCGCCTGGAGCTGGCCGACATCTTGGTGGCGCTGCGCAAGGCGGGGATCGAGAACCTGATGGCGCTAGGCGGGGACCCGCCGACGG
>DATDIE010000250.1:0-4750 GCA_036521235.1 Acidimicrobiales bacterium | reverse complement strand
CACGATCCTCGTGTTGCCCGCAGGCGACGATGTCATCGTGGTCGACGCCGCGGCGCCGGGAGTCACCGTCGAGCGGCCGACCAATCTCGATCCGACGCGCCGCTCGGCCCGGGTCACGCTCGACGGCGCGCCGGTCGACGTCATTGCGGGCGGGGCGCCTGTATTGGCCGACCTCGCCCGGGTGATCCTGGCGGCCGAGGCCGTCGGGATGGCCACCGAGTGCACGGAGCAGGCCGCCGCCTACGCCAAGGTGCGCCTCCAGTTCGGCCGGCCCATTGCCATGTTCCAGGCGGTCAAGCACCACTGCGCCAACATGGCCGTGGCGTCCGAGCTCGCCACGGCGGCGGTGTGGGACGCCGCCAGGGCGGCCGCCGACGGCGGCGACCAACTCACGTACGCCGCCGCTGTGGCGGCCGTGCTGGCGCTGGCGGCGGGGGACGAGTGCGCGCAGCTCAACACGCAGGTGCACGGCGGCATCGCCATGACGTGGGAGCACGACGCACATCTGTATCTCCGGCGGGCGACCGCGCTCGAGGCGGTGGTCGACCCCGAGGAGGCGGCGCAAGAGGTCACGGACTTGGTGCGCCGAGGCGTGCGGCGGGCGCGGACGATCGACCTGCCGCCCGAGGCCGAGCCGATGCGCGACGAGGTGCGAGCGTTCGCGGCGCAGGTGAAGGACCTGGACGAGGCGGCGACGCGAGAGGCCCTGATCGAGTCGGGGTACGTCATGCCGCACTGGCCCAAGCCGTGGGGGCGTAACGCCGGGGCGGTGGAGCAGCTCGTGATCGAGCAGGAGTTCGGCGCCGCCGGCGTGGCGCGGCCGCAGTACTCGATCACCGGGTGGGTGATCCTGACGCTGATCCAGCACGCCACGGAGGACCAGGTGGCGCGGTGGGTCCTGCCGGCGCTGCGCCAGGAGGTCATCTGGTGCCAGCTCTTCAGCGAGCCCGACGCCGGCAGCGACGCGGCCGGGGTGAAGACGCGTGGCACCCGGGTCGACGGCGGCTGGCTGGTCAACGGCCAGAAGGTGTGGACGAGCGGTGCCCACTACGCGTCCTTCGGGCTCGCCACCATCCGCACCGACCCCGACGTGCCCAAGCACGAAGGCATCACGACGATGGTCATCGACATGCACGCCGAGGGCGTCGAGGTGCGCCCGTTGCGCATGACGACGGGGCACTCGGAGTTCAACGAGGTCTTCTTCAACGACGTGTTCGTGCCGGACGACGACGTGATCGGGCCGATCAACGGCGGGTGGACCGTGGCGCGGGCGACGCTCGGGAACGAGAGCGTCTCCATCGGCGGCGGCCAGGGCGGCGGGCCCGGCGCCGACCGCATGCGGGTGGACGGTCTCATCGCGGGCTTCGACGCGCACCCCGAGCGACTGGCGGGTGGGGCGGGACGCCTCGGGCGCTACGTCGCGCTGACCGACTCGTTGACGGACCTCAACATGCGCACGGCGCACCGCGCCGTGATCGGCGGAGGGCCGGGGCCCGAGGGCAACGTGGCCAAACTCGTGCTCTCCGAGCTGGGGCACGAGGCGTCGGCGATCCTGGTGGCGTTGGGTGGGCCCGAGAGTGCCTACGCCGACGGGGCGCAGTTGCTGACGTCGATGAGCGTCCTCATGCATCGAGGCATGTCGATCGCCGGCGGGACGTCGGAGATCAAGCGCAATCAGATCGGCGAGCGCATCCTCGGCCTGCCGCGGGACCCGCTCATCAACTGACGGCCCGGGCGACTCAGTTCACGGCGCGGTTCGCCGCCACCACCGTCGGGTAGGCGGCCGCCAGACCGCTCAGCCCGGCGTCGGAGTGGTCGAAGCCGAAGACGTGGCGCAGCTGGGCGGTCACGGCCTGTCGGATCATCGGCCACGCGTCGGGCGGGGGCAGGTCGGGCGCCGTGCAGCCGTCGGTGGCCAGCGGCTTGAGTGAGGCTGGGATCGGCACCTTCAGCGCGTTGGCGATGGCGAGCAGGCCGCCCTGCCCCGCCCCCACCTCGCAGAGGTCGGCGAAGACCAGATGACCGGCGCCCTTCACGAGGATCAGGCGCTTCGGCGCGTGCAGGTGTCCGTAGGCGGCGATCATCCCCGTGGTGGGCACCACGGTGTCGGCGGTGCCCGACATGAGCAGGCCTGGCTGCGTGGGCACGACGCTGCCGGAGCCGTGTTTCGACTGGCCGAACGTGCCCACCGTCGCGCCGGCGAGCCCGATGAACGTGGCGACCTTCGAGTCGGTGGCCGCGAGGGCCTCCACCGCGGCACCACCGGCGGAGTGCCCGACGGCGCCGACGCGGGACGTGTCCACGTGGCCGTGGAACGGGCTGGTGCTGCTCGCGTTCTCGTGGGCCATGAGCGCGATCGTCGCCTTCAGGTCCTCGACGTCGGTCGTCTTGGCCGTGGCGCCGGTCGGGCCGCCGAGCACCTCGGTCAGGTCGCGGCTGTAGTGGTCGGGCGCGGCCACGACGAAGCCCCACGACGCCAGCGACGCGGTGAGGAACGTGGACTGGTCACGGAAGCCAGCGAAGCCGTGGCTGAAGACGACCAGGGGATAGCGCCCGGGGGCGACCGCCGCGCCGGTGACGCCGCCGCTCGGATACGTCACGGAGAATCCAGCGGGGATCAGCTTCTGGAGGGAGGCCGGGAGCCAGGTGGCGACGTTGTACGTGGCCACTGGTTTGCCGGCAACGCTCGCCTTGGTGGCCGGGTACCAGACCTCGACCGGCGCACCGTCGGTCGACAGTGTCAGCGTCGTCTCTCCCACGCCGAGCGGCCCTGACGTCGAGAACGTCGTGGCGCTCAGGTGGGGGGCCACAGGGACGGTGTCGCCGTCGACGAGCTGCGTGCCGGCGGTGGCGGTGGCGGTCGACTCCGTGGCGGCGGACGCGGCTGTCGTGGCGAGCGGAGCGAGCGTGACCAACGCCGTGGTGGCGGCCAACGCGGACGCCCAAAGAGCGGCACCGACGGGTGCTCGGCGACCGACCGTGCGGTTGCGGCGTGGTTTCACGTGTTCCCCCTGGGTCTCTGGTGAAGGCGACGGTTCATCCGGCGCCGGCACCATAGATGGAATCGGCGGCGCGCCAGTCGATCGACACGAAACGGTGCGCGATGAGCCAGCGGTCACCGACGGGCACGAGGCGGTCGCGGTAGCGGCCCATGTGATCGAGGCCGACATGGGTGAAGACGGTGAAGTAGCTGGCGACGGTGACCTCGGCCGGTGTGACCGCCTCGAAGCGGATGTTCGACACTGTGTGCCGGACGATGCGCCGTGTCGAGCCTTCCTCGCGGGCTTTCGCCGCGACGTCTTGCGCCGTCGTCGCGGCGGACGCTCCTCCGAAGCGCTCGATGATGGCGGCGCGGCCGCGCAGTGGCTCCTGGCCGCGGATCTCGAGCAGGCCGTCCTCGGTGAAGGCGCCGGCGAACTCCTCGAGCTGGTAGCGATCACCGGCGTGCGAATACTGCGCCAGCGTGTCGCGGCAACACTCCCGGGCGATCAGTTCCCACAGTTCCATCGGGGCGTCACGATAACGGCGGCGATGCCGTGCGCGGGGTCATCGTGACGGCAGAGTGAGGCAACCCCGCCGGGACGGTCCGGCTCGTAGAGTGCGGTCGATGCCAAAGCCGTCGGAGCCCCAGCCCGGCGGGGGCAACGGCTTTTGGAACCTCTTGGTGGGACCGCCGCTTCCCTTCCGGCGTTCCGGCAGCGACAAGATCACGCCGGTCGAGGGCCTGTCCGCCCTGTCGCTCGACGCCCTGACGTCGGTTGCGTACGGGCCCGAGGCGATCATCTTGGTGCTGGCGGTGGCCGGGGGCACCGCCCTGCACCTGGTGCTGCCGATCACGATCGCCATCGTCGCCCTGCTCGCCATCCTGGTCTTCTCGTACCGCCAGGTGATCGACGCCTACCCGGGCGGCGGCGGGGCGTACGCCGTGTCGCGCGCCAACCTGGGCACCAACGTCAGCCTCGTGGCGGCGGCCGCGCTGGTCGTCGACTACACGCTCACCGTGGCGGTGTCGATCGCCGCCGGGGTGGCGGCGCTGCAGTCGGCCTACCCGAGCCTCGACTCGGCCACGATCCCGATGTGCCTGGGGACGCTCTTGGTCATCACGCTCCTCAACCTGCGCGGCCTGGGGGACACCGCCCGTGCCTTCCTGCTGCCGACCCTGGTGTTCATCGTCGGGCTCCTGGCGATCATCGCCGTGGGCCTGATCCATCCCCTCGGGCTGAACGAGAGCCAGCTGGGCCAGAGCACGCTGCCGACGACCGGGCTCAAGACCGTCACAGTGCTGCTGATCCTCAAGGCCTTCTCGGCCGGCTGCAGCGCCTTGACGGGTGTCGAGGCCATCGCCAACGGCGTGCCGCTCTTCCGCGAGCCGCGGGCCGTGCGGGCCAAACGTACCGAGATGCTGCTCGGCCTCATCCTCGGCGCCATGTTGCTGGGGCTGGCCGTCCTGGCCAAGCGGTGGCATATCGGCCCCCGCTCGGGCCAGACCGTGCTCAGCCAGATCATGGCCATGGCCGTCGGCCGGGGTTGGGCCTACTACGTGGTGTCCATCACGATCACGATCGTGTTGGCGCTCGCAGCCAACACCTCCTTCGGCGGACTCCCCATCCTGGGCAGCCTGGTGGCGCGGGATAACTACCTACCACACCTGTTTGCGATCCGGGGGGACCGTCAGGTCTTCTCGGTCGGCATCGTCGTGCTCGCCGTGCTCTCGGGCACGCTCCTCGTCGTCGTCGACGGCAACACCAAC
>DATDIE010000249.1:0-12121 GCA_036521235.1 Acidimicrobiales bacterium | reverse complement strand
GGGCCTGGCGCCGTTGGTGCGCCGTCGGTGTGACGCGCTGGCGGCCATCCCCCAACACGGTGCGCTGCCCTCGCTCAACGTCGGCGTGGCAGGCGCGGTGGCGTGCTTCGAGGTGGCGCGCCAGCGGGCGACGCGCCCGGGCCTCGGCTAGCGGCCGTCGTCACGACCCCGCCGCGGCCGCCTCACGCCGCGGCCGCCACCTCGGAGGTGCAGAAGGCGCAGCGGTGCGCCGCGACGGGGATGTCGCTCAGGCATTCGGGGCACTCGCGGGTCGGCGGCTCGGGCTTCTCCTTGGGCAACAGGTTCATGCGCTTCATCAACGCGTTCAGGGGGAGCACCACCGCGAAGAACACCACCGCGGCGACGATGAGGAACGTGATGACTGTGTCGACGAACGACCCGTACTTGAACTGCGAGCCGTGGAACGTGAAGTAGAGGCTCCCGAAGGTCCCCTTCTTGCCGAAGATCGCGGAGATCAGCGGCGTGATGAAGTCGGCGACGAACGCGGCGACCATGGCGGTGAACGCGGTACCGATGACGATCGCGACGGCCAGGTCCACCACGTTGCCGCGCAGGACGAACTTCTTGAAGTCAGAGAACATGGGTGCCTCCCGCAAATGAGTTGCCCGCGCTCTTCCCACGGGACGCACCATCAAACCCCACCGGCACAGATCGGTGTGGAGCCCGAGGCAGGAATCGAACCCGCGACATCTTCATTACAAGTGAAGTGCTCTACCAACTGAGCTACTCGGGCGCCCGCCCAGCCTACCCCCAGGCCTCGACGTACTTTCCGACCAGCGGAAAGGCTTGCTTCGACGGGAGCCGCACGGCAGGCTTGGTTCGGAAATGAGTCGCACGAATGCCTGACGAGGGGCCGCAGCACTCCGGGGGGATGACGGGTTCGCTCAAGCTCGCACGAGCGGTCGCCATCCTGGCCGTCTTCGTCGTGGCCGTCGCCGTCCTCGTCGCCGTCGGCACGCGTCCGACGACCGGCACCCCGACGACCGCGTCGACGTCCACCACGATTCCGCCCTCGACGCTGCACGGGGGGTCGACGACCACGACGACCCACGCCGCAGCCTCGAGCACGACGACCACGGCCCGGCACGGGGCGCACGGCGGCACCACGACGACGACCGCGCCGCACAGCACGGTGAGCGTCGTGGTGGCGAACGCGACGAGCACCAGCGGTCTGGCCGCGCACTATTCGACGCTCATCGGCTCCGGCGGCTGGCAGATGCAGACCCCGATCGACGCCTCCACGACCGAAGCGACGTCGGCCGTCTACTACGCGGCCGGTCAGCAAGAGGCGGCGGCCCAGATCGCGACGACCATCGGAGTCAAGCCGAGCCAGGTGCTGCCGCTGACGACCGCCACCCCGGTCCCCAGCGCGACGGGGGTCGACGTCGTCGTGGTCATCGGCGACGACCTGGCGACCACCACGACGACCACCACTTGACCCCGGCCGACGCGGCCGACGAGGCGACCCTTCCGCCCGCGCTCGCGCCCTTCGCGGCCGCGCCGGCGCGTAGCGCGCTGTTCCTCGACTTCGACGGGACGCTCGCCGCCATCGTGCCCGATCCGCGCGACGCGGTCCCGTTGCCCGGCGTCCCCGAGCTGTTGGCCGGCCTGGCCACCGAGTTCGCGCTCGTGGCCGTGATCTCGGGCCGTCCGACGTCGTTCCTGGCGACGGCACTGGGGTCGCCCGCCGGCGTGACGCTGGCGGGGCTCTACGGGCTCGAGCGCGCGCTGCGCGGCCCAGACCACGACGCCTGGGCCTCGGTCATCGACCAGGTCGTCGCCGAGGCGAGAGCCACCGCGCCCGAGGGCGTCTACGTCGAGCCCAAAGGCCTGACCGTCACCATCCACTGGCGCCGCGCCCCGGCGCAGGAGGACTGGGTCGTCGCGTTCGCCGAGAGGGCCGCCGCCGAGCACGGGCTGCTCGTCCATCCGGGCCGCCACGAGCGCGAGCTGCGCCCGCCGATCGACGTCGACAAGGGCACGGTGGTGCGGGCGCTGGCCGACGAGCTGGCCGGGCGCCTGGACAACGCGGCGGCGTTCGGCGACGACATCGGCGACCTGCCCGCCTTCGCCGCGTTGGTCGGCCTCGAGACGCCCGACGGGCGTCCCCTGCACACGGTGCGGGTCGCCGCGGTCGACACGGAGAGCCCGCGCCAGGTGGCGGACCAGGCCGACCTCACCGTGCCCGGTGCCCGTGGCGCGGTCGCTCTACTGCACGCCCTGGCCGACGCGGCGCGCCCCGGCGGTGCCGCGTCGGGCGCTCAGTCCTGAGCCGCCGCCAGCTGATCGGCCCACCAGTCGGCGGACGTGCGCCGCGCCACCGCCGTCCGCAGCGCCCCCGCCCGCCCCGCGCGCTCGGCGGGCTCCATGCAGAGCGCTCGGTGCAGCGCCTCCGCCGTGCCGGTGAGGTCGAAGGGGTTCACGCCCAGGGCGCCGTCGCCGCCGAGCTCGAGTTCCTCCCACGCCCCCGCCTCGCGTGAGAGCACGACGACGCCGTCGTTGCGGTTGAGCAGCGGCCCCTCCTTGGCGACGAGGTTCAACCCGTCGCGCACCGGGTTGACCAACAGGACGTCGGACAAGGTCAACGCGGCGAGCGAGCGCGCCCGGTCGTCCGCCAACGACAGCACGATCGGGGACCATTCCTCCGAGCCCAAGGCATGGTTGATCCGCCCGGCCGTGTGCTCCACGTCGGCCGCGTAGGCGAGATACTCGGCCAGCCCCTGCCGCGACGGGTAGGCGAAGGCCAGGTGCACCGCCTCGCCGCGCCACTCGGGATGTCGGGTCAGCAGCTCCTCGAAGGCGAGCATGCCGCGCACGATGTTCTTCGATGGCTCCATGCGGTCCGTCCGGGCGACGACGCGCCTGCCCTCCAACTCGGCGCGCAACGCGTCCGCCGCCGCCGCACTCTCGGGCGTCGCCGCCTCCTCGGCCAGCACGTCGGCGTCGGGGCCCAGCGGGGCGACGAACGTGCGCGGGGGTGGCCTTCCGGCCGCGGCGTAGCACCCGAGGAAGCACGCCTCCCACTTGTGGCAGTGGAAGCCGCAGGCGCCGTAGCCGGCCATGCCGTCGAGCAGCTCGGCCGCCACGTCGTCGGGCAGCACCTCGAAGATGGCCGGCGCCGCAAAGGGCGTGTGCAGGAAGTGCACCGTACGCAGGTCGGGGCGGCGCTCGGCGAGCATCCGCCCGAGCAGCGAGAAGTGATAGTCCTGCACGAGCACGACGTCACCCTCGCCGGCCTGCGCCACGACGACGTCGGCCATGGCGCGGTTGTAAGCCCGATAGCCCTCCCACGCGACCCGCCAGTGGCCGTCGAAGCGCGGCCGGTTCGGCAGATCGAAGAGGTGGTGGTGCACGTACCACAGCGTCGTGTTGGCGACGACGTCGTAGGCCTGGCGGTAGGTGTCGTCGTCCACCTCGACGGGGACGAGGTCCAGCCCGTCTACGTGCATGAGCCCCCGGGCGACGGCCTCGCGGTCCGCCGCGCCCATCGTCACCGAGGCCCACGTCGTGCCCGTGCCCGCCAAGAGGCGGTGCACCGAGGACGCCAGGCCGCCGCCGGCCGGGACCGCGACGAGCTCGCCGTCACGCCCGGCGCGGAACGTCAACGGCCCCCGGTTGGAGACGACGATGGTGCGGCTCACGCGCGGCGCGGGAGCGAAGAGGGGGCTGTGCGCGCCAACGCGGCGCGGAGGACGTCGACGGCCTGGGGCCGCAGCTCGTGCAGCGGCCGGTTGCGGTGGATCCGCTCGCCGAGGTCGACCTGGGCCAGGCGGTCCGGCCCGAGCTCCTGCGCCACGTCGATCAGCAGCCCGAGCTCGACGCCGTAGCCCTCGGCGAACCCCACCTTCTCGAAGACCCAGCGGTGCGCGGCCGTCTCGCCGGCCAGGGGCTGGTGCACGTCGGAAAGGTCGGGGAACAGGAGCTCGAGCAGGGGGCGCGCCATCAGCTCGGTGACCCGCCCGCCCCCGGTCGGATCGCCGTGCAGCGGGCGGGCGTAGAAGCCCTTGACGAGCGCGACGTCGTCCGTGGTGAGCAGCGGACCGAGCAGCCCCGTCACGAAGGCCGGCGTGGTGTTGGCGACGTCGGCGTCGAGAAAGGCCACGATCTCACCCTCCGACGCCCGGAGCGCGGCGGCCATGGCCTGGCCCTTGCCGCCGGCACCCCCGGGGCCCGCAACGACGCGGGCGCCCGCCTCTCGGGCCTGGGTCGCGGTGTCGTCCCTGGAGCCGTCGTCGATCACGATGACCTCGTCGACCAGCCCGTTGCCCCCGGGCGCGGCCAGGAACGGCTGGACGACCGCCCGCACCACCGAGCCCACGGTCGAGCCCTCGTCGCGGGCGGGGATACACACCGACACCGTGCGCCCCGTCCGGGCCTTCGCCTCGAGGACCAGGCCGGTCGGGAAATCGGCGTGGTCGAATGTCCTTGCCACGCCCTCGATTCAAGCAGTCGGACTGCGTTGAGGTGACCGCCCCCGAAGGACTACCATGGTTGGCATCATCCAGAGCGACTGAGGGACGGGCCCGCTGACGTCGCGGCAACCAGTGCAATGCACCAGGTGCCAATGCCCGATCGATGAGGAGGACCGATGGTCGATTTCGTCACAGGGCTGCGCTGTCGTGAGTGTCAGCGTGCCTTCCCCGCCGAGGCGCTGCACGTCTGCGACTACTGCTTCGGGCCGCTCGAGGTGGCCTACGACTACGACCGGATCGCGGCGACGGTCAGCCGGGAGCGGATCGAGGCCGGGCCCCGCTCCATCTGGCGCTACCGCGACCTGCTGCCGGTCGACGACGAGGCGCCGGTCGACCTGGGCGCCGGGTTCACGCCCCTCGTGCGGGCGGACCGCCTGGCCGCCGAGCTCGGGCTCGGCGAGCTGTGGATCAAGGACGACACCGCGAACCCGACCGGCTCGTTCAAGGACCGCGTCGTCTCGGTCGCGCTGACCAAGGCGCGCCGACTCGGTTTCAAGGTCGCCGCCTGTGCGTCCACGGGCAACCTGGCCAACTCGGTCGCAGCGCATGCGGCCCGGGCCGGCATGGAGTCGGTCGTCCTCATCCCGCACGACCTCGAGTCGGCCAAGGTCACGATGACCACGGTGTACGGGGGCACCGTCATCGCCGTCGAGGGCACCTACGACGACGTGAACCGGCTGTGCGCCGAGCTCACGAGCGAGCGGCCGAGCTGGGCCTTCGTCAACGTCAACGTGCGCACGTACTACGCCGAGGGCTCCAAGACGCTGGCCTTCGAGATCGCCGAGCAGCTGGGCTGGCAGGCCCCCGACCACGTCGTGGTCCCGATCGGCTCGGGCAGCCAGCTGACCAAGGTGGCCAAGGGGTTCGCCGAGCTGGGCAAGGTCGGGCTGTTGCCCGAGGTGCCCGACGTGCGAGTGTCGGGGGCCCAGGCCGAGGGGTGCTCACCCGTGGCGACCGCGTTCGCCGAAGGCACGGACGCCATCCGCCCGGTCAAGCCCAAGACCATCGCCAAGTCGCTGGCCATCGGGAACCCGGCCGACGGCTGGTATGCGCTCGAAGCGATCCGCAAGTCGGGCGGCTCGTGCGGCTCGGTGACCGACGACGAGGTGGTCGAGGCGATCGGGCTGCTGGCCCGCACCGAGGGCATCTTCGCCGAGACCGCCGGGGGCGTGACCATCGCGACGCTGTGCAAGCTGGCCGCGTCGGGGGCCATCCGCCCCGACGAGCGCGTCGTCGCTCTCGTGACCGGGCACGGGCTCAAGACCGTGGAGGCGCTGAGTGGCACGCCCGGCGCCGCCCCGACGGCGACCATCACCCCCACCCTGGCGGCCTTCGACGCCGCCTTCGACACCGAGGAGCCTGCGACCCGATGAGCGTGACCGTCCGCATCCCGACCCAGCTGCGCACCCTGACCGGCGGAGCCGGAGAGGTGGAGGTCGAGGGGACCTCGGTCGGAGAGGTCCTCAAGGCCCTCGACGCCGCCCACCCCGGCCTGGCCGACCGGCTCTTCGACGAGTCCGGCAACCTGCGCCGCTTCGTGAACGTCTTCCTGGCCGACGAGGACGTGCGCTTCCTCGACGGCCTGGCCACGCCGGTGACCGACGGCCAGACCCTCTCGGTCGTCCCCGCCGTCGCCGGGGGCTGAGCCCGGGCGTCCCGCGGGCTGGAATCCCGGGCCGGGCGCGCTCGGCCTTGCGCCCTCCTCCCTAGAGTGGTTGTATTGGCACTCAGACCACGAGAGTGCTAACGACCGCTAACGGAGGCATTGAACCTGATGGCCAAGATCATCACCTTCCAGGAGGACGCCCGCCGGGGCCTCGAGACCGGCATGAACAAGCTGGCCGACGCCGTGCGCGTGACCCTCGGCCCGAAGGGCCGCAACGTCGTGCTCGACAAGAAATGGGGCGCCCCGACGATCACGAACGACGGTGTCTCCATCGCCAAGGACATCGAGCTCGAGGACCCGCTGGAGAGGATCGGCGCCGAGCTGGTCAAGGAAGTCGCCAAGAAGACCGACGACGTGGCTGGTGACGGCACCACGACCGCCACGGTCCTGGCCTGGGCCATGGTCCACGAGGGCCTGCGCAACGTGGCCGCAGGGGCGAACCCGATGTCGCTCAAGCGGGGCATCGAAGCCGCGGTCGAGGTCGCGACGACCTCCATCCACGCGCTGGCCAAGGACACCGACTCCAAGGAGCAGATCGCCCAGGTGGCGTCGATCTCCGCCGCCGACACCGAGATCGGCGGGATGATCTCCGAGGCCATCGACAAGGTCGGCCGCGACGGCGTCATCACCGTCGAGGAGTCCCAGACCTTCGGCATGGACATGGACCTCGTCGAGGGCATGCGCTTCGACAAGGGCTACATCGCGCCGTACTTCGTGACGGACCCCGAGCGCATGGAGGCGGTCCTCGAGGACGCCTACCTGCTGCTGGTGGGATCGAAGATCACGGCGGTACGCGACCTGCTGCCCGTGCTCGAGAAGGTGATCCAGAGCAGCAAGCCGCTGCTGATCATCGCCGAGGACGTCGAGGGCGAGGCGCTGGCCACGCTCGTCGTGAACAAGATCCGCGGCACCTTCCGCTCCGTGGCGGTCAAGGCGCCGGGCTTCGGCGAGCGCCGCAAGGCCATGCTCCAGGACATCGCGATCCTCACGGGTGGCCAGGTCGTCACCGAAGAGGTCGGCTTGAAGCTCGAGAACGTGACACTCGACCTGCTCGGCACGGCCCGCAAGATCGTCGTCACCAAGGACGAGACGACGATCGTCGAGGGTGGCGGCCAGGAGAGCGACATCAAGGGCCGGATCAACCAGATCAAGACCGAGATCGAGAACACCGACTCCGACTACGACCGGGAGAAGCTCCAGGAGCGTCTGGCGAAGCTGTCGGGCGGCGTGGCCGTGATCAAGGTCGGCGCGGCGACCGAGGTCGAGCTCAAGGAGAAGAAGCACCGCATCGAGGACGCCGTGTCGACGACCAAGGCCGCCATCGAGGAAGGCGTCGTGCCCGGCGGTGGCGTGGCGCTGCTGCGGGCGCAGACCGCGATCCTCGAGGGTGCCGAGAAGCTCGAGGGCGACGAGGCCACCGGTGCCCGGATCGTCGGGAAGGCGGTCGAGGAGCCGCTGAAGCAGATTGCGGTGAACGCGGGGCTCGAGGGCGGCGTCGTGGTCGAGAAGGTCCGCGGCCTCAAGGGCGCGCACGGCCTGAACGCGGCGACCGGCGAGTACGAGGACCTCTTCAAGACCGGCGTGATCGACGCGGCCAAGGTGACGCGCTCTGCATTGCAGAACGCGGCGTCGATCGCGGCGCTGTTCCTGACGACCGAGGCCGTCATCGTCGACAAGCCCGAGGAAGACGCTCCGGCGATGCCCGGCGCAGGGATGGACGACTACTAAACCCCCATCCAAGGGGTCCATCGGAGTCCATCGGGGCAATCATTTCGGAACTTTCTGAACTGACGGCCGAGTAACCGGTCGTCGTGTGGCAGATGTCACTCCGATGCCACAGGGTTGCAACAGGGCGGTGTCACGCTGGAACCCGCCTCACCCCCAACCCGAGGCTGATCAGTGCGCCCGGCCGGAAGGCCGGGCGCACTGTGCTTTTCTCTACACTGACCGCGTGGCTCTGTCCCCCACGACCGGCTGGGCGGTCCTTCACCTCTTCTGCCGCCTCCGGCCCGACTTCGACGCGAACGCCTTGCGTAAGGCGGTGAGCGCGGCCGAGGCCGACGGCTACCAGGTGGTGCCGGCGGCGCTCCTCGGCCACAAGAGCGACCTCGGCCTGATGACGCTCGGCCCAGACGTCTGGCGCCTGCGCCAGTTCCAGACCGAGGCCGCGGCGGCGGGGTTGTCCGTCGCCGAGTCCTACGTCTCGCTGACCGAGGTGTCGGAGTACGCGGCGGGCATCCCCGACGAGATGCGCCAGGCCCGCCTGTTCCCGCAGCTGCCGCCGGCGGGGATGGCGGCGTTCTGCTTCTACCCGATGAGCAAGCGGCGCGGCCTGGGAGGCGCCAAGGGCGATAACTGGTACCGCCTCACCTTCGAGGCCCGCAAGGAGCTCATGCTCGGGCACGGCAAGGTGGGCCGCACGTTCCACGGGCGCGTCCTGCAGGTCATCACCGGCTCGACGGGGCTCGACGACTACGAGTGGGGCGTGACGCTCTTCGGCGTGCACCCCGACGACCTCAAGGACTGCGTGTACCAGATGCGCTTCGATGAGGCCTCTGCGCTGTACGCCGAGTTCGGCCCCTTCTATACCGGCATGGTCGGCTCGCTCGACGAGGTGCTGGCCTCGCTCGGGGCGTAAGGCGCATGGGGAGGATGGGGTGACGGCAGCGCTCGAGGACCTGCGCGCATCGCTGGGGAGACTCGGTCGTGTCGTGGTCGCGTTCAGCGGCGGCGCGGACTCGTCCTTGTTGGCGAAGGTGGCGCGCGACACCCTCGGTCGCTCCGCCGTGTTGTGCGCGACCGCGCTGTCGCCGTCGCTAGCCGGGGCCGAGGAGGCGGACTGCCGCGCGTTGGCGTCCGAATGGGATCTGCGGTGGGTCGGCGTCCCCACCGACGAGATGCACGACCCGGCCTACGTGGCGAACGGCGCGGACCGTTGTGCCCGCTGCAAGACGGCGCTCATGGATGCGCTCGGGCCGCTGGCGTCGAGAGAGGACGCCACGGTGGTGCTGGGGGTGAACGTGAGCGACCTCGGCGACCACCGCCCCGGCCAAGCTGCCGCCGCGGCGGCCGGAGCCGTCTTTCCCTTCGTCGAGGCCGGGTTCGCCAAGGACGACATCCGATCGGTGTCACGCGAGCTCGGCCTGCGCACCTGGGACAAGCCGGCGGCCGCGTGCCTGGCCTCGCGCCTGCCCTACGGAACGCCGGTGACGCTCGGGCGCCTGGCGGCCGTCGAGTCGGCGGAGGCGGAGCTGCACGCATTGGGCTTCGGCCAGCTCCGGGTGCGCCACCACGGCGAGGCGGCGCGACTCGAGGTCGAGCCGGCCGCGCTCGGTGACGTGCTGGCTCGGCGCGAGGAGGTCGTCGCTGCGGTTCGACGTGCCGGTTTCATGTTCGTGGCGCTGGACCTCGAGGGCTTCCGCTCCGGCAGCCTGAACCGGTCGCTTCGGCCCGAGGGAGAGGCGGTGGCGCCGTGAGCGCGGTCCGGGTCAAGGTCAAACTGACGTTTCCCGAGTCGGAGGTGCGCCGGCCCGTGTTGGCCACGATGGTGCGCCGGTTCGACGTCGAGCCGAACATCCGCAGGGCCGACGTGGAGGAGCATCGGGGCTGGATCTTGTGCGAGGTCGACGGCGAAGCGGCTCAGGTCGATGCGGCCCTGGACTGGTTGCGAGGCGAGGGCATCACGGTCGACCTGCTGGGGGACGTCCTCGAGGGGTGAGGCTGCGGCCAAAAGGGCCTCGGCCGGCTTTTCGGAATCGCTACGGAGGCGGCCTCACTTTTCGTGACCAACCCAACACTTTTGCCTCAATCTCGCGAAGAAATTCCACTCCTGCCTAAGAATTCTGGGCGGAATTTCGAGGGCGAGACCCAAGGGGATCGAGGGGTGCGGCCGCCTCAGTCGTCGGGGTTCTGCGGCACGTGCCAACCGGCCGAGGAGACCTGGCGCGGCTCGTAGAACACGCAGCCCTCGGGGCACGCAAAGGGAAGGGGCTGGTTGGCGTCGACCTTGCAGCGCTCGAGGCGCTCCCCCCGAGGCGTCGTCCGCATGACGTAATGGCGGCAATCCTCGTTGACGGGCACGCTCCATTCTGGCGCAGCGGGCAGCCCGCGGTAGCGTCACCGGCCGTGGAGCCCTCCGACGACCGCGACGTTCCCCTCAAGACGCTGCTGCGCTGGAGCGAGGCGCTCTCGGCCATCGCGCGCACCGGCCTGGGGTTCACCGAAAGCCTCTACGAGCAGGAGCGATTCGAGGAGATCCTCAAGGTGGCGGCGGACATCCGAGCCGAGGCCGATGGCGCTCCCGGCATCGAAAACGCCGAGGGCCTCGTCCAGGAGTGGCTGGACACCGTGGGCAAGGGCGTCCCGGGCTACGTGACCCCGAAGGTCGCCGTCGGAGCGGCGGTGGGCAACGACAAGGGTGAGCTGTTGCTGATCCAGCGGGCCGACTCGGGGATCTGGCTCTACCCGACCGGCTGGTGCGACGTCGGCTACTCGGCCGCCGAGGTCGTGGTGAAGGAGGTCGAGGAGGAGACGGGGATCATCGCCGAGCCCGTCCGCCTCATCGCGGTGCTGGACGGGCTTCGGTTGGGCTTCACCCGCGTCCCGCTCTACTCGCTTCTCTTCTATTGCCGGGCTGTCGGGGGCGAACTGGCGCCTCATCCGTTGGAGACACGTGACGTCGGGTGGTTCACCCGCGACACGCTGCCCCAACCACTAGTCGGATCTGAGCGCTGGGGCGACCACGTCTTCGCGGCGCTCAACGGCGAACGGCGCGAGGTCCTGTACGACAACGTGCGCCAACCGATGTGGCGGGGCGGCTCGACGACGTCGTGATCAGCGTGGAGGCCGCCGAGTCGGTGGACGACGACCTCGTCGCTGCGGTTGCCGCACTCATCCCTCAGCTCTCTCGCTCGTCCCCTCCACCCTCGAAGGAGGTGCTGTCACGGATCGTGGCCGACCCGGGTGCCACGCTCTTCGTGGCGCGCGACGAGCAGCGTGTCGTCGGCATGTTGACCCTGATCACCTTCGAGATCCCCACCGCGGTGCGCGCGTGGATCGAGGACGTCGTGGTCGACGAGTCCGGCCGGGGACAAGGTGTCGGCGCTGCGTTGGTGCAGGCCGCCCTGGAGCGCTCGGTCGAGCGCGGCGCCCGCACGGTCGACCTCACCTCGCGTCCGAGCAGAGAAGCGGCCAATCGTCTCTACGTGCGCATGGGCTTCGAGGCGCGGGACACGAACGTCTATCGTCGAAATTTAGAAAGCCCAGGTAGCTGAACCGGCCCACTCGGTCGGTGTCGTAATCGGACCGACGGCGTAGCGGGGTCGTACTACCACCCCAACGGAGAGCGGGCTGCCGCCCCTGTGCCGGGGTTGCATCCGGGGGACACTGGGTGCCAGGAAATATGACCTCTGTCTGGCTCGTCTTCAGGGTCGAAGTACGCCGGCGGTGGCGGTCCTGCCTGGCCGTCGCCATTCTCGTCGCGCTCGTCGGCGGCGCTGTTCTCGCCTCGATGGCTGCGGCGCGGCGCACCGAGAGCGCGTACCCCGCGTTTGTGCAGCGCTACGGGTTCGACGCCGCCGGGTTCGCGGAGACACGGGTCCCCCAGCTCAGTCACCTCCCCGAGGTGCGCTCGGCGGTCGCGGCGTCGGGCCCGCTCGCGGCACAACCGCGCTGCGCGTGCTCGAGCCCGGTGAACGCGGCGGACTTCAGCCTCTTTATCGACCAGGGTGCAGCCCAGCCCTACATCAAGCTGCTCTCCGGCCGTCTCCCGTCACCCGCCGATCCGCGTCAGGCGCTTGTTTCCTTCACCATGGCCCAGACCTACGGCCTGCACATCGGGAGTCGCGTTACGGTCCCCTTCTTTGCCCCGTCACAGCTTCAGGCCTACTTGGGCGCTTCGGGTGCGTATCCGAAGCCGGTCGGCCCTACGGTGACTTTCCAGGTCGTCGGGACGGAAGCGAGC
>DATDIE010000248.1:0-2163 GCA_036521235.1 Acidimicrobiales bacterium | reverse complement strand
CTGGACGCGCCGCGTGCCCGCCTCGGCCAGGGACGCGCGCAGGCCGGGCTCGGTCGTCACACGGGCCGCCGCCTCGGCCAGCGCATAGGGGTCGGTGGCGTCGATCAGCACGCCGGCCTCGCCGATGACCTCGGGCAAGGCGCCCTCGGCGTTGGCGACCACGGGGAGGCCCATCGTCATCGCCTCGATGACGGGGACCCCGAAGCCCTCGTGACGCGACGCCATGACGAGCACGTCGGACCCCGCCATGGTGGCCACCAGGTCGGCGTCGCTGATGTTGCCGCGGAAGGTGACCGCGTCGCGGATACCCAGTTCGTCGACGAACCGCTGCAGGGCGCGGGTGTAGGCCGGTAAGACCGGCCGGCCCACTATCTGGAGGGTGGCCCCGGGGTCGTGATGTGCGCGCGCCACGAGCAGCGCCATGAGGGCGAGCTCGATGCCCTTGTTGGGCGCGACCCGGCCGACCGCTATCCAGCGCGCGCCGGTGCCGTCGGCGCGCGTCGAGCCGTTGGCGGCGGCGCCGGCCGTCGGCGCGATGGCCGCGGGCGGGACGACCGCCGTCTGCCGGTACGCGGCGACGCGCAGCTCCGACTCGTTGAACGCCGACACCGCGACGGCGAGGGTGGTGCGCGCGGCGAGATCGGCCCGCTCGTGCAGCGCCCGGAGCTGGTGGCGCGCCATCGGGTTGTTCCACGCCGCGTAGTACTCGGGCGGGGTCACGTTGTGGTAGTTCACCGCCAGGGTCTCGCGTCGGGCGGCGAGCCACGGCGCCATCGCCGACGCGGTAGCGAATTGGTAGAGCAGGACGTCGCCCCGCTGCGCCTCGTCGGCGTAGCGGGGGAACAGGCTCGTCTCCGCCTCCGTCTCGGGATCGATCATCTCGACGTAGATGCGCGACGCGAAGCCCCGCGCGACCAGCACGTCTCGGATGCGCAGCGTGTGCCGGCCGACGGCGTCGTCGCGGTGCAGCATCGGCACGAACTGGTGGATCGCGCTCATCGCCGTCGCGCCGTGTGCTGGTCCCGGACGCGGCAGAGCAGATCGACGAAGCGATCGGCCGCGTGGGGCAGGTCGAGCTCGTCGAGCCGCCGTCGGCCCGCCTCGGCCATCGCCGTCCGGCGCGCCGGGTCACCCAGGACGGCCGCAATGGCGCCCGCCAGCGCAAAGGGGTCCCGTGAGGTGACGAGCACGCCGGCACCGCCCAGGACCTCGGGCACTGCGCCCTGGTCGAACGCCACGACGGGCAGGCCCGCGGCCATCGCCTCGACCACCGGGACGCAGAACCCCTCGTGCTCGGACGTGACGACGAGGACGTCGGACGTCGCATAGGCGGCCGCCACCGCGGCATCGGTCGCGTAGCCCGTGAACGTCACCGCGTCTCCCAGCCCCAGATCGGCGACGTAGTGCCGCAAGGCCCGCTCGTAGGTGTCCGTCGCCGGCTTCCCGACGACGCGCAGCGTGGCGCCGGGGTCGGCGTGCCCGCGCGCGACGGCCAGGGCGGCGATGGTGTGCTCGAGGGACTTGTTCGGCGCCACCCGCCCCACGGCGAGCCAGGCGGCGCCGGAGCGTTCGGCCGATGGTCCGGCGTGGGGTGGCTCGGTGGTCGGCGTCGTGACTCGGGTGTCGTCGTCGTCGAGTGCGGCGGAGGGCGGCACGACGGCCGTGGCGGCAAAGCCCGACTCGGCGAGGTGCGCCTCGTTGTAGGCGGAGTCGGCGATGGCGAGCGTCGTGCGCGGGGCGAGCACGGCGAGATCCTCGCGGGCGCGCTCCTGTCCCAGCGCCAGGTGATGGTCCCAGGGCGCGATCAGGTCGGGCGGCGTGATGTTGTGGTAGTTGACGACCAGCGTCTCACTGCGACCGGCGAGCCAGGGCGCCATCAGCGATGCGGTGGCGAACTGGTAAACGACGACGTCACCGCGCTGCGCCTGTTCGGCGTAGGCGATGGCGGGCAGCGTCTCGTCCGCCGTCTCGTCCTGGACGACGTCCACGAAGATGTTCGACTCGATGCCGCGTCGGCGCGTGGCGTCACGCAGGCGCAACGTGTGCCGGCCGACCGCGTCGCCACGGTGGAGCACGGGGACGACGTGGTGCACTCCGCTCACGTGGTGGGCACGGCCGCCGAGAGGCCGAACCGGTCGTCGCCGCCCGCGCCGGCGGGCAGCG
>DATDIE010000247.1:0-3440 GCA_036521235.1 Acidimicrobiales bacterium | reverse complement strand
TCCCGAGTTGCTGAAGTGCAGGTCACGTTGGATGGACGGCAGCGCGACGTTGACGATGGATGCGTCCAGCACGACCATGAACTGGCCGATCAGCACGATGCTGAGCAGGAGCCAGGACGGCACGGTCCGGCCGGGGGCGATCTCGATGGTGGTGGCACTGTCGGCGCGCATCGTGCTCCTTGGTGCGAATGGGGGTCGGGTGCTGCTATCCCGGTGGACTCGGCAACCTGCTTCGGCTGCCGTCTATTCCCACCGTAAGAGTGAGCGACTCAACCTTCCGGCGGGAATCGGACCTGACGATGTGTGGGCGAATGGAAGACCCGGCTTAGCGTGCGGATGTGACACGGCGACCGGTGGCCCGAGAGCGAGGAGCGGGACTTGTGGGGAATTCTCGAAGGGCTGTCGAAATCGGTATCGGCCGTTCGTGTAGGCGGTGGGCCAGCGTCCAGGCTGGTCAATCCGATGCGACAGACGAGGAAGGGTGATTGATATGAAGCAGTACATGTTGAGCGTGGCCATGGTCGACGGAGCGCCTCCCCGGCCGCCGGCGGAGATGGAGCGCGCGTATCAGCGCGTCGACGAGTTCAATGCCGACTTGCAGTCTGCCGGTGCGTGGGTCTTTGCGGGCGGGTTGCAACCGGCGTCCATCGCGACCGTGGTCAAGGAAGAGAACGGTGAGGTGGTGCTCACGGACGGGCCCTTCGCGGAGTCGAAGGAGCACATCGGGGGCTTTTGGGTCATCGAGGTGGACGACCTCGATGCCGCTTTGTCGTGGGCGGCCAAGGCGACCCGGGCCTGTGGTGACGCGGTCGAGGTGCGCCCGTTCCAGGAGAACCCGGGGAGCTGAGTCGAGTCCGGGCCATGCAGGGGCGCCAACGCGAGGTCGAAGCAGTCTTCCGTCAGGAGTACGGCCGTGCCGTGTCCGTGCTCGTTCGGGCGTTCGGCGACATCGATCTCGCCGAGGAGGGCGTGCAGGAAGCCTTCACCGTCGCCGCAGAACGGTGGGGTGCCGATGGCCTGCCGCCCAGCCCTGCTGGCTGGATCATCACGACGGCCCGACGAAAGATCCTCGATCGACTGCGGCGAGAGGCCACTCGTGAGGATCGCCACGCCCAGTCCGCCCAGCTGTTCCAGCACGCCGAACCCGACGAGGTCATCGCTGTGCAAGACGATCGTCTCCGCCTGATCTTCACCTGTTGCCACCCCGCCCTCGCGCCGCCCGCCCGGGTCGCCCTCACGCTGCGATTGCTCGGCGGGCTCACCACGGGCGAGATCGCTCGTGCCTTCGTCGTGCCCGAACCGACGATGGCCCAGCGCATCAGCCGGGCCAAGGCGAAGATCCGCGACGCCGGCATCCCGTACCGGGTGCCGACCAGCGCGGAACTGCCCGAACGTCTCCGCTCTGCGCTCTCTGTCATCTATCTCGTGTTCAACGAGGGCTACGCGGCCACGTCCGGCGACCGGCTCGCCCGGGAGGACCTCACCGTGGAGGCGATCCGTCTCGGCCGCGTCCTCGCCGCACTGATGCCCGACGAGCCGGAGGTGCTCGGCTTGCTCGCACTGATGCTGCTGATCGAGGCGCGTCGGCCGGCTCGTACCGACGAGGACGGCTCGTTGGTCCCGCTGCCCGAACAGGACCGCAGCCTCTGGAACCACGCGGTCATCGCCGAAGGGCAATCCATCGTCCGCAGATGCCTGCGGCGAGATTCCCCCGGTCCGTATCAGATTCAGGCGGCCATCAACGCCGTGCACGCCGATGCCCCTCGCGCGCAGGCGACGGACTGGTTCCAGATCCTCGCGCTCTACGACCAGCTCGTCCTCTTCGACGATTCCCCGGTGGTCTCGCTCAACCGTGCCGTCGCACTGGCCGAAGTGCAGGGTGTCGAGGTGGCTCTGGGATCGATCAAGGACCTACCCCTCGAGCGGTACTACCTCTTCCACTCCGTCCGGGCGGACTTTCTGCGCCGGCTCGGTCGCGTCGAGGAGGCCGTGGGCGAATACGACGAGGCGCTGGCGCTGACGCAGAACGAGGCCGAACGCGCCTTTCTCCTGCGGGCCCGCTCCTCGGCGCTTCGATAGGAGGGCGGGTCTCGGTGTGCGCTTGCCCGCGGCCCGCGCTCAGGGGTGGGACTTGGGCGCGACGGCGTTGACCATCGCCGCGGCAAACCGGTACGCGCCCGACGAATAGACAATGCAGCGCTCTACCACTCCGTGGACATCGCCTTCTTTGGCGGGGCAGAAGTGCGTCCCGTCGGTCGAACGGACGACGTTGGATGGCACTCCGTTCACCGTCGGTCCCGTGCACGGCTGGCCCGCGAGGCATGGCAGGGTCGCCGTGAAGGTACCGCCCGGCCCCTCCACCGCGCTTCCTGCGTTCACATAGGTCACGTGCTTCGGATCGGCTGCGGCGATCGCTGCGTACTGCAGGTTGAGGGTCTTCCAATTCGGAACCGACAGCTGCTTCTTGGTGATGGGCGCGCCGACCAAATACACGTGCGCGCCCCCTGGCGCGAAGATCTTGATGGTGCTCAGCGTGTCCACCCGGTACTCTGGTAGTACGCCGTCGTGTACAACTCGTAGCCCTTCGTGCATGGGGTGAGATTGTTGCCGCTGAACTCCAACTCGACGGCCTGGGGGTGGTACGCCGCCTCCACCTCCCGCATCCGGTCCAACCAGTCGCAGATCGCCGTTCCGCCGAACGTGTCGTAGGTGTGGGGCACGTCCCTGTCGGCGCGGATGAGCGTGTCGTAGTACGGCTGCGTCTCCCAGGCGAGGGAATCGCCGAAGACGGCGACTTGGGTCGGCCTGGGTGCCGTGCTGCTCGTGGTGGAGGACCCGGGCGAGGCCCTCGGTGTCCCGCTGGAACAGGCGGCGCACAGAAGGGCGAGACCCGTCACCAGGCCGACGCCGAGGGCCGGAGACTGGTCCGGTTATAGGACGTGCTCATTCGGACCTCCGCCTGACCCCGCAGGCCGACGAGCGCGTTGCCGCACACGTGTCATCTTTCCCCTCCGCAACGGATCGTAGGGAAGCCGTGCACCGGCGACCAGGGCTTTCGTCACGTCGGTCCGGGAAACGGGGGAAATTCTGGTGTGCGAGGCTGCTTGCGTGAAGGTGCATCTCGTCGACGGGACCTACGAACTCTTCCGGCACTTCTTCGGCGCACCTCCGCATCGCAACGCGGAGGGAGAGGAGGTCGCCGCCGTGCGCGGCGTGCTGAGTTCCGTCCTCCAACTGATGGAGGGAGGTGCCACACACGTCGGCGTCGCCACCGATCACGTGATCGAGTCCTTTCGCAACGACTTGTGGCCCGGGTACAAGACGGGCGACGGCGTCGACCCCGATCTCAAGACGCAGTTCTGGCCGCTCGAGGACGCCCTCGTCGCCATGGGCGTGTTGGTGTGGCCGATGGTCGACGTCGAGGCGGACGACGCGCTGGC
>DATDIE010000246.1:0-2353 GCA_036521235.1 Acidimicrobiales bacterium | reverse complement strand
GTTGAGCGCGGCGATCACCTTGCCGTCGCCGTCGCGCAGCGGGACGGCGACCGACCGGATGCCCGGGGCGAGCTGCTCGTCGGTGAGCGCCCAGCCGCGCGCCCGCACCTCGCGCAGCGCGGCGGCGCGCTCGGCGGTGTCCGGCTGCCAGGGCGTTACGATGCCGGACCTGGACGGCTCGGCGAGCACTCGTTCCGCCTCGGCCAAAGGCAGCGCGGCGAGCAGCACTTTGCCGAGTGAGGTCTGCATCGCGGGAAACCGGGTGCCTATCGTCACCGACAGCGTCACGATCTTCGGGACGGCGACCCGCGCCACGTAGACGATGTCCGAGCCGTCGAGCTGGGCGATCGACGTGGACTCCCTGGTGCGCGCGACGAGCGCCTCCATGTGCGGGCGGGCTATCTCCCACAGGCCGTGGGACAGCACGTACGACATGCCGAGGTCGAGCACCCGGGGGGTGAGCTCGAAGCCGCTCCCCGCTGCCTGCCTGACGTAGCCGAGCTGCTCGAGCGTCAGCAGGATGCGGCGGGCCGTCGGCCGCGGCAGCCTGCTCGCGTCGGCCACGGCGGCGAGGGACATCACCGGCTGGCCCGGCCTGAAGACCCGGATCACGTCGAGGCCGCGGGCGATCGCCTCGATGAAGTCCGGGCTGTCATCCCGACGAGCCACCCTTACCTCCCTGAGCGAACGCCTGTGCTGCCTAGTTACCGCACTTTAGCGCTCGAATTGGCCATGTGTCCGCAGGCCGGACACATGTACGATAGCCGCACTTGCGCTTGTGCCGAGCGCCTCACCGTGGAGGTTTCCTCATGACTGCAACGGGACCGCAGCCGGGTCAGCCGGTCGTGTTCCGGAATGCGACCGTGCTGACGATGGACGACGCGCACACGGTCCTCAATAACGCGGATGTCCTGGTTTCCGGCGAGCGGATCGCCGCGGTTGGCCAGAACCTCGAGGTGCCTGAGGGAACCGCGGTCATCGACGCCTCGGGCGGCATCGTCATGCCGGGCATGATCGACACCCACCGGCACATGTGGCAGACGGCCATGCGCGGGTACGGCGCCGACTGGACGCTCACCCAGTACTTCGTCTACTACTACCTGAGCTGGGGCAAGAAGTTCCGTCCGCAGGACTACTACGCGGGCAACCTGCTTTCGGCCATCGAGGCGATCGACGCCGGGGTGACCACCAGCGTGGACTGGTCGCACGGGCTGCAGACGACCGAGTACGCGGACGCCGCGGTCGACGCACTGGAAGAGGTGCCAGGCAGGTTCGTGCTCGCCTACGGCAACATCCACCAGGGCGCGTGGGAATGGGCCACCACACCGCAGTTCCGCGACTTCTACAGCCGCAGGATCGACGGCAAGGGCGACATGCTCGGCTTCCAGATCGCCTTCGACCTGCCCGGCGTGGAGGGATTCCCCGAGAAGGCCGCCTTCGACGTGGCCCGCGACCTGGGCGTCGCGGTGACCACGCACGCGGGCGTCTGGAAGGTGACCAGTGACGTCGGCATCAACCAGATGTACGACGGCGGGTACATGACCCCTGGCACCATCTACGTGCACGCGGCGTCGCTGTCTCCCGACTCGTACCACAAGATCGCCGCCACCGGCGGGTACGCCTCGATCTCCACCGAGTCCGAGTGCAACGCCGGGCAGGGCTACTCGCCGACCTGGCGGCTGCGCAAGTACGGCATCCCTGTCTCCCTCTCCATGGACACCAGCGTCTGGTGGAGCGGCGACATCTTCAGCGCGATGCGCGCCACGCTCAACGCCGACCGGGCGAAGGAGCACGATGAGGCGCACGAGCGGGACGAGACCGTCACCAACCACATCCTGCGGGCCGAGGACGTGGTCGATTACGGGACCCGCGGCGGGGCGAAGGCCCTCGGCCTCGACTCGGTGATCGGTTCCGTCGAAGCCGGCAAGAAGGCCGACCTGGTGCTGGTCAAGAACGACAACTCGCCGGTCTCCTTCCCGATCCTGCACCCCTACGGGCACGTGGTCTACCAAGCCGGGCGCGGCGACGTGCACACGGTGGTCGTGAACGGCAAGGTCGTCAAGTACGAGCACAAGCTCGTGGGCGTGGACCTGGCCAAGGCCAAGGCGTCGATCGAGTCCACGATCGAGTACCTCAAGGCCGAGCACGGGCCCGAGGAGTGGGACAAGGGCATGCACCCGGAGATCCCCGCGCACGAGACGCTCAACAACCCGTATACCTACCGGGACGACGTCTCCGCCTGGAAGGAGTCCGACGCGGTCTGGACGGACCAGGAAGCCGAGTAGGCCGGGCACTGAGGAACGTGGCTCCGCCAGGCGGAGCCACGCCCTCGTTCGGGATAAATCTCTTACTC
>DATDIE010000245.1:0-13605 GCA_036521235.1 Acidimicrobiales bacterium | reverse complement strand
TGTAGATGCCCTTGACGCTGACCGGCACCGTCGACGCGATCACCTCGCGCCCGATGACCTGGGGCTGCACGTCGATGCCATCGGTCGCGGTATGGGTCAGGTTCGTCGACCACAGCTGCCGTCCGGTGGTCTCGTCGAGTGCGAAGAGCGACGTCGGCGTGACGCCGAAGACCTTGCCCCAACCGACGGCTACTCCCTCGGGGCCGACGGAGTAGCCGTTGGGCGGTGACTTCCACACCGTCCTTCCGGTAGCGAGGTCGATGTCGAACACCTCGCCGAGCTGATCCTCGACGAATACCGATCGCCCGACCACGATGGGCGAGGTGGGGAGCCCTCCGCCGGCGGTCACCTTCCACGCCGTCGTCAGCGCGCGGAGGTTCTTCGCCGTGATCGGCGAACCGGTGGCGAGGCGGGAGTTCGAGGGGTCGTGGTCCGGGTACGACCACGATGCCGGCCCGGTCAGCGCCTCGGGGGGAACCGGGAGCGGCGCCGTCGAGGCGCCGGCCGCAGAGACGGTCGCCCCGACGAACACCATGGCGACGATGCCGGCAGCCAGGCACTTGCGCCACGCGGCGTCGGGTGTGATCGTCGCTCTCTGCATGTGACGTGGCGTCCAACCCAGTCTGATCAGAGACTGCGTCGTCGCTGATAAGAACCGGACTCTAGGGCGAACCGGTGTTCCCGCGCTGCGGATCCGGGGTCCGGTTCCCGAGTGGTCTCGAGAGGAAATCCGGGCCGGCCGCGGGCAGACTGTGCCGAGGCGAAACTCAAAGAAGGAGTGACCAGGTGATCCGAGTGACCGTGTTCTATCCCTCATCGGAGGGCTCAACGTTCGACCATGACTACTACCGGGAAAAGCATGTGCCGCTGGTCATGGAGACCTGGGGGGTGACCAAGGCGGAGATCGACAAGGGTGTCGACGGCCCCTACGTGGCGGCGGTGCATCTCGAGTTCGACTCCCTCGACGCGCTCGGGGCCGCGATGGCTGCGGAGGGCACGGCGGCGGTGATGGCCGACGTGGCCAACTACACGAACATCACGCCGGTCCTCCAGACGAGCGAGATCATCCGGGCCAACTGAGGCGGGGTCGCTCGCCGCTCGAGTACCGGTCGAATGTCAGTGGACGGCGATCGCCAACGTCGCCGTGACCGAACCTGTGTCCTGGACGCTCGGCAGTCGCAGCGTGACGCGGGCCGTGTCGTCGAACGTACCGCCGCCGCCGTTGGGCGGAGCGAAGAAAAAGGTGAACGGTTCGTCGGCGCCCCCACACGCGGCCCGTCCGGTCCTCACTTCGGGCTGCCTGCCGCTCACGGCTGTGGCAGGGCCCGGGCTCACACACAGCCGGGCCCGGGCCAGATCCGTTGCCGGCACGCCGCTGAGCGACTGCAGCGCCACTGTCGCCTGCCAACCGACGAGCGAGCCGCGGGTGTCGACGACGGTGACGGTCGAGAGCGTGCCGGCCATCGTCGCGCTCGTGCCGGGCGTAAACCCGATGGTCTCGGTCGCCGGGGTGACCATCAGCGGTCCGGGCTGCACTGAGAGACCGATGGTCTGCCCGACCGAGGTACCCGTCGAGGCTGCGCTGTTGATGGCCGCCGCTTCGGAGCTGCTCTGGACACTCGAGGAGCTCGAGCTCGGGCTCGGGCTCGGGCTCGCACCGCTTTCGCTCACCGCGACACGCGGAGGGGTGTTCGGCTCGGACTCGGCGGCGTAGGCGACCACCGCTCCGAAGCACGACAGCGCGGCCGCCACGACCAGAGAAGAGGCGAGGGCACCGGGGCGCCCTGCTCCGCCCCGCCGTTTCCGCCATCCGGGTTGCATGCCCAGGGGAAACGCCCGTCAGGGCTATTCCTTCGGGGCGATCCCAAGGTTGGCGGTTCCTTGGGACGGGGCGCCGATCGACGCCCGATTTCGTCGAGGACGAGGCGCGACCGGGTCAGGACGGCGCCGCCGGCCCGGGAGCGGGAGGCGGAGTGGCCTCGGTCTCGCGGAGCTCGGCGCGCAGCCCGTGGCGCGGCGTGTACAGCGTGACGAGTCGGGCGACCAGCACGACGAGGAAGATCTGCCCGCTCAGCGCCTCGAGGACCGCAGAGGTGCGCGGGAGTCCTGTGGCCGGCGTGAGATCGCCGTACCCCACCGTCGCCATGGTGATGAAGCTGAAGTAGGAGAAGTCGGCCGGTCCGTGGTGTCCCGACTGGGCGAAGAACGAAGACCCGGTGGCCAGCTGCAGGCCGAGGTCGGCGTTGGCGAAGATCAACCCGATCAGGACGTAGATCGAGAGCGCGCCGAGAATGGTCTGTGCGGTGACCTTGGCGTGGTGCGCGATGCGCCATCCGATGGCGATGGGGCTCGCCACCAGCAGCAGCGTGATGAGGAGCACGATGGCGCCGTTGGCGGTGTCGCCGCCGCCGATGGCTGCGCCGACGGCGCCGAGGACGGCAACAGCCACCGCCGCGCGGACGAGGTTCAGGAGTCGACGCGGCACCTCGGAGGTGTGGAACGCGAGGAGCAACGTGACGCTGAGGCAAAGCGTGCTGACGATGAGCGCGGCGCCGCCCGTCCAGCCGCTCGTCAACAAGACGTAGTCGGTCACCAACAGCAAGAAGACGAGCCCGTAGGAGTCGGCGCCAAACGCCACGGCGCGCAGCGCCGACCAGAATCGAGGGCTGGTCGCCTCCTCCCCGAGGGCCGCCGGCTCCGGACTGTCCATCCGGACAATCATGGCCAGCGCGACTGCGAGATCCGGTGATCCTCCGGTGCTCGCCCGGGCGTGGCCGGCGTCGCCGCCCGGATCAGGTCACGACGAGGCCGCGCCCGGTGACGAGCGGCAGGTCGAGCGCGGTGACCAGGCCCGGCGGGGCGGCGATGACCGCCGGGACGGCGTTGACCAGGCGCATGGCGGTCGCCTTCAGCCCGGCGGTGTTGTGGTCGCCGTCCGTCCCCATCAGCTGCAGGTCGAGGGTGTAGTTGGGCTCGCCGCTGATCTGCACCCGGTAGCAGCCGGGACCGGCGGGCTGTGGCCAGGCCGCACCCAGGTCGTCGCGCAGGCGCGTCACGTGCTCGAGGACGACGACGGCCCGGTCGCCCACCATGCCGCGCACCTCGAAGTGCAGCGCGGCGGCGGTGCCGGCCTTGATCGTCCCGGCGTCGACCTCGAAGTCCTCCGGCGCGGCCTCGCGTTCGTACCACTCGGTCACGTCGGTGAGGGTGACGCCGAGGCCCGCCGCGATCTGGCGGACGACGCTGCCCCAGGCCATCGTGAGCACGCCGGGCGTGAGCAGGAACGGCACGTCGTCGAGGGCGCGGCCGAAGCCCATGATGTCGAAGAGGACCATGGGCTGGTTGTAGGTGTTGTAGTTGAGCACCTCCGAGCAGCGAACCTCCTCGATCCGCTCGCTCACCCCTGAGAGCACGAGCGGGAGCGCGTCGTTCGCAAAGCCGGGGTCAACGCCGTTGACGAAGATCGAGACGCCGGCTCGTTGTGCTGCGTCGATGATCGGCGCGGCGAGGGGGTCGCCGGGGGCGGGGTACTGCAGCATGACGGGGCTGGACGAGACGACGTTGCACCCGGCCGAGAGGAAACGCTCGAGGTCGGCCAGCGCCTCGAAGATGCGGTCGTCGGCCATCGCGGTGTGCACGATGCAGTCGGGGCGCAGCGAGAGGAGCGCGTCGACGTCGTTCGTCGCCGCGACGCCGAGCGTGCGTTCGAGGCCGGCGAGCTCACCCGCGTCATGGCCCACCTTGTCCGGGTTGGAGACGAAGAGCCCGACGAGTTGGAGGTCGGGGCGGGCGTCGATGCCGGCGAGCGCGTGGCGCCCGACGTTGCCGGTGCTCCATTGGACGACTCGGTGGGGCATGGCGGCCTCTTTCTGTGGTTGGAGCGGGGCGGTGCGGCGAGGCGGCCCAGCGGTCGGCCTTTAGAGGTCCGGGATCGGGAACTCGAGGTTGGGCGACTGCAGGCCGCCGTCGACTTCGATGACCTTGCCGGTGACGTAGGACCCGGCGGGCGAGACCAGCCAGAGGATGGCGGCGGCGATGTCCTCGACGACGCCGATGCGCTTGAGCGGAGTGACGTCCTCCATCGTGGTGCGGAGCTCGTCGCTCGACATGACGATGTCGAGCGCGGACGTCGCCGTCGAGCCGACACCGATGGCGTTCACCCTGATGCGCGGCGCGAGGTCGCGGGAGGCGAGGCGCGTGTACTGCTCGACGGCGCCCTTGACGGTCCCGTAGCCGATGTAGCCCCGGCCGGCCACGTGGCCCATCACCGAGGAGATGCTGACGACCGCGCCACCCGGGTGGTCACCCCCGAGCATGCGGGGCACGGCCGCCCGCAGCAGGGCGTGACCCGCGGTCACGTTGAAGCGGAAGGCCTCTTCGAGGAAGCGAGGCGAGGTATCGAGGAAGGGCCGGGGCATCGTGCCGCCCATGTTGTTGACGACGATGTCGAGCCGGCCGAACTCGTTGTACGCCGTCTCAGCCAGCGACGCCATGAGGTCGAAGTCGGTCAGGTCGCCGGGGACGACCACGGCGCGACGTCCGGCGGCCTCGACCTTCTTCGCCACCTCGCGGAGCTGGTCCTCGGTGCGGGCCGCCAGCACGACGTCGGCGCCGGCCTCGGCGAGCGCGATCGCGGCGCCGGCGCCGATGCCGCGCCCGCTGGCGGTGACGATGGCGACCTGGTCCGTGACGAGGAAGTTGTCGAGGATCATCCGGCGAATGTAGTGGTCCCGGACGGGTCCACGGAGAGGTCGGAGCGGTTGGAGCCGAAGACGCTGGGGGAGTTCGGCCAGGGGAGTGCGCAAACCACAATGCCGAGCCGCCGTGGGATGGTTCCCGCCACCCAGACGAACCCATACTCGACCGTGGGGGAAAGGCGCGTCGCCAGACCCTCACCGCCAGCGTCTTCGGCTACCTACTCGATGGTAGGGAAACCCCCGTGACACCTGTAGGGCCAAAGGTCCCCGGGTCGACGTGGCGGGCCGGTCGGTCAGGGTTGCCCTGGTGGAGACGTCCCCGGCGCCGGATCGCCGGCAGACGGCCCCGCCGCCGTGTCGCCCGTTTCCATCGAACGGATCCGTTCCGCCCAGTCCGGCACACCGTCGGCCACCGGGAACGCCGTCGGCATGACCTTCGCCTTCACCTCGTCGGGCAGGCTCAGGTCGCCGCCGGTGTGGCCGACACTGAAGACGCGTTCGGGCCGGGAGTGCCCGATCATGGCTTGGAACCAGCGCAGCATGGTGCTGCCGCGGCGGCCGAACCCGTTGAGGAACCCGATGTGGACGAAGAACCAGACGACCCAGCCGGGGAAGCCGCCGAGCCGGATCCCGCGCACGCTGACGATGGCTTTGAAGCGGCCGATCGTCGCCGCGCTCCCGAGGTCCCGGTACGTGAACGGGACGGAGTCCTTGCCGGCGCGCAACCGCTTGATCGTGTTGGCGGCGTGCAGCCCGCCCTGCATGGCCACCTCGCAGACGCCCGGGAGTTGGTTGATCGACGCCATGTCGCCGACGGCGAAGACCTCGGGGTGCCCGGGCAGGCTGAGGTCGGGCTGTACCGAGACCCGGCCGGCGCGGTCCGTCCCTGCGCCGGTCGCCTGGGCGAGCATGGAGGCCAGGGGTGACGCCTGTACGCCGGCGGCCCAGATCACCGTCCCGCACTCGAAGCGACGCTCTTCGCCGGCCGCGCCCTTCGCGTCGACGCCGAACGGATCGACGCCGACGACCCGCAGGCCCATCTGCAGCTCCACGCCCATCTTCTCGAGATCCGAGCGGGCGCGACCCGAGAGGCGGTCGCCGAAGTTCGCCAGCGGCTCGGGCCCGCCGTCGACGAGGACCACGCGCACGGCGGTCGGATCGATGTTCCGGAAGTCCCGGCGCAGGCTGCGCGCGGCCAGCTCGCGGATCTGCCCGGAGAGCTCGACGCCGGTCGGCCCGGCCCCTACGACGACGAAGGTCGTCCAGAAGCGCTGGAGCGCGGGGTCGGGCATCGTCTCGGCGAGCTCGAGCGCGCCGTAGACGCGCCGGCGCAGCTCCATGGCGTCGTCGATCGTCTTCATGCCCGGGGCGATCAGGGCGAACTCGTCGTGCCCGAAGTAGGACTGCCCCGCGCCGGCCGCCACGATCAGGTTGTCGTAGGGGTACTCGTCGAGCCGGCCCGGTACCGACTGGGCCGTAACGACGCGCCGCTCGAGGTCGAACGCGGTGACCGACGAGAGGACGACCTTGACGTTGGGCTGTTTGCGCAACATGTGGCGCAGGACCGGGGAAATCTGGCCCGGCGAGAGGATGCCGGTTGCGACCTGAAAGAGCAGAGGCTGGAAGAGGTGGTGGTTGCGGCGGTCGATCAGCGTGATGTCGATGTCGCGTGAGCGGGCCAACAGCCTTGTCGCCGGGAGGCCTCCGAAGCCTCCTCCTACGACAACGACGCGGTGCGCGTGCGTCGGCTCGGTCATGCGTCCTCGCCCCCGCGGCCCTACCGCTCTCCGGGGCCCGTCGCACGCTCGACCTCGATCAGGCGCCCGACGGCGTCGATCAGGGCCAGGTGCGTGAACGCCTGCGGGAAGTTTCCGAGATGCTCCCCGGTCGAGGCGTCGATCTCCTCTGCGTAGAGCTGCAGCGGACCCGCGAAGTTCAACAGCTTCTGGCACAGGGCGCGTGCCCGCCGATGCTCCCCGATCATCGCCAGCGCCGTGACCAACCAGAAGGAACAGATGGTGAACGTCCCCTCTTTGCCTGCGAAGCCGGTGTCGGTCGTGTCCACCTTGTAGCGGAGGACCAGGCCGTCCTCGGTCAGCTCGTCCGCGATGGCGAGGACGGTCGCCCGCACCCGCTCGTCGTCGGGAGGCAGGAAGCCGAGGATGGGGATCAGGAGCAGTGACGCGTCGAGCTCCTCGTTCCCGTAGTGCTGTCGGAAGCGTCCGTCCGGGCCGACGCCCTTGTCCAGGATCTCGGCCTTGAGGTCGTCCGCCGCCTTGCGCCACTGCTCGGCGCGGTCGGTGTCGCGTCGGGTCCGGGCGAGGTCCGCCCCCCGGTCCATGGCGACCCAGCAGAGCACTTTGGACGCGGTGAACCGCTCGGGCTCGCCGCGGATCTCCCAGATGCCCTGGTCGGGTTCGTCGGCGTGGGAGATCGCGGTGTCGACCAGGTGCGCCAGGCCCTCCCAGACCGGATGCACGATCTGTGAGGCGCCCTGGCGGAGGTGGATGTCCACCGCATCGAGCAGCATCCCCCAGACGTCGTTCTGACGCTGGTCCCACGCGCCGTTGCCGACGCGGACCGGCCGCGAGTTCCGCCAGCCGGACAGATAGTCGAGCGTCTTCTCGGTGAGATCCTTTCGGCCGTCGATGCCGTACATGATCTGGAGATCCCATTCGCCGATGGCAGCGGCCTCGGATGCCACCGCCTCCAGGATGAAGGCGAAGTACTCCATGGCCTCCCATGCGAATCCGAGGCGGTACAGCGAACGCAGCATGAACGACGAGTCGCGGATCCACGTGTAGCGGTAGTCCCAGTTGCGCGCACCGCCGGGGGTCTCGGGCAACGAGGTCGTCGGCGCCGCCATGATCGCTCCGGTCGGCGCGTAGCTGAGGCCCTTGAGAGTGAGGGCGCTGCGTTCCATATAGATGCGCCACGGGTGGTCGGGGAACGTCCCGTTGGAGAGCCAGTCCCGCCAGTACGTCACGGTGGCGTCGAGCTGAGCCTGCGCCTCGGTCAGGTCCTGGGGGAGGCCGTCGGACCACGAGAGCGCGACGAACGCGGACTCTCCCTTGGCGAGCGTGGAGCGTCCGTAACAGCGGGGGCCGGCTGCTCCGAGCCCGAACGACGAGCCGACGGCCAGATTCGGGTCGCCCGCGGGTGGACAGACCGACATGGACTCGTAGCCGTCCCCCTCGTAGGACCACATGCCGGTCTGTGCGCCGTACTCGAAGACGGGGACGATGGTCGCCACGACCTCGACGTGCCCCTCGATACACGTGGCGATGCGCAACAGCACACCGGAAGGTGCGGCGTCCCCCGGGGCGCGGCGGAAGTCCGTCCGCCGCGCGACGTCCTGCGTGGGCGCGACGGTAAGCACGTCCCGCACGACCAGCCAACCCGACGGGGTGTGCCAGGTCGTCTCGAGGGCCATCGTGCCCGGGATGTAGCGCCGGTCGTGCGGCACCTCGGTGCCGTACGGCCCGAAGCGGAAGCTGCCCGCGGTCCGGTCGAGCAGCGCGCCGAGCACGCTGGGCGAGTCGGGCCGGGGGAGGCACAGCCACTCGACGGCACCGTTGGGGGCGACGAGGCAGCTGTTCTCACAGTCGGAGAGGAAGGCGTAGTCGGCGATGGGCGGGAACCCGTCGGCGCCGCCGCTCAGATCGGTCTGTGCGGTGGCGGCGTCGGGATGAGCCGCGGAGTCAGACGTCTCGGTCATTAGCGTCGATGCTACGCACACCGCCGTGCGGCATGTAGTGCCGTTCGTCACGAGCGCCTCCGTGGCCGCTCGGTCGCCGTGTCGGCCGGTGCGGGCTCTGGCTAGGTTGGGCGGTGACTGTCGGCCGCGACCAGTTCGGTCGCACGAGAAGGAGTCCACATGGCAAAGGAACTCGACGGGAAGGTCGCGATCGTGACCGGCGGCAACACCGGCATCGGCAAGGCGGTCGTACTCGCGTTGGCCGAACGGGGCGCGAACATCGTGATCGATTACATCTCGAACGAGCAGGCGACCGAGGACCTCGAGCAGCAGGTGGCCGCACTGGGCGACAAGGCGGTCGGTGTCGAGGGCGACGTCTCGAAGATCGCCGATCTCCAGAAGATGGTCGACACCGCGGTCTCGAATTTCGGCCGCCTCGACGTGATGGTGAACAACGCCGGGGTCGAGACCAGGACGTCCGTTCTCGACACGACCGAGGCGCAGTACGAGAAGGTCCTCGACGTCAACCTCAAGAGCGCGTTCTTCGGCACCCAGATCGCCGCCAAGCAGATGATCGCCCAGGGCGGCGGCGGCCGCATCATCAACATGACGTCCGTGCACGAGGACTGGCCCATGCCGGGGAACACGGCCTATTGCCTCTCCAAGGGCGGGATGCGGATGCTCACCCGGACGGCCGGTGTCGAACTGGCGCCGCACGGGATCCTCGTCGTGGGCGTGGGGCCGGGGGCGGTCGACACGCCGATCAATGCGCAGACCGTGGCGGACCCCAAGGCGCTGGCCACGCTGAACGCCGCCATCCCGCTCGGGCGGCTGGCGCAGCCCGAGGAGATCGGGTCGGTGGTGGCGTTCCTCGCCTCGGACGGGGCCAGCTACCTCACGGCGACGACGATCTTCGCCGACGGCGGCCTCATGCAGACCAGCCCCGGCCTGTAGCCGGCCCGGACCGTGGTGGGGCCGGGCTGTCGGCACCCTGCGGCCGCTCAACCGCCGGCGGGAACAGTCCGATGAGTACGGGAAGCGCTGACGGAGGAGCCACCATGCCCGATTCGATCTCGCGCGCCGCTCTGACCACGGGTGCTCGGAGTTCGTGGTGACGATCCCACAGGCGGGCTGGTATCCCGATCCCGCTGGAGCCCCCGGCGTCCACCGGTGGTGGAGCGGCTCGCAATGGACGAGCCAGACGCAGGTGGCGCCCCCGCCCCCAGCGGCGCCGCCGTCGGCGCCGGCGGGACCCGACCTCGCCGGCTACGGCGTGCGCCTCGGCGGATGGCTGCTCGACTTCGTGATCGTCGGGGCCATCAGCATCCCCTTGCTCATCCCCTTCGGCGGCCTCTTCCACGTGACCACCGCGAACACCGTCTCCAACGGCTCCATGTTCACCACCCGCACGGCCGGTGTGAGCGTCCACGGTCTCGGCTTCCTCGTCCAGGCCATCCTCGTGCTGGTGTACGGCACGGTGTTCATCGGCTCAGCCCGCGGGCAGACGCCGGGAATGATGATCGCCGGGATTCGCTGCGTCGACGCCAACCTTGGCCGGGTCGGGTACGCCAGGGCCCTGCTGCGCGCGTTCGTCGAGTACGTCCTCGCCGTGCTCTTCTTCATCCCCTGGGTCATCGACATGCTCTTCCCGCTCTGGGACTGGAGGAAGCAGACGATCCATGACAAGGCCGCCGCGTCGTTGGTCATCCATCGCGAACGAGCGGTCCAGGGCGCGTGATGAGGGAAGGGCGGGGTGGGGCCGTCGGGCGGACCGTGGCCGTCGTGGTCACGGGAGCGGCCGTCCTCATGGCGGTTTCGGCGTGGACGACGGCGTTCATGGCGAACCTGACGAGGATCCCGCTCGGTCGAGGTACGGCGACCATCACCTGGACCGGCGCGACCGGGATCACGCCGACGATCCAGTCGATCAGCGGCAACGCTCATGGGTACCCCGTGTCGGGACGTGGTCACGTGCCGGTGCCGTCGCCGGGAGCCGGTACGGCAGCGTCGATCCCCTCGCGGATCCCGGTCGCCGACGTCGCCGGCACGATCGGAGGGTCTCGCTTCACCCTGAACATCACGTTGACCTTTCCGTCCTCGGTGACCTCAAAGGCACCACAGAACGTCGGCTCGGTCAGCGGCACGTTCCGGAACGAGCCGGTGCGGGCGACGCTCACGGCCGACATCACCTCGAAGTCCTTTGCCTTCGCCGGCACCATCGGGTCACTCCACGTATCCGGCGTGATCTCCCAGCTGACGCAGCACGGTCGCTCCGAGACGGCCCACGCCCGCTTCGACGTGACGGCCTAGGACTAGTACCTCACGTTCGGCGGTCGGGGGTCTCCCCGCTGGTCACGACCGTCCCGTCGGGGTCGTCCGCCTGCCGCGACGCCGCCTCAGCGTCCCCGTCATCGCCGGCATCGGGGTCCGACTTCGGCACCGAGAGCCGCCGGCGGAAGACCTTGTAGGTCCAGGCCTGGTACGCGACGACGATGGGGAAGAAGATCGCGGCGGTGACGGTCATCACCTTCAGCGTGTACGGCGGGCTCGCCGTGTTGTTGACCGTCAGGTTGTAGGCGTGGTTGGTGCTCGAGATCATGACCCGGGGGAAGAGCTCGTTGAAGAGCGACCCCACCGTGCCCCCGATGCCCACGCACGCCGCCATGAAGGCCCAGCCGTCGGCGCGCTCACGGGCCGCCCAGGCCGCCACGATGACCGCCAGCAGGGCCAGCGCCTCGAGGGGTTCGGGGACGAAACCCGTGGACAGCCCGACGTGCACCCAGGTCATGAACCCGAACGTCACGACGACGGCGACGACGCCGACGACCGTCGCGGCGCGCTGCGCCCGCTCGTGCAGCTCCCCGGTCGTCTTCAGGGTGAGGAACGTCGTTCCCGAGAGCAACGACAGGACGACGAACGTGATGCCGCTCCACACGCCGAACGGGGTGAAGAGATGCCAGAACCCGCCGGTGTACACGTGGTCGCTGTTGATCGGGAGGCCGTGGAGGAGGTCGCCCAGCGCGAGGCCCAACAGGAACGGGATGAGGGCGCTGGTGACGGTCAGGCCCACCCGCCAGAAGGTGCGCCAGCGCGGGTCGTCGAACTTGCGTTGCCACTCGAAGGTCAGCCCGCGCACGATGAGGGCGACGAGCACCAGCAGCAGGCCCAGGTACAGCGCCGAGAACATCGTGGCGTACCAGCCGGGAAAGGCCGAGAAGAGGACGGCCCCGGCCACGATGAGCCAGACCTCGTTACCGTCCCAGACCGGCCCGATCGCGTTGATCAGCACCCGGCGCTCCAAGTCGTTGCGCCCGAGGATCGCGTGGAGCATGCCGACGCCAAAGTCGAACCCCTCCAGGACGAAGAAGCCGACCCAGAAGATCGCAGCGACGATGAACCAGAAGTCTCCGAGGGTCATCGCGGCCTCCTAGTAGACGAGCTCGAGCTCGTCCTCGTCGGACGGGGCTCCTTCGGCGGACGGGGCACCTTCGTTCACCAGCCTGGCGATCGGGTCGTGGTCGAGCCGCTTGCGGCTGTAGCGGATCATGAGCCACGTATCGGCGATCCCGAACGCGATGAAGACGAGGTAGAAGACGACGATCGAGATCCAGATGTCCGTGGCCGACACGGACGGCGACACCCCCTGGGCGGTCTTCTGCAGGCCCTGGACGATCCACGGCTGCCGGCCGCTCTCCGTCAGCATCCACCCGGCGGTGTTCATCAGGAACGGCGTGATGATCGCCCAGGGCGCGATGCGCAGGAACCATTGGGCGCGGTCGAGCCGGTGCCGGTACAGCAGCCACGCCCCCCAGAGGGCGAAGGCCATGACCAGCGTGGCCAGGTACGCCATCACCCGCATCGACCAGTACTGGATGAAGACGTTGGGGACGTAGTTCCCCGGGCCGTACTCCTTCTGGTACTCCGCATTCAATTGGTTGAGGCCGATGACCTGGCCGTTGGGATGGTTGGTGGCGAGGATGGACAGCAGCCCCGGGATCGAGATGATCTGCGTCGGCGTCTGATCGTTGTTCCCCCCGCCGATCTGGAACAGCGAGAAGGAGCACGGTTGACACGTGTTCCACTGCGCCTCCGCCGCGGCGATCTTCATCGGTTGGTAGGTCGCTTCGACGACGCCGAGCTCGCTGCCGACGAAGAGGGCGATCGGTGTCGACAGCAGCAGGACGACGAGGGAGATCACCGCGGTACGCCGGAACGCGTCCATCTCGCTCTTGCGACGCAGGTGCCAGGCCGACACGCCGAGCATGATCAGTGCTCCGGTCACGAGCGACGCCAGGATCACATGGGTGAAGCCCCACAAGAACACCGGGTTGGTGAACAGCGCGAAGAAGTTGGTCAGCACTGGCTGTTTGGCGCCGTTGAGCTTGTAGCCGACCGGATGTTGCATCCACGAGTTGGCCGCCATGATGAAGACGGCGGAGATCACCGTCCCGGCCGAGACCAGCCAGATGCACGCCAGGTGGGCCCGTTTGGACAGCCGGTTCCACCCGAAGATCCACAGCCCGAGGAAGGTGGACTCCAAGAAGAAGGCCACGAGCCCCTCGAACGCCAAGGGGCCGCCGAAGACGTTGCCGACCAGGCGCGAGAAGACGGACCAGTTCATGCCGAACTCGAACTCCTGGATGAGCCCGGTCACGACCGCGATGGCGACGTTGATGAGCAGCAGCGTCCCGAAGAAGCGCGCCAACCGCAGGTACACCGCGTCGCCGTTGCGGTACCACCCGGTCTCGAGTAGCGCCACCAGGAAGGCCAGGCCGATCGTGACCGGCACGAACAAGAAGTGGTAGATGCTCGTGCTGGCGAACTGCCAGCGAGCCAGGTCCAGGTTCACGGTGTCTCGCCTCTTTCGTTGAGCGACGGGGTGGACTCGGGTGGAGTCGGCGCCTCACGTGGGATCGTCGGGGGAGTCACGACCGCGGGCGGCGGCGCCGGGCGGTCGGCCATGCGCTCCTCCCACCACAGCGCGGCGTAGCGGCCGCCCGCCTCGAGCAGCGTCGCATGCGTGCCGCGCTCGACCACGGCGCCGCGCTCGAGGACGACGATCTCGTCCACCCGTTCCAGACCCGCGAGCCGGTGGGTGATGAGGAGCGCCGCGCGGCCGTCGGTCACGTCGAGCAGGTCCGCCGTCAGGGCGTCGGCGGCCGCCGGCTCGAGGTGCTCGGCCGGCTCGTCGAGCACCAGGATCGGGAACTC
>DATDIE010000244.1:0-11717 GCA_036521235.1 Acidimicrobiales bacterium | reverse complement strand
CACCTCGATGCGCACGGCACGGCCGTCGGGCGCGACGCCGACGACGTCGCGGGGGGTCGTGGTGGGCGGGCCGGCGGTGGTCGGGATGGGACGCAGCCGGCGCAGGATGTCGGCCGGCGGCTCGGTCACGAGACCTTCGACGACGCGTCCGGCTCGATATCCTCGTCGATCTCGACCACGCTGCGCCCGTGGCCGCACCAGCGGCAGACGACCTCGTCGACGCGGCGGGACACGATCTCCTCTTCCTCGATGACCAGGTCGCCGCCGACCGTGTAGTGGTGGAACGACTTCGTCGTCTGCGAGACCGTGATGTCGAAACGGGTGAGGTTGCCGCAGGCGTCGCAGCGGTATCGAGAGAGGCTCACGGCGACCACGGTAGCCCGCGGCTGTGGGCGGACCTCCCCCGTCGTGGGGTGTCAGGCAGCGCCGACGACGGGCCCGATCTCGCTCTTGATCAGCGTGACCCCCGGGCTCATCGCTCCCGCAGCCGGCGCCGCCGCCTTCGCCTGCTCCTCGGTCGCGAAGACGGCAATGAACATGCCGTGCGAGCCGTCGAGCGCCACGAAGTACGCGCCGACGAAGCCCGGCGCCTGCTTCAAGTTGGGGATCACCGTTTCCGCGACCCCCTTGGTCGCATCGTCGACGTCCTTGATCTCCACCTGGACCACGTTTGCGTGCATCGCCGTCCTGCTCTGGTTCCTGCGCAACTGGGGTAGGAGGCTTCCACCACCGGTGGCGAGGTTCCATTGACCCGGCCGGTCGCCGCCGGGGTGCGTTAGATGCGATCGAGCAACTGGCTCTTCTTGGCGGCGAACTCCTCCTCCGAGAGGATGCCGCGGCGGCGGAGGTCGTCGAGCTCGATGAGACGGTCGCGTATCTCGAAGGGGGTCGTGCCTGGCTGGGGCTGGGCGGTGGGCTGGCTCTGGCCCCGTCCGGGCTGCGTGTCCGCTTGGGAGCTCGACGCGGTCCCGCCGACGCCGACGCCGAACGGGGGCGTGTCGTGCCGTTCGTGGTCGTCGTAGTCGTCGTGGTGGTCCTGGTGGTCGTAGTCGTCGTCGTGCCGGCGGAGGTGCCGCTGGTCCCGCGGCAGCATGTCCTCGGGGACGGCCTCGCGTTCGCCCCCGCCCACGATCTCGTTGATCTGCGAGTTGATGACGCGCTGGACGACGGCCGGCTTGCGCATGTACTCGAGCGTCATGGAGTCGTCCTCGCCCTGGACGTCGATCACCAGGCTGCCCGTGCCGAGCAATCGCTCGAAGAGCTCCTGGCGGATGTTCACCTCGGTGATGCGCTGCAGGCGCAGCTGCACGGTGTCGCGGCCCAAGATCCCCTGGCGCACGAGGATGCGGGTCGTCGTCAACGCCACGTCGTAGGACCGCCAGCGGATGTACCGGCCGAGCAGCCAGAGCCCGGGGATGAGGGCGAGGATCACGATCGGGTAGTTCAGCCAGCTCGGCGGGTTCTGCCACACGATGAGGATCACGATGAGGCCGGCCCACACGCCGATGGAGGTGAAAAGGGGGCCGAAGAGGAAGATCCAGTGGGGCTTTATCTCGGCCAGCAATTCCTCGTCGTCGTTGAGGAATTTCCGAGGAAGGACCACGAAACCAGAGTACCGGCGGAGCCTGCGGTGGCGGGGACGGCTGGGTCGCGGCGCTTCCGTTGTCGAGGCTCGTCCGGGCCGCTTCGTGGCGTGGCGTTACCGGCCCGGTCCTAGGGTTGGGACATGCCCTATGCCGAGGTGGAACCCGACGAGGTCAAGGCGCGCGTCGCCCGCGGTGAGGACGTCTATCTCCTCGATGTGCGCGAACCCAGCGAGGTGGCCGAGTGGGCCTATCCCTTCGGCGTCAACATCCCCCTCGGCGAGCTTGGAGACCGGCTCGACGAAGTGCCACGCGACCGGACGATCGTCGTGGCCTGCCACGTCGGCGGACGTTCGGCCACCGCGGCCAAGGCGCTGAGCGACAGGGGATGGACCGCGGAGAACCTCACGGGCGGGGCGGTGGCGTGGGCGGCCGGTGACGAGGGTTCGGGCTCACCGGGGTGAGCGGGGCTGCGTAGGGCTGCGTAGGGCTGGTGGGGATCGAACCCACGACCCAAGGATTATGAGTCCTCTGCTCTGACCACTGAGCTACAGCCCCGGGTGCGGGCGATGTTACCGATGCGGGGGGCGAGTGCTGGGCACCGACACCCGGTGTGCGGCCACCAGAGCAGGACGGTTTGGCAACATGGCGCCGTGCCGACGCCAGAAAGAGGGACGAGCCGACACGGCCTGCGCCTGGCGCTCGTGGTGCCTATTGCAGCACGAGCCGAGCGGAGGGAGACCGCCGACGTGGCGAAGTCGAGTGCGGACACGCAGGTTCTGACGGCCTTCCGGGTCACTTCGTGACGGCGACGCCAGCCGTTTCGGCGCCCGACGAAACCCGCCCCGCGGAGGACGAGGCCGCCACTGACGCGACACCCGAGAAGTCGTGGCTGGACTTCGCACCCTGGATCCTCGTCTTCGTCGCCGTCGTCTGGGGGTTGTTGGAGCTGCGCCCGACGCTGACGGCCGTGCCGTTTCTCGACGACAGCTCCATCCACGAGCAGATGACGCGCTTCGCGGCGACACGCATCAACCAGGGCCACCTGCCGCTGACGAGTTGGTTCCCGTACCTGGGGCTCGGCTCGCCCCAGTACCTGCACTACCAAAGCCTGCCCTCGATAACCGCGGGCGTCTTCGGCACGTTCATCAATCCCGACACGGTGTTCCGCTGGTCGATCTACCTGCTGTTGGCCCTGTGGCCGCTCGTCGTCTACTGGTCGGCGCGGTTGTTCGGGTTGAGCCGCTGGACCGCCGGCGCTGCGGCGGCCGTCTCACCGTTGCTCACCTCGTCCGCCGGAATCGGTTACGAGGACATGGCGTACATCTGGAGGGGCTACGGCGTATGGACCCAGTTGTGGGCGTCGTGGACGCTGCCGCTCGCCTGGGGCTTCACCTACCGGGCACTCGACGCACGGAATTCCATCCGCCGATCCGTCCTGCCGGCCGTCTTCTTCGTGATGGTGACGGCCGCCCTCCACTACGAGACGGGGTACCTGGCCTTCGTGGCCATCGTCGTCTTCCCCTTCATCGTCTGGTCGGACCTGCGGCGCCGGCTCCTCCGGGCCGTGCTGGTGGGTGTTGCCGCGTTCCTGGCGTCGGCCTGGGTGATCGTGCCGCTGCTGGCCCAGTCGCACTGGGCGGCGAAGAACCAGGTCCTGGAGGGGACGGGCCTCGAGAACGGCTACGGGGCGCGCCACACCCTCTGGGTGCTCATCACGGGCCGTCTGTTCGACGCCAACCACTGGTTCCCCGTCATCACGATCTTCCTCGGTGTCGGGCTGCTCGTGTGCCTGTTCCGTTGGCGGACGTTCATCGCGGGGCGCGCGCTCGTCACGATCTTCGTCGTCACCCTCCTGATGACCTTCGGCCGGACGACGTGGGGGGTCGTGTACAAGATCCTCCCCGGCAGCTCGGACGTCTTCATCCGGCGCTTCCAGATGGGCATACAGCTCTCGGGGATCATCCTGGCCGGCATCGGCATCGTGTTCTTCGGGCGGTTCCTCTACGACGCGCTCACGCACGTCTTGTCCAAGGAGTACCGGAGCCGCCTTCAGTCGCCCGTTGCGCGTGGGGTCGTGGCCGGCGTGTGCATCGTCGCCGTCCTCGTCTTCCTCATTCCGGCCTGGACCTCCCAGGACACTTACAACGAGGGGAACAGCAGCAACGTCTCGGCTCAGGCGGCCGACGATGCGTACGACGGCCCGGCGATCGACTCCCTGCTGGCCTACACGCAGGCCCACCCGCGCGGACGGGTGTACGCCGGCCAGCCGACGAACTGGGGCGCCGACTTCACGGTCGGTGACGTGCCGGTCTTCAAGTACCTCGAGAGCAAGGACATCGACGAGGTGGGCTACACGCTCCGCACGGCGTCGCTCATGACCGACCCCGAGTTCTACTTCGACGACGCCAACCCGGGCGACTACCCGCTCTTCGGGATCGGTTACATCCTCACGCCTTCACAGGGCCCGTACATGCAGCCTCCCGTGCCGGCGACGCAGGTGCGCTGTGAGGGTGCGTACTGCCTGTGGGAGCTCTCCGAGCCGGGGTACATCCACGTCTACGACACCACCGGGGTCTTCACCGCCACCCGGGCCACGCTCGGGACGCAGAGCGAGCCTTTGCTCGACGCACCGCTCCTCAACGACCACCGCGACCTGACCGTGGCGTTCAACGGCAGCGCGGCGGCCGCGCCCACCGGCACCGTGGCGGAGGCCCTGACCGGGTCACCCGGCCACGTGGTCGTCGAACACGCGGACCTGGCCAACGGCAGCGCCAGCGCCGTGGTGAAGACGAACCGCCGCGCCACGGTTGTCCTCAGCGCTTCGTTCGACCCCGGTTGGCAGGTGACCGTCGACGGGCACCCCGAACCGACGGTCATGGTGGCTCCGGCCGTGGTCGGCGTGGACGTCGGGCCGGGCGTGCACACCGTGAAGTTCTCCTACGGCGGATACGGCTCCTACACCTTGCTGTTCGTGCTGGCCATCCTCGTGTTCGTCGCGCTCGCCGTCGGGCCGTCGCTGTGGGTTGTCTGGCGGAGGCGCCGCGATGGGGGTCGGAGTACCGTCTAACGCGACGACCACGAAGCGAGGGCGCCGTGCCGACTCCGCAACGAAAGCGATCCACCTCCGCTTCCCCGGTTTCGGCGGTGCCGGAGCCGACCGAAGCCGCCGCACCGACTGCGCCGGCGGATGTCGTCGTGGCGTTCCTCGACGCCTGGGCCCATTCCGACGTCGACGCCGCGCTGGACCTGGTCGACGAGGACCTCGAGTACATGAACGTGGGGCTCCCGACGGTCCACGGTCGGGATCGGCTCGAGCTGCTGGCCCGCCCGATCATGCGCCCGGACCGCGTGGTCTTCCGCGCCCACCTCAACTACGTGGCGACCGAGGGCGACGTGGTGCTGACCGACCGGGTGGACGAGCTTGCGTTCCGCCGCTTTGCGAGCCGCTTCTGGGTCTACGGGCGCTTCGTCGTGCACGACGGCAAGATCACCGTGTGGCGCGACTCCTTCGATTTCATCGACGTGACACTGGGCAACGTGCGTGGGCTGCTCGGGCTGATCGCTCCGGCGCTGAACCGCCGCTGGCCCGCAGACTGAAAAAGCGTGCGCTTTGGCGGCGCACCCTTTTTGTGCTTACTGCAGATAGCCCTCGACCGTGTCGGCGGTGCGCTGCGCCGCCGCATCGGGGTCCTGACCGGCGCTGCGCTTGGCGCGACGCTGGCGAAGGAGGTCCCACATCTCGTCGAGTGAGATCTCGAGCTCCCGCTTGCGCTTCAGCTCTTCGTCCGACAGGCCCTCTCCGACATGCGCCTCCTCGAGCCGCTGCTCCTCGGCAGCCAGCTCGCTGATGCGCCTCGTGATCTCCTTGTCGTCCATGCGTGCTCCGATCGACGGGTTGCCATCCTCGGTCCGTGTGCCCGGGCGGGGACGGTCACAAACTTAGGCGGCTCGTGGACCACGCGAGCCCTGGCGGAGGTTCGCGAACTGCATTCGGGCCGGCCTGAGGCCGACCCGAATGCAGTGTGAACCAACCGCTGCGATTACGCCGCGTTGACGAGCTCGCCCTCGTGCGAAGCCTCACCCGGCGCCTCGTCCGCCGCACTCTCCCCGGACAGAGCCGGGGTGAGCACGTCGGCGATCGTGGCGGCCAGGTGGAACTTCATGACGTCACGGACCTCCTCGGGGACGTCCTCGAGGTCGGGACCGTTCCGCTCGGGCAGGACGACCTCGGTCAGCCCCGCCCGGTGGGCGGCCAGCACCTTCTGCTTGACGCCACCGATCGGGAGCACCCGGCCCTGCAGCGTGACCTCACCGGTCATGCCCACGACGGAGCGAACCGGAACGCCACGCAACAGGCTGACCAACGCCGTCGTCATCGTGACGCCGGCGGAGGGCCCGTCCTTGGGCACGGCCCCGGCCGGGACGTGGACGTGGAACCGCTTGCCCTGGAACGAGGCCGGGTCGATCCCCAGCTCTTCAGCGTGCGAGCGCACGTAGGAGAGGGCGATCTCCGCCGACTCCTTCATGACGTCGCCGAGCTGACCGGTCAGGGTCAGGCCCTCGGGCCCGTCGGAGACGCTGGCCTCGACGAACAACACGTCGCCACCAGCGCCCGTGACAGCCAAGCCCGTGACGACACCGGGAACCGACGTCCGATCCGCCGCCTCGAAGTAGAAGTGCGGCCGGCCGAGCCAGCCACGCACGTCATCCTTCTCGACGACGACCGGAGCGGTCGCGTCACCAGACGCGAGCTTGGTCGCCACCTTGCGAAGCAGCTTGCCGATCTCACGCTCGAGGTTCCGGACGCCGGCCTCACGGGTGTAGTCCGCAACGATCACACGAAGAGCGTCGTCTGAGATCGACACCTCGTCCTCACGCAGTGCGGCCCGCGAGATCTGACGCCGCACGAGGTGGTGCCGCGCGATCGAGACCTTCTCCGACTCGGTGTACCCGTCGATCCGGATGAGCTCCATGCGGTCCAACAGCGGCCCAGGGATGGTCTCGGCGACGTTGGCCGTCGCGATGAACAGCACCCGCGACAGGTCAAGGTCCACCTCGAGGTAGTGGTCACGGAACGTGTGGTTCTGGGCCGGGTCGAGCACCTCGAGCAACGCCGAAGAGGGGTCGCCCCGGTAGTCCGTCCCGATCTTGTCCACCTCGTCCAAGACGATGACAGGGTTCATCGTCCCGGCCTCACGGAGGGCACGCACGAGCCGACCCGGCTGCGCACCGACGTACGTACGGCGGTGCCCACGGATCTCGGCCTCGTCGCGGATGCCACCCAAGGACACCCGGACGAACTTGCGGCCCAACGCGTTCGCGACGGACTCACCCAACGACGTCTTGCCGACACCCGGAGGGCCGACCAAGGCGAGGATCGCACCCGAGCCCCGCTGTCCGTTCACCGGCGCCAGGCCGCGCTCGGCCTGGAGCTTGCGCACGGCGAGGTGCTCGAGGATCCGCTCCTTCACGTCCTTCAGCCCATCGTGGTCCTCCTCGAGGATCCGAGAAGCCTCGGCGATGTCCAAGCGGTCCTCCGACTCGACGCCCCACGGGACCTCGAACACGGTGTCGAGCCACGTGCGGATCCAGCCCGTCTCCGGGCTCTGGTCCGAGGTGCGCTCGAGCTTGTCGACCTCGCGTTCGACGGCCTTGCGGACGTCCTCGGGCAACTCAGCGGTCTCGAGCTTGGCCCGGTAGTCGTCCGGGTCCTCGCCGTCGCCGTCGGAGCCGCTCAAGGAGTTGAGCTCCTTGCGGATGGCATCGAGCTGGCGGCGCAAGAGGAACTCGCGCTGGGTCTTCTCCATGCCCTCTTCGACGTCGGTCTTGATCTTCTCGCGCAACGTCAGGTCGGCCAGGGTGTCCCGCGCCCAACCCAACACGAGACGCAACCGCGCCTCAGCGTCGAGCGTCTCGAGCACTTCGACCTTCTGGCTCAACGAGAGGTCGGGCGAATACCCGGCCACGTCGGCCAGACGCGACGGCTCGGTGATCTCACGCAGCTGCGCGGCGATCCGACCTGCGCCCCGGGTGTGCAAGATGTTCTCCAGCACCGCCCGGTACTCACGGGCGAGCTCGATGGCCGTCGGCGACGCCTCGGGCTCCTCGATCGGCTCGGCCTCGACCCACAGGGCGTTGCCGGTCCCGGGCACACCGGTCCCGATCGTGGCGCGGTGGTCACCGCGGATCGCCACGGCGGGCGTGCCGCCGGGGAGGTCGCCTTCCTCCATCACCTCGGCGACGACGCCCACGCTGGCAAAGCGGCCGTCGATGTGGGGCACGAGCAGCAGGCGTCCACCGGCGGAGCGGGCGGACTCCACGGCGGCGCGGGCCTCATCGGACTCGAGCGCCATGGTGAACACCATCCCCGGCAGCACCACCCCTGAGGTGAGTGGGAGCAATGGGAGTGTCACGTTCTCGTTCGTCATCGCTATTTCTTTCTGGTCGGTCCGCACCGACGTAATGACGTAAGTGCGAATTCCTTTGACTGGTAAACCATTTTCGGGGGAGGGTTGTTCCCGAAGTGGAAGACCTGGTCAGACAACCCCTTCGGGGGTCCGGCGGTACGGCGGGGCCGGCCAAGAGGACCCGAAAAAGGGCGGGGATCTAGCCTAGGGACGTGATTCCGACCTTCAGCGCGTCGATGGCCCCCGAGGGCGACACCGGGACGACCCTGGCGCCCTCCCGCCCCCGTCCGGACCTCGATGACGGCGACCATGACCGGATGGCCCACATCGTCCTGGAGGGCTACACGCCCAAGAAGGGCGAGAAGGCGGGCGAATACGTCTCCGCCGGTCCGAGCGTCGTGGAGGGCATCGTGAACGCCGTGCCGGTCCGGGCGCTGTGCGGCAAGGAATGGGTGCCCGGGCGTGACCCGAAGCGCTACGGGCTGTGCCCGACGTGCAAGGAGATCGCCGAGGGCATGGGGTGGAAGATCCCGGCTACCTGAGGCCCGGCGGGCCCGGCTCGGCCGCGTCCGCCCCGCTACCGTGCGGCTGACCGATCGACGGATCTCGCTGGCATCGGTGTAGAGCGGCGGGGAGGAGGACCTTGGCCCAGGTCAGCTTGGAGGGGGTGACGAAGCGCTTCGGCGAGACGACCGCCGTCGACGACCTCACGCTCGAGGTGACCGACGGCGAGCTGCTCGTCCTGCTCGGCTCGTCGGGCTGCGGCAAGACAACGGTGCTGCGCATGGTCGCCGGCCTCGAGGACGTCACCGAGGGCACCGTCACCATCGGGGAGCGGGTCGTGAACGACGTGGACCCCAAGGACCGCGACGTGGCGATGGTCTTCCAGAGCTATGCGCTGTATCCGCACTTGAGCGTGGCGAGGAACATCGAGTTCCCACTCCGGCAGCGCAGCGTGGACAAGGAGGAGCGGGCGACCAGGGTCAAGCGCGCCGCCGAGACGCTCGGCCTGAGCGGGCTGCTGGGGCGGAAACCGGCGCAGCTGTCCGGAGGGCAGCGCCAGCGGGTGGCGCTGGCTCGGGCGATCGTGCGCGAGCCGCTCGTCTTCTTGATGGACGAGCCGCTGTCCAACCTCGATGCCGCGCTGCGGGTGCAGACGCGGGCGGACATCGTCGAGCTGCAGGCGCGCCTGGCGACGACGACGCTCTACGTCACGCACGACCAGGTCGAGGCGATGACGATGGGGCACCGCATCGCGGTGATGAGCGAGGGCAGGCTGCAGCAGGTCGCGCCGCCCGAGGAGCTGTACGCCACGCCGGCGAACGCGTTCGTGGCGCACTTCCTGGGGAGCCCGGGGATGAACCTGATCGAGGGGATGCTCGTCGAGAGCGGGACTGTGGAGGCCGAGAGCGAGGCCGGCGGTGGTGGTGGTGGTGGCCTGGGCACGTTGTGCGTGGCGTTCCCCGGCGCCTCGGTGCCGCTGCCACCCGAGGTGGCGGCCAAGGTGCGGGGCGCCGGGCCCGACGTCGTGCTCGGGCTTCGGCCCGAATCGCTCTCTCTCACGGGCGTTGGGGAGGGGGGCGGGGGCGGCTCCATCGGCGCCAGCGTCGTTATCGTCGAGCTGCTCGGCGCCGAGACGCACGTGATCTGTACAACCGAGACGGGGACTCGGATCATCGTGCGCCAGAGCGCCGCCGCACCGAAGCCGAAGATCGGCGAGGCGGTGCGGATCGCCGTGTCGGCGGACCCGCGGGCGTACCACCTCTTCGACGTGACCACCGGCGAGAGGTTGGGGCCGTCGTGACGACGGTGGCCGCCGGGCTGGGCGGAGTGGCCGGGCCGGCCGTCGGGCGGCACGTCCTGCGCACGCGGCGTCGCAAGGAGGCGGTGCTGGCGTACCTCCTGCTGGCGCCGGCGCTCGCCTTGTTCGGGGTCTTCTGCTTCTATCCGTTCCTCAGGAACTTCAAGCTGATGCTGTACCAGACGCCGCCGGTGCCGGGACTGCCGGCGCACTACGTCGGTCTGCATCAGATCGTCCCGACGATCACGTCGACGCAGTTCACGCAGAGCCTCGTGACCACGCTGATCTTCGTGGTCCTGGTCGTGCCGATCAGCCTCGTCCTCGGCCTGGCGCTCGCCGTCACGGCGCACCGGAAGTTGAAGGGCATGGCGATCTACCGGATGATCTTCTCGTCCACGGTCGTTTCGTCGGTCGCCGTGGCGTCCGTCGTGTTCGGGACGCTGCTGAACCCGGTCGTCGGGCTCTTGCCGTGGCTCGGGATCAACCCCACCCCGCCGGCGCTCGAGAGCACGACGTGGGCGCTGCCGGCGGTCGCCGTCATCACGGTCTGGCAGTTCCTGGGCCTGTCGTTCATCATCATGTCCGCCGGCCTGCAGTCGGTCCCCGACGAGCTGCTCGAGGCGGCGCGCATCGACGGCGCCAACGCCTGGTCGCGCTTCTGGCGCATGACGGTGCCGCTCCTCTCCCCCACGATCTTCTTCGCGGTGATCGTGAGCACGATCTACGCCATGCAGGCGTTCGGCGCGATCGACATCCTCATCGGGCCGCAGAACGCGGTGCGGCTGCACACCAACGTCCTCGTCTACAACATCGTGAACACGCTGCAGATCGAGAACAACCCCGGGACGGCCGCCATCATGGCGACGGTCCTCTTCCTGATCACCCTCGGGTTGACGCTGTTGCAGATGCGGTTCCTGGAGCGGAGGGTGAGCTATGCCCGCTGACCGCGGCACGGGGACGAGCACGTTCGTGGTCACGGACCTGACGCCGGCCGAACCGGCGGCCTCGGGACCTCCGCCGCCCGATCCCGGCGACGCTGGTGACGCCGGTCCTCCCCCGCATCGGCCGCGGCGGCGGTTGCGCTCGCTCGGCAGCTACGCGGTCCTGACCGTCTTCGCCATCATCGTGCTGTTCCCGATCTACGTCACGATCGTGAACTCGCTACTGGCGCCGAACCAGCTCGTTCAGCAGCCGCCGCCGCTCTTCCCCACCGACCCACAGTGGAGCCACTACGTCACGGCGTGGACCTCGGGCCAGATGTCCAAGTACATGGCGACCTCGGCGATCATGACCGGCATCATCGTCGTGGGGCAGCTGGTCACGTCGATCCTGGCGGCGTACGCGTTCGCCTTCCTGCGCTTCCCGTTCAAGCGCACGCTCTTCGTCGTCTGCCTGGCGACGTTGATGATCCCCTTCGAGGTGACGTTCATCACGAACCTCGACACGGTCACGTCGTTCCACTGGTTCAACTCGTACGCGGGGCTCTCCATCCCGTTCCTGGCCACGGGCTTCGGGATCTTCCTCCTGCGCCAGGCGTTCCTGCAGATCCCGCGGGACCTCCAGGAAGCGGCGCAGCTCGACGGGTACGGGCACCTGCGCTTCATGACGCGGGTGGCGGTGCCGCTGGCGCGCCCGTCCCTCGCCGCGCTCGCCGTCTTCTCCGTCCTCGGCGCCTGGAACCAGTACCTGTGGCCGCTGGTCTCGACCGGCGGGACAAAGCCGCTCGACACGGTGCAGATCGGCTTGAAGCAGCTGCTCGGCACCCAGGTGTCCACAATCCCCGTGGCGCTCGCCGGCACCGTCATCGCCTTCGTGCCGCTGGTGATCCTGCTCCTCGTCTTCCAGAAGCAACTGGTGCGCAGCCTCACGGCGGGTGCCGTCAAGTAACAGGAGCGTGACGCGGCGTGCGGCGACACGGCCGCT
>DATDIE010000243.1:0-26833 GCA_036521235.1 Acidimicrobiales bacterium | reverse complement strand
CTGGTGGAGCATCTGGGCTCGCTCGACGCGCTCCTCATGCTAGACGAGGACGGCCCGGGCCAGCTGCTGTCCCCCGTGCCCCGCGGCGGCGCGCGCCAGATGGCGCACCCGCTCGACCCGCTCACGCCGCTGTGGCAGCTCGACGCGCTGCCCTTCGGCGGCGCCGTGGCGGACGACAACGGCCGGCTGTGGCACGACGGCGCGCTGCTCACGGCGGCGCTGCAGATCGGGCACGCCGCCGCCGTGCTCGACCTGGCCGTGGCCTACGCCAAGGAGCGCCAGCAGTTCGGCAAGCCCATCGGCTCGTTCCAGGCGATCAAGCACATGTGCGCCGACATGCTCGTCCGGGTGGAGGTGGCGCGCGCCGCGGTGCACGCCGCGGCCTGCCTCTCCGACGCGCCCGACGTCGCGGCGGCGGAAGCCGAGGCGTCGGGGTGCACCCCGGGTCAGATCCGGCTGCGCAGCCACGCCGGCGCCAAGCTGCTGGCCGACGAGGCGGCGCTGATCAACGCGCGGGCTGCGATCCAGGTCCACGGCGGCATGGGGTTCACCTGGGAGGTGCCGCTGCACCTCCACCTCAAGCGGGCGCGCGTGCTGTCGACGACCTTCTATCCACCGGCCGACGCGTCCACCGCGCTGGCCGCCTATGCCTGAGCGGGGAACGGCCCCACCCGCCCGAACGGAGGCACTGCCATGACCGATCCCGCGACTGCGACGCTGCCGGCCGACGTGGTGCGCGCCGTCCCCGAGGGACGCGTCGTCTACGGCATGCAGCTGCCGATCCAATCCCAGTCGACGCTGTACGTGGCCGAGTGGGAGACGGTCGCCGGGCCCGCCGAGCTCGCCCAGGTCGCCCGGGCCGCCGACGAGGCGGGCTTCTTCTACATCGGCGTCTGTGACCACACCGCCATCCCGCGTCGCCTGGCCGACGCCATGGGGACGGTCTGGTACGACACCACGGCGACGCTCGGCTGGCTCGCCGCCCTCACTACGCGCACCCACCTGCTCTCCCACGTGCTGATCCTCGCCCAACGCCATCCGCTCCGGGCGGCCAAGGAGCTGTCGACGCTGGACGTGCTCTCGGGCGGGCGCCTCATCGTGGGCGTCGGCGCGGGACACGTGCCCGAGGAGTACGAGCTCTTCACCGGCGACTTCGAGGCGCGGGGCCGGCACACCGACGAAGCCGTCGCCGCGCTGGCGCGCTGCTTCACCGACGAGTTCCCCGAGCTGCCGGGGCCGCGCTTCCCGGCGCGCGACATGGGCCTGGCGCCGCGGCCGGTCCGTCAGCCCCGCCCCCCGATCTGGATCGGCGGCTCGTCGCCGGCGGCCATCCGCCGCACTGCCGCCTACGGCGACGGCTGGCTCCCGCAGGGCACGCGGCGGCGGGACCTCCCGGGCCAGATCGCACGGCTGCGCGAGCTGCGGGCGGAGTATCGCCCGGGCGCGCCGATCGACATCGGCACCATCGTTGAGCCGATCTACCTGAGCTCGAGCGGCTCGGGCTGGGACCTCCCCGGCTGGGTGCTGAGCGGGCCGGCGGAACAGATCGCCGCATCGCTCCGCGAGCTGGTGGAGATGGGGGTGAACCACCTCCAGGTGCGCTTCATGGCTCGGAGTGCCGACGAGTTCTGCGAGCAAACGTTGCGTTTCGGGGCCGAGGTGGGGCCCCTGCTGAACCACTGAACGACCCCCGGCCCTACGCTGGAGCGTGATGGTCGTGTTCTCGTACGTCCTGGGCGTTCTGGTCCTGATCTTCGTGCTGCTGCGCCAGATCAGGGCCGTCCCGGTGCCGCGGTCGTACGCGCCGCGCCTGCCGCTCGTCCTCGGGCTGATCGGCCTGTTCGCGCTGGCGTCGTACACCGGCGACCACCACCACATCGCCTCGAGCGCGTGGGGCTGGGTCGTCGGCACGCTGGTGGTGGGGGGGATCGGCCTGGGCGCGTTACGGGCGATCTCGATGCGGGTGTGGGAGAGCAACGGGTGGGTGGTCCGCCAGGGCAACGCCGTGACGATGGCGCTCTGGCTGGTTTCGCTCGTCGTGCACTTCGTCGGCGCCGGCGCCAGCGGGCTCGTCGAAGCGAGCTTCCTGATCTACCTCGGCCTGACGCTCGCCGTGCAGCAGTACGTCGTCTACCGCCGGGCCCGACCGCTGTGGGCCGAGCTCGGTCCCAACGCCGGCCGGCCGCTCGTCATGAACTTCACGCAGGGTCCGGGTGCCTTCTTCGCGACGTTCCGCGCCCCGGGCGCCCCCGCCGGCCCCACCTGGGGGTCGGACGCCGCGCCGTACGACCCCAACGTGATCGACGTCGAGGTGGTCGAGGACGACGAGGGCCACGGCCCACCCGAGCTGCACGCGCCGCGCTGAACGTTCGTACACTCGGCGGCCGTGACGTCGCCCCGCACCTTCAGCCAGCGCCCCTACGTCGGCCCGCCCGGGTCCACCGAGTTGCTGCTGATCCGCCACGGCGCGTCGGCCGACTCCGTCGAGGGTGAGACCTTCGAACTGGTGGAGGGCCAGGGGGACCCGCCCCTCTCTGAGGTCGGACGCCATCAGGCCGAGCTCGTGGCGGCGCGTCTCGGCCACGAGCTCTTCGACGCCATGTACGTCTCCAACCTGCGCCGGACCGGGGAGACGGCGGCGCCACTGATCGAGCGCACCGGGATGACACCCGTCGTCGACCCGGACCTGCGCGAGGTCTTCCTGGGCGAATGGGAGGGTGGGCTGCTCCGCCAGAAGGCGGCGGACCACGACCCGCTCTTCGAGCGCGTCTTCGCCGAACAACGCTGGGACGTGGTGCCGGGCGCCGAGTCACGGACCGAGTTCGGTGGGCGGCTGCGCCGGGCCGTCGAGCGGATCACCGCGGCGCATCCGGGCGGACGGGTGGCCGTGTTCAGCCACGGGGCCGCCATCGGCGAGCTGCTCGCCCAGGCCACGGGCTCCGAACCGTTCGCGCTCTTGGGAGCCGACAACGCGTCCATCTCCAAGCTCGTGGTGACCGATGGGCGCTGGGTGCTGCGCGGCTACAACGACACGTCGCACCTGGCGGGTTGAGCTCGGCCGCTCCGTGAGCGCCAAGGGGAGGCGGCGCCGCAAGCCGACGCGCAAGCTGCCTCCGGTGCCGGACTACGTGCGCTACACGGGCGGAGGACGGCGTTACTGGCGTCTGGGCGGCCCGCTCACCCGCACCCACGAGAAGGAGGCCATGGACGCGCAACGCAGCCGCCCGCCGGGACGTCTCGGTCGCTTCGTGCTGCGCCTGCTCGGCCAGAGGCCGGGGCCGCCTCCGGGTTAGGCCAGCGCCGTCTCGATGTCGTCGAGCGAAAGCTCGGCCGTGAGGTGCCCGCCGCACTGGGCGCAGTCGCCCGTGTGGCGCCACGACCGGATCAACCGCGTGCCTTCGGGGTTCAACAACACGGTGAACGCCTCCGAGTCGTCCGCTGCCTCGAGGCGGAAATACGGGCGCCACTCGGTGAACACGGCACGGCTGTCCACCTCGATCCCCTTGAGGATGCGCCGGAACCTCATGTGCTCGGCGTCGAACACCCAGGTGCTGTTGCAGGACTCGAAGACCGTCGGGGCCACGAACAAATTGTGCCCCCCGCAGTTAAAGACACCGTCAGAATCGTGTTGTCGTTGTGTGACGATCTGTGACGATCTGGCGTCAGGCGATCAGGTGGTCGGACGGTGGGCGGCGCACCGCAACTCAGCCGGGGAGCGGGTGGGCGACGAAGAAGTTCCAGATGATCTTGTCGGCATTGATGGCCATCGTGGTGGCGCCCATGCCGGCGGCCTTGGCGGAGAGGGCGCTACCGGGCCACGTGTGCCCACCCCCCCTGATCCGGTAGAGCTGGACCGCGTTGGTGCCGGGGCACGTGTAGGAGATCAGCGCGACGTTCCTCGCCACGACACGTGTCATCGGCTTCGACGCACACCCGTCGCGTTTGGCCCACGCGGCAGTGATCCTCGGGATGGACGGCCCGGACGTCGACTGCGGGACGGCAGGTCCGAGGAGCCGGCTGATCGTCCCCCTGCTCCCGGCGGGGAGGGGAAGCGTGTACGCCGCCGGGCCGAGCCCGCCGATGTAGCGGACCAACGGGTCCGCCGTTCCGTGGAAGGCCACGACGGGCACCGGGCGCGACGGGTTGCAGCGTGGCGGGTTGGCCACCCCCGACACCGGGGCGATGGCGGCCACCTGGCCGGCGTCCACGCACGCCAGCACGGACGCCATGATGGCGCCGTTCGAGTACCCGGTGACGTAGATGCGGTTCAGGTCGACGCACAGGGTCGAGGTCACCTTGGCGAGCACGCCGATCAGGAACGCGACGTCCTTCCCATTGCTCGACGTCTGCCAGTACGGGATGCTGCGCGTGATCTGTGGTGTGATCGTGATGAAGCCGTTGCGGTTGCCGTAGGGTCCCAGCTGGGTCAACAGCGCCATCTCGATGGCCGACACGCCATAGCCGTGCAGTTCCATCACGACGGGCATCGGCGAGCGGCCCGTGTATCGGGACGGCACCTGACGGATGTACGCCCCGACGTCGCCACCGGCGCTTGCGGCCTGGAACGTCGTCCCCGACCGGACGGGTACGGCGTTGCTGCATCCCGACGAGGCGCTGGCGGGAACCGGCTCCGATGTGGTCGTGGTGGGCGGTGTCGTCGTCGCCGACGCGGCCGACGCGGAGGGTGCCGAGGAGACCGGGACGATCAGCGAGGCGGCGAGTCCGCTCGCGGCGAAGAGACCGAACAGCGCGAGGCGGCGAAAGTGGCGCGCTCGTCCGACCCGGTTTGTTGACATTGCTCCCTTCCCGCGTGGGTGATCACAGAATGATCGCGGGAATGGTACCGGCCTCTGCCTGGCGGTTGGCCGCGCCGAGGGAGCGAAAGCCCAGTTGTTGTCGGGATTCTTAACGACTCTTAAGGGTCGTCAACGCCCCACGGCTCAACCTCGCGAGGCGCTGGCGCGCTGCGTCGGCAACTCGGTGATGACCGCCGGTTCGGGCGACTCGGCGAGCGCGGTCTCGATGACGTCGGTGATCTCGGAGCCGACGAGTTCGTCCCGCTCGAGCAGGTGGTCGCGGAGCGCCTCGACCACCTCGGGGTGGGCGGCCACGATGGCCTTCGCCGCGTCGCAGGCGCCCATCAACAGTGCGTCGAGCTCGGCACGGGCGTCCTTGTCGCCGAGCACCTTGTCGACCAGGCTGCCCGCGAGGTAGCCGTTGCCCGCGGCGGCCACGGAGATGAGCGAGTTGCCCATGCCGCAGGCACCGATCATCTGCGCGCCGATGGAGGTCGCCGCGGCCAGGTCGGACGCCGGCCCCGTCGAGACCTCGTCGAACCAGTGCTCTTCGGCCACCATGCCGCCCATGGCGATCTCCAAGAGGGCGTGCAACTCCTCGCTGCTCTGGGTGAAGCGCTCCTCGGTGTCGGAGTGCTGCAGCAGGCCCAGCGAGTCCCGGCGCTTGACGATGGAGAGCACGTCGAGTTGGCGGGTCTGGCCCACGAAGTACGCCACCGTGGCGTGGCCGGCCTCGTGCGTCGCAACCCGGTCCCGCTCGTCGGGCGTGTAGATCGTCTCGTCGGTCACGCCGAGCTCGACCAGCATCTTCGCCTCGGCGACGTCGGCCATCGTCATGGCGGAGCGGCCGTGCGTGAGCGCGATCACTAGGCCCTCGTCCATGAGCCGCTCGAGCGCGGCGGGCGAGTAGCCGAACGTCATGCCGGCGACGGTGTCGACCGCACCGTGCTCGTCCAGATCGGGACCGTGCGCCTTCTTGCCGAGGTAGTAGGCGATGATGTCGCCCCGGGCCCGGCGGCCCGGCAGACCGAAGTAGATCGTGCGGTCGAAGCGACCGGGCCGGATCAGCGCCGGGTCGAGGTCGTCCTTGCGGTTGGTGGCACCCACCACGAGCACGTTCGCCGGGATGACGGCTGGCTTCTTGAGCTTGGAGCCGTCGGGGAGGTACCGGTTGAGCAGGTCGATCCACGCCCAGGTGAAGCGCTGCCCGCGGCTCGGGCTGTCGAACGACTGGAGCTGCACCAGCAACTCGTTGACCACGCCGGAGACGCCTTCGGTCCCGCCGCTCCCGCCCATGCCGCGTCGCGTGGCGCCGATGGCGTCGATCTCCTCGATGAAGCCGATCGCGCCGCCCTCTTTGCGGGCGTGCTTGCGGAGCTGCTTGAAGAAGGAGCGGATCTTGCGGTTGGTCTGCCCGTAGTACATCGACTGGAACGCTGATGCGGACACGAAGAGGAACGGGACGTTCGCCTCCTTGGCCATCGCCTTGGCCACGAACGTCTTGCCCGTCCCGGGCGGCCCCTCGAACAGGACGCCCCGCCGGGCCGAGCCGCCCATGCGGTCGCGGAAGGTCTGGTGGGCCAAGAAGAGATTGATGGAACGCACGACCTCGGCCTTGATCGCGTCGATCCCGACGAGGTCGTGCAGGCCTACCGTCGTCTCACCGGGGCGGATGAGCGTGTGCGGCGAGCGCCCCGCGCCGAGGAACGGTGCGGCCATGACCGCGCCGAGCATGCACACGATGAGCAGGATGGGGAGCGCGGTGCCCAGCCAGTGTGGGACGGGGAGGTGGGGGAAGATGTTCTTGCCACTCATCGTGCGGATGACGATCCAACCCAGGACGAGCGCGGCGAGCGCGACGAGGCGGCGCAGGCGCGAGAGACGGTGGCGCTCCCGGGCCCGTGCGACGTCGGCACTCCCCAAGATGGCGTCGCCGACGATGCCGGACATGTCGTGCGCACCGCCAGGGTTGGGGCGCGACGAGGTAGGGACCAAATCGGCAGGCCGACTCATGACCAGACTCCGTTCATCCCCCGTGGACGCTTACTAATCTAGAGAATCGCGCACCGAGTGTGACCTTGCGAAGTGTCGAAGGTCACGAAACGCGCAAATCCCGCGCAACACCGCGCAGCGCGCACCCGTCACCGCAGTCTGGTCGAGCGGTGGTGACGCGACAGAAGGCGCACTCGTTGCATCGTCACAACGGACGGACAACTCACGCCGCGGCCTCCGACGACGGTCGCCCCGGGGCTGGCTCGGGGGTCCAGCTGGCGCTTTGGCGGTCCGAGCCGGCAAAGGGTTGAATGTGACGGGGCGTCAGATGTGCTGGCGCACCCCGACCAGGGAGTCCACATGGCCGAGACGACGACGCGCGACGAGCAGCAGCTCCTGATCGGGGGCAAGTGGGTCGACGCATCCGACGGGACGTACGAGATCGTGAACCCCGCCACCGAAGAGCTGGTGGGGCGGGCGCCCAACGCCAGCGCCGACGATGCGCTCGCCGCCGCCGCGGCGGCCAAGGAGGCCCAACCCGGCTGGGCGGCCTGGTCGGTCGAGGAGCGCAGCGCCATCATGCGCGAGGCGGCGGAGGCCATCCGGGCGAAGTCGTCCGAGCTGTTGCCGCTCGTGATCGCCGAGACCGGTGCGACGGCGACCGTGGGCTCGCGCATGCAGGTGCCCGTCGCGGCCGACCGCTTCGAGCGCTACGCCCGCGACCCGCGCCAGGTCCTGCAGACGCCGCTGCTGCCCCAGCCCGCCGGCGCGACGCCGTTGGCGCCGGGCGGGATCATCGGCGGCATGGTCAACCGCCAGCCGCACGGGGTGGTCGCCTGCATCACGTCGTACAACTTCCCGATGGTCAACATGGCCGGGAAGGTGGCGCCGGCCCTGGCGGCCGGCAACACGGTGGTGGTCAAGCCGGCACCGCAGGACCCGCTCGCCATCGTGGAGCTCGTGCGAATTCTGAACGACGTGGGTTTCCCGCCCGGGGTCGTGAACCTCGTCAACGGAAACGGTCCGGCCTCCTCCGCCGCCCTGGTGGAGGCCGACGAGGTCGACTGCGTCAGCTTCACGGGCTCGACGCAGGTGGGCGTGAAGATCGCCGAGACGGCGGCGAGGCGGCTGAAGCGCACGCTGCTCGAGCTCGGCGGCAAGGGCGCGTGCGTGGTGTTCGAGGATGCCGACATCAAGGGCGCGGTCGGCTGCATCGGGTCGACGTGGTCGTTCCACTCGGGCCAGATCTGCACGGCGCCGACGCGGGCCATCGTGCACCGCAGCGTGTTCGACCAGGTGCGCGACGGGCTCGTGCAGATGGCCGGGTTCCTCAAGGTCGGCGACCCGACGGACACCAAGACGATCATCGGCCCGGTCATCTCCGCGGCGCAACGAGGACGGATCGAGGCGCACGTCGAAACGGCGAAGGAGGACGGCGGCGAGGTCGTGATCGGCGGCGAGCGCCCGGCCGACCTGCCCTCCGGCTTCTACGTCGCGCCGACGCTCATCACGGGAACGAACGAAATGCGGTGTGCGCGGGAGGAGATCTTCGGGCCGGTGATCACGATGATCCCCTTCGACGACGAGGAGGAGGGCATCGCCATCGCCAACGACAGCGAGTTCGGGCTCTACGACTACGTCTTCTCGGGCGACGGGGCGCGGGCGCTGCGGGTGGCCAAGCGCCTGCAGGCCGGGCACGTCGGCATCAACACGGCGCAGCGCAACCACGACGCACCGTTCGGCGGCTTCAAGATGTCCGGCTGGGGCCGTGACGGAGGCGACTACGGGCTGCTGGCGTACACGGAGCCGCAAGCGATCATCTGGAGCTCGTAGCCGCCGCCGCCGGCACGACGCCGGCGGCACGGACCGAGCCGGTTGGACTAAGAACGCCCCCGTGGCCCCGAGCGCGTTCCCGCACACCCCGATGCCCGAGCACGGGCTGCCGCGCGGCGACGTGATGCAGCAGCTCATCACGATGAAGCAGGACGACCAGGATTGGCGCGGCGGGCGGGTCTTCTCGCTCGTCTACTCGGCCGGTGACGACGTCCACGAGCTCCTGTCCGACGCGCTCTCGTTGTACAGCGCGGAGAACGGGCTCAACGTGCTGGCGTTTCCGAGCATCGGCGTCATGCAGCACGACATCGTGATGAACACCGCCACGCTGCTCGGGGCGGACGAGCCGGCGGCCGGCGGCGGGGTCGAGGGGTATCTCACGTCCGGCGGCACCGAGAGCCTGCTGCAGGCGGTGAAGACGGCGCGCGACGTGGCGCGCGACCGGGGGATTCAGCGGCCGAGCGTCGTGGCCGGCGAGAGCGCCCACGCCGCCTTCACCAAGGCGGCCGACTACTTCGACGTCGACCTGATCCGGGTGCCGGTCGGGGCCGACTTCCGGACCAGCGCGGCGTCACTCGAGGCGGCGTGCACGGACACGACGATCATGGTGGTGGGTTCGGCGCCGACGTACCCGCAGGGCGTGATCGACCCGATCGGCGACATCGGGGCGCTGGCGGAGCGGCGCGGCATCCTCTGCCACGTCGACGCCTGCATGGGCGGCTTCCTCCTGCCGTTCCTGCGGGACCTGGGCCGGGTCGACGTGCCGTTCGACTTCCGTGTGCCCGGCGTGACGTCGATGTCGGCGGACGTGCACAAGTACGGGTACGCGTCGAAGGGCGTGTCGGTGATCTTGTACCGGGACCACGAGCTGGCGCGCAAGCAGCTCTTCGTGACGAGCGACTGGCTCGGCGGCTTCTACGCGTCGACGGCGATGGCGGGCACGCGTCCGGCCGGGCCCGTCGCCGCGGCGTGGGCGGCGCTGATGCACATCGGCCACTCGGGGTACGTCGAGCTGACGAGGGTGGCGCACGATGCAGCGCGGGAGCTGCGGGCGGGTATCGAGGCCAACGTGGCCCTCGAGGTGCGGGGGGACCCGCCGGCGACCGTGATGGCCTTCGGCGCCCGCGACCCCGGCGCCCTCGACATCTTCGCCGTGAGCGAGCGCCTGGCCGCCGACGGCTGGTACCTGGACCGCCAGAACCGCCCCGATTCGCTCCACGCCACGGTGCACGCGGGCAGCGCGGCCACGGTGCCCGAGCTCGTGGTCGACCTGGACCGGGCGGTCGCCGCCGTCGGCTCGGCGCGCACCGTGGCGCGCGACACGACGTACGGGACGGGCTCGTGAGCGCTACGGCTCCGGCGGCTCCGGCCCAGGCCGCCGAGGGTCAGGCCGGGTCCATGGCGAACTGGTCGACGTAGCACCAGATCCAGTCCTCACCGGGCTGGAAGGACTGGATCAGCGGGTGGCCGTAGCGGTGGAAGTGCGCCGTGGCGTGCTTGTTGGGCGACGAGTCGCAACAGTTGACGGCGCCGCAGGTCAGGCAGATGCGCAGGTGCACCCAGCGGTCGCCCGTCTTCATGCACTCGCCGCAGCCCTGGGGCGTCAGCGGCGCGACGTCCTGGATCTGATCTAGATGCGAGCACTCGACCTCGGCCATGGAACCTCCCCGACCCCAATCAGGACGTCACGACGTCAGGACGTCGTCATCCCCCCGTCTACCGGGAGCGCGGCGCCGGTCACGCCGCCCGAGCCGGGGCTGCAGAGCCAAGCGATGAGGTCGGCGATCTCGGCGGGGTCGAGCAGGCGCTCGACCAGCTGCTGGCCGGCGAACTCCTCGGCGGAGGCGAGGCCGTAGACGGCGGCGGACGCATCGAGCATCGCCCCGCGCGTCGAGCCCGGGCACACCGCGTTGGCCGTGATCCCGGTGCCCGCCAAGTCGGCGGCCAGGGAGCGCATCAGGGCGATCACTGCCGCCTTCGACGCGCTGTAGGCGCTCAGCCGACGGAGGCCGAGCAGCCCCGCGGCGGACGCCACGGCGACCACCCGCCCGTGACGCGGCGCCGGCTGCTCCAACAAGGCCGGCACCGCCGCCCCGGCCAGGTTGCGCACGCCGTTCACGTTGACGTCGAAGAGCACGTTCCACTGGGCGTCGGACGTCTCCCACAACGGGGGCCCGCCGCTGATCACCCCGGCCGCCGCCACCACGGCGTGCAGCCCGCCGAAGTGCTCGACCGCCTCGTCGACCGCGGCCTGCATGTCGGGCGGGAAGCGGACGTCGCCGACCATCGGGCGCACGGCGTCGCCGTGCCGGGCCGCCACCCCCTCCAGGTCCGCCTTCGTGGCCAGCGCGTAGTCGAGCGCGGGGTCGTCCGCCCCACGGTCGACCGCCACGACGTGCCAGCCCTGCGCGACCAGCGCGTCCACCGTCGCGGCGCCAATGCCGCGCGCGGCCCCCGTGACGACGGCGGCGGGGCTCATGCGGATGCGGCTGCGGCGCTCACGAAGCGGGCCAGCGCCCGGCGACCGACGCGGCGAGATCGCCCACCAGCGCGTCGAGCAGGGCGCGGCCCTCCTCGGCGCTCGCTCCGCTCGGGTCGCCCAACACGCCGTTGGACGATACCGGCCGCACCCCCTCGGCGCGCAGACGGGGCAACAGCCGCTCGATCGGCTCGATACAGCCGGGCTCGGCCAGGTCCAGGCGGACCGCATCGGGGTCGATCGCCAACATCAGCGACGTCTCGGTGCGTCCGGCGTGGGCGTCGCCGCCGCGCACCCCGGCCCGCCACGCCAGCACCTCGTCGCCCTCCGCAGCGCACCGCGCCTCGACGGCGGCCAACGTCGGCTCGTTGCCGCCGTGCGCGTTCACCAGCACGACGCCGGTGAACGAGGCGCGTGCGCTCCGGACGAGCTCGACGAGGAGCGCCGACAGAACGTCGTGCCCGACCACGAGTGTGCCGGCGAACCCGGCGTGCTCACCGCTGGCGCCGTAGGCCACGGCCGGCGCGACCGCCAGGTCCCGCCGTTGCCCGGCCAGCCCGTCCGCCAGCGCCAGCGCGATCCGGGTGTCCGTGTCGAGGGGCAGATGGGGCCCGTGCTGTTCGAGCGAGCCCAGCGGGACGGCCAGGAGGTCGGCGCCCGACGTCGCCTCCACCTGCATCCACGTGGCGCGCCCGAGCTCCACGATCAGCGGGTCAGGACCGGGTGGACCGGGGCAGCACCGGATCAGGCCCGGATCAGGACCGGGGGGCAGCGGCCGTGCGGAACCGCACCGGCGCGGGCACGGGTACCGGGACGGGCGTGCCGTCCCGCGCCACCTTGGAGTGGCCGATCACCGCCTGCGGCCGCACAGTGCCACCGGTGGCCAGCGCCGCCAGCGCCGCCTCCCCGTGCCCGTAGACGCACTCGGGGTCGGGGCCGTCGAGCGGCAGCCCGGTGAAGAACTTCGCCGCCATGCACCCGCCGCGGCAGGCGTCGAACGAGCCGCACGAGGCACAGGCGCCCGCGCTCTGCGGCTCGCGCAAGGACCGGAAAAGCGCCGACTCCCGCCATACCGCCGGGAACCCGCCCTCCCCCCGCACGTTGCCCGCCAGGAACTCGCGGTCGATGACGAACGGGCAGGCGTAGACGTCGCCGACGGGGTCGATGAGGCAGACCACACGTCCCGCGCCGCACAGGTTGAGCCCGTCGAGCGGCTCGCCCAGGGCGGACAGGTGGAAGAACGAGTCGCCCGTGAGCACGCCCGGGTGCTCGAGCAGCCAGTGGTACAGCAGGCGCTGCTGCGCCGCCGTCGGGTGCAGCGCGTCCCATGAGTCGACCGCCCGGCCGGAGGGCCGCAGGCGGGTCAGCCGGAGTTGCGCGCCGTAGCCGTCGGCGATGGCGGCCAGCGCATCGAGCTCCTCCACGTTCTGGCGCGTCACGACCACGCTGACCTTGAACTGCCCGAAGCCCGCCGCCGCCAGGTTGTCCATCGCCTGGCGGGCTGCGGCAAACGAGCCCTCGCCGCGCACCACGTCGTTCGTGGCCGCGGTCGCCCCGTCGATACTGATCTGCACGTCCAGATAGTCCAGCGCCGCCAACTGCCTCGCCCGCTCCGCCGACAGCCGCGTCCCGTTGGTCGAGAACTTGACGCCCACCCGCCGTTCCGTCGCGTACCCGACGAGGTCGAAGAAGTCCGGCCGCAGCATCGGCTCGCCCCCACCGATGTTCACGTAGAACACCTTCAGGTCGACCAGCTCGTCGACGATGTGGCGCGCCTCGGCCGGCGTCAGCTCGGCCGGGTCCCGGCGACCCGACGAGCTCAGGCAGTGGACGCACGCAAGATTGCAGGCGTACGTCAGCTCCCAGGTCAGGCAGATCGGGGCGTCGAGACCCCGGGTGAACTGGTCCTTGAGCGGGAGCGGCGCCACCTCGGCCAACTCCGGATCCGCCCCCGACGCCGCAGTCGCCACAGCCCCCACCGTCTCAACAGGCATCGATCACCTCGGACGCCGCCAGGCGGGCCAGCGCCCGCTCGTACGCGGCCCGGCTGCCCTCGGGCACGCAGGCGCCGATGGCCGCAGCTGCGCTCGGATACTCATCCAACGACGAGACGAGCTGCACCAACAGCCGCGACTTGAGGAACACCAGCCGCCGGTTGCCGTAGTGGTACGCCAGCGCGCCGAACGACTCGTCGCGCAGCGCCACCTGGGGGTTGAGCCGCCATGCTCGATCCACTGCGAACGCCGCCGCCGACGTCCGCGCCTCGGTCACGCTCAATAGACGCCGCACATCCCGTCGATGGAGACCTCTTCCACCAGCAGCTCGTCGACGTCCTCTTCGGACACGTCCTCGACGTCGCCGATGTCCCGGTCTTCAGCCACCTCAGCCAGCATCCCGACCTCCTCTGGGCAAAGGCCCAGCCTATCGGCCGTCAGACGCTGCCAAAATTGGGAGGTGACCGCATCTGTGACCCCGGACCGGCCGGCGCTGCGGCCGGCGCCGGACCGCCGGACCACGCCGCTGCCCGGCTCGTTCACGCTGCACCCGGCGGCCGAGACCGCGCATCTCGACGACAACTCCGTCGTCCTGGGCGGCAGCCCGCTCCGGCTCTTCCGGATCTCGTCGCGGGCGCAACGGCTGCTCGAGCGATGGCGGATCGGTCACCCCGTCGGCGACCAGCCCGGCGCACGCCTCCTCGCCCGGCGCCTCGTCTCGTCCGGCGCATACGTGGCCCGCCCCACGACGACCTCGTATAACGAGGGCGACGTCACCGTCGTGGTCCCGGTGCGTGACCGGCCGGCCGAGCTCGACCGCCTGCTCGACGCACTCTCCGACGACCTGGCCGTCGTCGTCGTCGACGACGCGTCGGCCGACGCCGGAGCCACCAAGGAGATCGCCGAGCGCCACGGGGGGCGCCTCGTCGCGCTCGACACGAACTGCGGGCCGGGTGGCGCCCGCAACGCCGGCCTCGCGTCGGTGCACACTCCCCTGGTCGCGTTCGTCGACTCGGACTGTGTCCCCGCCCCGGGCTGGCTCGACGCGCTGCTCGGCCACTTCGACGACCCGGTCGTCGGCGCCGTGGCCCCCCGGGTGGTCCCGCTGCCCCACCCACCGGAGGACGCAGTGCAGCGCTACGAGGCGGTCCGGTCGTCGCTCGACCGGGGCGCCGCCGAGGGGCCGGTGCGCCGCGGCTCGTCCATCCCCTACGTCCCGACCGCCGCCTTGGTCGTGCGCACCGCGGTGGCGCCGGGGCCCGAGCTGTTCGACGCCGCCCTGCGTGGCGGCGAGGACGTCGACCTCGTCTGGCGCCTGGGCGACGCCGGGTGGGACGTGCGCTACGTCCCGGCGAGCACCGTCGAGCACGACGGCCCGTCCACGTTGGGCCAGTTCTTGACGCGCCGCGCCTTCTACGGCGCCTCGGCGGCGCCGCTCGCCCGCCGGCACCCCGGCGCGCTCCCCCCGCTCAACGTCTCGGCGTGGTCGTTGGCGGTATGGCTGCTCGTGGTGGCACGCCGCCCGGTGTTGGCCGCCGCCACGCTCGCCACGTCGGTGGGCATCTTGGCCAACCGCTTGAGCGGCCTGACCCGAGATCCCGTCGCCGTCGCCACGCGGATCGCCGGCGCAGGCACCGCCCGCGCCGCGGTGCCCGCGTTGGCCGGCCTGACGCGGGCGTGGAGTCCTGCCCTGGTGCTGGCGCTGGCCTCCCGGCGCACCCGCAAGGCCGCGTTGGCGGCCCTGCTGGTGCCGGCGCTCGCCGACTGGTGGGACGACCAGAGCGGCCTCGACCCCCTCACGTACGCCGCGCTCCACGTCGCCGACGACACCGCGTACGGCGCCGGCGTGTGGTTGGGCTGTTGGCGCGAGAAGACGGCGGCCCCTCTCCGGCCCCGCGTGTCGTTCCGCTCCAGGGTGTGGTCGGAGCGCGCCCTGCGCGAGCAGCTGGCCCCGAAACGGGACTCCCCCGCCACGCCGTCGTGATCAGGCGCTGACGCGGTAGCGGAGGTGGACGACGCCGCCCGTGAAGCGGCGCTCGTCGAGCAGCTCGAGCCGCGCCCGTACCCCGTCCGGCAGCGTGCGCTTGCCGCCTCCGATCACGATCGGGCTCAAGAAGAGGTGGAGCTCGTCGACGAGCCCGGCGCCGATCGCCTGGCCGGCCAGGTCGCCGCCGCCCACTGCGAGGTCGGCCGTCGACGACAGCTTCAGCTGCCGGACCGCCTCCGGGTCGAACGCCCGCTCGATCCGAGTCCTGGCGCTGGCAGGCGTCGGCAGCGTCCGTGAGTACACGACCTTCTCCGCCGCCCGCCAGATCCCGGCGTAGTCGCCGTACACCGCCGGCTGGCCCGTAGTGTCGACCGTCTCCCAGTACGCCATCGTCTCGTACATCCGGCGCCCGTAGAGATAGGTCCCGATCGGTCGCTCGAGATCGTTGACGAACGCGTGCAATTCCTCGTCCGGCTCCGCCCAGTCGAACCTGCCGTCCGCGTCCTCGAAGTACCCGTCCAGCGAACCGAGCGCCGTGTAGATGAGCTTGGCCATCAACCGCAGAACGCTAATCCTGCGTGAAGCGCCACTGGGTGCTCTGGTGCTCCCAATCCGACGCCCGCCAGAACCCCGCAGCCCGCTCGTCGGTCCCGACCACGATCGCGTGCATCCGGCGCGCCCCGACGCGGCGCAGCCGGTCCTCGGCCTCCCCCAGCAGGCGCCGACCCAGCCCGGCGCGCCGCTGCTCGGGTACGACGACGATCCGGTAGATCGACCCCCGCCACCCGTCCCACCCTGCGATCACCGTCCCGACGATCTGCCCGGACGACGACTCGGCGACGAGCAGGGCACCGGGGTCGTGCTCCAAGAGGGCGGCCACCCCGTCCGCGTCGTCCGTCGTCGTCGGTGCCGCCGCCTCGCGCCACAACCCGAGGACCGCCCCGATGTCCGCCGCAACGGCGGGCCGGATGGAGATCGTCGTCGTCATCCGCCAATGGTACGGACCCCGCCCAGCGCCACCCGCAACCGCAGCCGGCCCGCCCGCGCCCACCGTCCCCACCATGACCAGGGACAACGCCCCCCCAAGGTCACCCATTAGAGTCTCCCGGTCGCAGACGCGTCCGGCCACGGGAGCCGGACGACACCGTCGACGAGAGGCGCACGTAATGGCAAACAAGTGGTTCGAGACGGTCGCCGAGGCGCAACGCCGGGCCAAGAAGCGCCTGCCCAAGTCCGTATACGCCGCGCTGATCGCGGGATCCGAACGTGGCCTCACCCTCGAGGACAACGTCGCCGCCTACGGCGAGCTCGGCTTCGCCCCCCACGTCGCCGGGCTCTCGGAGAAGAAGGACCTCGCCACGACGGTGATGGGCCAGGACATCTCCTTCCCCGTGCTGATCTCGCCCACCGGCGTCCAGGCCGTGCACCCCGACGGCGAGATCGCCATGGCCCGGGCCTCCGCCGCCCGGGGCACCGCCATGGGGCTCAGCTCCTTCGGCTCCCGACCCGTCGAGGACGTCGTCGCCGCCAATCCGCAGACCTTCTTCCAGATCTACTGGATCGGTTCCCGCGACGACATCGCCGCCCGCGCCGAGCGCGCCCGCGCCGCCGGCGCCGTCGGCCTCATCGCCACGCTCGACTGGTCGTTCTCGCACGGCCGCGACTGGGGCAGCCCCTCCATCCCCGAGTCGATGAACCTGCGCACGATGCTCAAGTTCGCCCCCGAAGCCCTCACCCACCCTCGCTGGTTCTGGTCGTTCGCCAAGACGGGCAAGGCGCCCGACCTCACGACGCCCAACATGGTCCCCAAGGGCCAGCAACCCCCGACGTTCTTCGGCGCCTACGGCGCGTGGATGGGCACGCCGCCGCCGAGTTGGGAGGACGTCGCCTGGCTGCGCGAGCAGTGGGGCGGGCCGTTCATGCTGAAGGGCGTCACCCGCGTCGATGACGCCAAGCGCGCCGTCGACGCCGGCGTCACCGCCATCTCGGTCTCCAACCACGGAGGCAACAACCTCGACGGCACCCCGGCCACGATCCGCACACTCCCGTCCGTCGTCGACGCCGTGGGCACCGACGTCGAGGTCCTGCTCGATGGCGGCATCCGCCGGGGCAGCGATGTGGTCAAGGCCGTCGCCCTCGGCGCCCGCGCCGTCATGATCGGCCGCGCCTCTCTCTGGGGCCTCGCCGCCAACGGGCAGGCCGGCGTCGAGAACGTCCTCGACATCCTCCGCGGCGGCATCGAGTCGGCCGTGCTCGGCCTCGGGCACTCGTCGATCCACGAGCTCGGGCGCCACGACATCGTGATCCCCGAGGGCTTCAGCCGAACCCTCGGCGACTGATCCCGCTGGCCTGACGGCCCGCCTCGTCTTCCCGCCGGGATCGGCCCCGGAGGACCAGCCTCAGCTGTCGAACTTCACCACGCCGCGCACGATCGTCCCGGCGGCCTGGTCCTCGTAGCCCTGCTGCACCTGGTCGAGCGTGTACTCCTGCGTGATCAGCTCGTCGATCTGGAGCTGCCCGCTCTCGTAGAGGTTCAACAGGTTCGGCACCTGCACGCGCGGGCTCTGCGACCCGAACACCGTGCCCATCACCGTCTGGTTGAACATCGCCAGGTTGAACAGGTTGAGCTTCACGTCCATAGCGGAGAACGGCGAGATGGCCACCGCAACGATGCGTGCGTCCTTCGACCCGCACTGCGCCGCCTCGGCGATCATCTCGCCGCGCAGCACGCCGGGCGTGAGGATCACGACGTCGGCGTTGCGCCCCATCGTGAGCTCCGGCAGAAGGAACGGCACCTCGGCCAGCGACGTCGCCGTGTGGGTGGCGCCGATCTCCTTGGCCCGGTCGAGCTTGAACTGCACCGGGTCCACGGCGACGATGTGCCGCGCCCCGGCGATCCGCGCGCCCTGGATCGCACCCGAGCCCACGCCGCCGCACCCGGCCACGACGACCGTCTCGCCGGGCTTGACCTTCGCCCGGTCGACCGCCGCACCGAAGCCCGTCGAGATGCCGCAGCTGATCAGCGCGGCCGCCTTCAGGTTGTCCCAGCCGTTCAGGCGCACCAGCGAGTTCTCGTGCACCACCATCTCGTCGGCGAACGTGCCGAGCTGCGCCATGCGGTTCAGGTCCTCCTCGCCCAGGTGATAGCGGAAGGTCCCGTCGCTGATCATCCCGCCGGCCAGCGTCATCATGCCGAGGTCGCACAGGTTCTGGCGGCCCGAGGCGCACCAGAAGCACGTGCCGCAGGAGGGGATGAACGACACCGCGACGTGGTCGCCCACCGCCACCTGCGTGACGTTCGGGCCGGCCTCGGTCACGACGCCCGAGCCCTCGTGCCCGCCGACGACGGGGAACATCGACTTCACGCCGATCATCTCGAGAACCTCGGGCGGCGCGCTGATGTCGCCGGTGCGCAGGTGCTCGTCGGAGTGGCACATGCCCGACCACACCATCTTCACGCGTACCTCTCGGTTGCCCGGAGGGTCTATCTCGATCTCTTCGGTCTTCCAGGGCTCGTTGAGTCCCGTGCACACCGCCGCACGTACCGTCGTCATGGCATCCCTCCCTGAGGCTGCTTGGTCGCCTCAGTATCGCCGCCTGCCCCGGCTCGGACAACCGGATCGGGGCGCCGGCGCACCGAAGGAGCGCCGAAACGCGGCGGTAGTGTGCCCGCGTGCCCGAGCCCGCAGCTTTTGCCGAGGTCGCGGCCCACGTCCGCAACTGGGGCCGGTGGGGCCCCGAGGACGAGCTCGGCACCCTGAACCTCATCGACGAGGAGGCCCGCCGGCGGGGCGCGGCGGCCGTGGTCTCCGGAGCGGCGCTGGCCCTCGGGTTGCCCCTGTCGGACGCCGAGGGCATCCAGCTCGGCTTCGTCAAGGGCCGGGTGAACCTGACCAAAGCGGTGATCCACGTCAACGAGCCGCCCGAAGGCGCCGACCCCGAGTTCGTCGCGTTCAGCGAGGACGTGTTCACCATGGCCACCCAGGCCGCGACGCACTGGGACGCGCTGGCCCACTGCAGCCACGCCGGGACGATCTACAACGGCTACCCGGCCTCGAGCATCACGGAGGACGGGGCGGCCCGGTGCGGCATCCACCGCGCCGGCCCCGTGGTGAGTCGGGGTGTGCTGCTCGACGTGGCGCGCGCTCTCGGCCGCGACGTGCTCGAGCCCGGCCACCCGATCATGCCGAGCGACCTCGATGCGGCCTGTGCGCTGGCCGACGTCGAGCCCGAGTCCGGCGACATCGTGCTCGTCCGCACCGGACAGATGGTCCACCTGCAGCCGGAGCACCGCGACCTCGTCGCCTACACCTGGCCCTCGCCGGGCCTCACGATCGACACCGCCCCGTGGTTCCACGCCCACGACGTCGCGGCGGTCGCCACCGACACGTTTGTCTTCGAGGTCTACCCGTGCCAGTACGAGGACGCATACCTCCCGGTGCACGTCTTGCACCTGGTCGAGATGGGCCTCACCCAGGGTCAGAACTGGGTGCTCGACCCCTTGGCCGACGCGTGCGCCGCCGATGGCCGCTACACGTTCCTGCTCGATGCGACACCCCTGCCCATCACGGCGGGTCTGGGCTCGCCAATCCAGCCGGTGGCGCTCCGCTAGCCAGGCCAACGCAGCGCAGCGCACCGCAGCGCCAGCTACGTAGTGCCGCTCCGGCGCCGCGCCGTGGCGCCGCCGAGCACGGGCCCCGTGCGTGGCCGGGTCGCCTCCCGAGATTCGACCACCGCCGCCTCCGGTGCCTCCCGCCCCGTCACCGCCCAGTGCAGCACCCGGGCCTGCGTGTCCACCAGGTGCGCCGTGCGGATGCCCCAGAACTCGAAGCCGTAGCGGTGCGCCGAGACGCTGGCGAACATGGCGACCAGGGTCCCTGCCACGGCCATCGGGTCGTTGCCCGCCGGCGAGCGCGTCGACGTGCCGGGCGTCCCCTCGGAGGACGGCGAAGCCGCCACGATCACCTGCGCCAGGGCGACGGTCACCGCGTTGAGCGCGCGGACCCGGATGCCGCGCAGCTCCGCGTCGCCCTCCTCCGTCGCCAGGTCGACGACCCGGAACACAGCGCGGTTGTCCTCCCAATACGAGAGGAAGCTGTCGGTCACCGTGCGCGCCGTGTCCCAACTGCACTCCTCTGACCAGTCGCCGCCGACGAGCTCCGCCAGCTGTGCGGCCTGGTCGACCATGCCCTCGGCGAGCACACGGATCGCCTGCTCCACGTTGTCGAAGTACTGGTAGAAGGTCGCCGGCGACGTCCGGGCCTGCCGCGCGATATCGGTCACCTTCACCGAACGCCACGACGTCGTCGTCAGCAGTTCGACCGTGGCGTCGAGCAGACGCTGCCGGGTCTGGCGGCCCCGTTCGCCGGGCACCCGGCCGTCCGTCGTGGCGACCTGCTCGGCGTAGTCACCCAGCCCGACGATCGTGGCGTCGGTTGCCGGTTGCTCTGCTGGCATGGCAGGCCAGCGTAGTGGGCCGGTCCCGAAGGCCCAGTTGAGAGCGCGGATACGCTGTCGGAATGGAGCAGACGCTGACCCGCCCGCTCACTCGCGCGCAACAAGCCCGCCGCCAGCGCGTCATCGACGCGGCGATGGCGTTAGGGCTCGAAGGCGGCTACGAAGCGGTGCAGATGCGTGACGTCGCGGCCCGCGCCGACGTGGCGATGGGCACCGTCTACCGCTACTTCACGAGCAAGGACCACCTGCTCGCCGCGACGTTGGTGGCCTGGGTCGAGATGCTCGACAGCCGACTCGGCCAGCATCCACCCCACGGCGACCACCCGGCCGACCGCGTCCTCGATGTGCTCGACCGCGCGCTCCGGGCCATGGGCCGCCAACCCAAACTCGTCGCCGCCGTCTTCACTTCGCTGTCGTCGCCAGACCCCGCCGCCGTCGGCTGCCAACAACAGATCACGCTCCTGATGGAGGGGATCATCTCCCGCGCCATGGGCGAGCCCGAAGGCTCGGTCCCCGACATGTCCAACCGGGCCCGCATGATCGGCCACGTCTGGTACTCCGCCCTCGTCGGCTGGATCAACGGCTGGTCCACCATGGCCCGGGTCTACGACGAGCTGGCCGTGTCGGTCCGGCTCCTGCTGCCCGACGACCTCGTCGAGCACCGCACCTCCGCCTCCGCCTAGGCCCTTTCGCGAGGCCCCGTCGGTCCCACCGGACTCACCCCGGGGGCGTCCCGCCATTCACACAACGCAAGGCCGGCCTTGCAAAAACATAAGGCGAACCCCGTATACACCCGCGCCCGACGGCGGATTCAAGGGGTCAGCGCGAAATTCTCAGCGTTCAAATTTTTGCTCAGATCGAGGGGCCGCCGCCGGCCCACCGAACGCAAGACCTACCCGCGCAGCACGACCCCCGGCCGTGACGAGAGGCCCTCAGCCGACGGTGCCCCGTCCACCCGGATGGGCACCCCGTTCACCAGCGTGTGGGTCATGCCGACCGGGGCGTCGGCAGTCAACCGCTCGCCGTCGGCGGGGAAGTCTCGGATCCGCCGCAACGGCCCCGGGTCCACCGTCTCGGGATCGAAGACGCACAAGTCGGCCGCCTTGCCCTCCGCCACCTCGCCACGGTCGGACAACCCGTAGACGCCGGCCGGCTCGCCCGTCAGCTTGTGGATCGCCCGCTCCATTGGCATCACGCCACGGTCTCGGACCCAGTTCCCGAGCAGGTCCGTCGAGAAGCAGGCGTCGCAGAGCTGCGAGACGTGGGCGCCCGAGTCGGCCAGCCCCAACAAGACGTTGTCGCGCGGCAACAGCCAGGCGATGGCGTCGGGGTCGTCGTTCGCCAGCACCGACCAGAAGCGCGACTCGAGGTCGTCGTCCAACGACACGTCCAGCATCACGTCTAGCGGCGTGCAGCCGCGCTCCTCGGCCACGGCCATGACCGGGCGGTCCGCCAGCTCGGGGTGCGAGCGTGACTCGGCCACCGAGATCTGCGCCCAGTTCAACGGCAGCCCTCCCCGCTGACCACTCACGTCCTCCCACGCCGAGGCGCGCCACGCCGGGTCGCGGTACGCCGCCAGGCGCTCGGCCTTCGGCTTGTCCATCAGCGCGGCGAAGGACTGCCGCATGTTCAACGTGAACGGCTCCGAGAGGTTCATCTGGAAGACCAGCGGGCGGCACGAGACCTGCGGCCACACTTCGACGCCCTCCGACCAGGCGGCGTCGTGCTCGGCGATCACCTTCTCGTGATACGGGTACCCCTTCACGGTCAGCAACGCCGTCCAGGTGAAGGGCCGGCCTACCTCACGCTGGAGCTGGAACACCTCGGAGTTCGGGAAGACCCCACCCGGCAACAGCGCGACGACCCCACGCCCCGCCTGCTTCACCGGCTCCAACAGCGCACGCAGCTCGGCCAGGTCGGCCACCCGGGAGGGCACCGGCCGGCCGCTGTCACCGTTGTGCGTCGGCGACGCCGACGACGCGAACCCGGCCGCGCCACCCGCCATGGCGTCGGCGACCACGGCCTGCATCAACGCGATCTCGTCGTCGCTCGCCGCACGCTCGTACGCGTCCTCGCCCATCACGTACAGGCGGACCGCCGTGTGCCCGACGTAGCAGCCGAAGTTCAAGGAGACGCCCTGCACAGCGACCGCGTCCAGATATTGCGGGAACGTCTCGAAGGAGCCCCAGGGCACGCCGGCCGCCAGCGTGTCGAAGCTCATGTCCTCGACGTGCTGGAGCGTGCGGGCCAACAACGGCACCCCGTCGGGACGGATCGGCGCGATCGAGAACCCGCAGTTGCCGGCGATCACGGTCGTGACGCCGTGGAAGGACGACGGTGTGAGGTCGGGGTCCCAGAACACCTGGGCGTCGTAGTGGGTGTGGATGTCGATGAAGCCGGGGCACACGACCTGGCCCGACGCGTCGAGCTCACGTGCGCCCGCCGCATCTAGGCCCTCACCCACACCCGTGATGCGGCCTGCCGTGACGGCGACGTCGGCGGGGCGTCCTGGCGCACCGGTCCCGTCGATGACCGTCCCTCCCCGGATGATGATGTCGGCGCTCATCCACCCATCGTCCCAGCAACCGGCGCCGCGTGCACGCGCAAGCGACCCACCAGCGACCCATATGCGACCGGCCGGCGTCCGGCATCGCATACCGTGGGTTTGTCGGGCTACCGTCGTTCCGCCCTACGGAGGGAACGACGCGCACGAGCGAACGCAGGATCGGAGAGTACGCATGGCGGTCCCGTTTTTCAGGCAGAGGACATCGCAGGCACAGCTGGACGACTCGCTGCAGATCTCCGGCGCCATCGTGGCCCCCTCCGACGGTCCTTCCCCGGTGGAACTAGTCGACGCCGGGCACGCCGCGCACGGCCTCGGCGTCGTCCGGGACCAGTACGCCCGCAAGATCCGCAAGACCCCCACCATCCGCATGGTCCCCAGCTCGATGATGGTCGAGGGCCGCCGCCTCCGCTTCGCCGTCTCGGACAATGTCGACGCCTACGGTCCCGACGGCCCCGGCACGCCGCCGGTGTGGGCGGTCAACATCCACGGCTACTTCGCCGGCGGCGGCATGTACTGGCGGGAGAGCGCGCGCCTGGCCGAGCAATTCGGCTGGCGCGTCATCAACCCGAGCCTGCCGGGCTTCGGCGGCAGCGACCCGCTCGATTGGCAGGACGTCTCCATGGAGAACCTGGCCAACCAGGTCATGGCGATCGTGCACAAGGTCGACGCCGGCCCCGTGGTGCTGCTCGGCCACTCCATGGGCGGCGCCGTGGCGGTGCAGTTCGCCCACGACCACCCGCGGCGCACGCTCGGCATCATCTACCGCGACGGCATCAGCACGCCGGCGTGGAAGGAGCGCACCGGCATCCTGCCCGCGCTCCTCTCGCCGATCCTGCCCGACGTCGCCCCGATGGTCGACATGGTGGCGGCGGTCATCATGGACCTGCCCGACCTGGCCATCGGCCGCCTTTACTCGACGGTTCGGGCCGTCCTGCCCGACATGCGCCACAACATCCGGACCATGACCCAGACCATGCCGGTCGGCAGCATGCTCATGTCGGTGGACCAGCGCAGCGAGGTGCGTCACCTGGCGGCGCAGGAGCTCCCTATCCTCAACGAATGGGGTTGTTTCGACCGCATCACCCCGGGGCACACGGCGCTGGAGTTCGCGTCCATCGCTCGCTCGCCCGTGGTCTGGGTGCCGGGCGGCCACAGCTGGATGCTCGCCCGGCCCCAAGGCCAGGCGGACATGCTCACGCACCTCGGTCGGGGTCAGGAGTTCATGGCGCAGGTCGAGGAGCGGTGGCGGCAGCTCACCCCGCGCGAAATCACGCTGCGCGCCGTCAACTGACGCCCCCTCCGCCGCGAGGCGGCCGCCGACCATGGTGAGGCCGCCGGGCGGTTCCGCCGCAGGCGCGGGCGGCGGGGAGCATCGGCCGTGATCGACAAGCTCCTCCAGCCCCTGCTGTCCCTGCACGGGTGGCAGGCCTACCTGCTGGTCGGTGCGCTCATCGCCGCCGAGGCCGCCATCATGATCGGCTTCGTCTTCCCCGGCGAGACCGCGGCCATCCTCGGGGGCGTCCTGGCCGCCAAGGGCGGCGTGACGCTGGCCGGCATCACGGCCACGGTCATCCTGTGCGCCATCGTGGGCGACTCCATCGGCTACTGGGTGGGCGACAAGTGGGGCCGTCAGCTCCTCGCCTTCGGGCCGCTCAAGAAACGCCAGAAGGGCATCGACGTCGCGCTCGACCAGCTGTCCCGGCGCGGCCCGGTGGCCGTGTTCGTCGGGCGCTTCACCGCCTTCCTGCGCGCGGTCATCCCGGGCCTCGCCGGCGTGTCGAAGATGCGCTACCGGGTCTTCCTGGCCGCCAACGTCCTGGGCGGGATCTGCTGGGGCCTGCTCTACGTGCTCCTCGGCTACTTCGTCGGCCAGCGGGTGGAGAAGGCCACCGGCATCGCCTCGGACATCCTGCTCGGCCTGATCGTGGTCGCGATCGTGGTCCTCTTCATCCGGCACCGCCGCAAGGAGAAGCGTGAGTTCGAGGGCCCGTCGGCGAACCCGGTCGCCGCGGCCGCGTCGGAGGCCAGCACCAGCACCAGCGCCGTCACCGACGACGACTGACTCGCCTCAGGAAGGCTCGAGCACCGAACGGTCGCCCCGCCGCAGCCCGGCGACCACACGCGCGAACGCCCCGGCGGCGTCGGCGCCGGCGGAGTCCGTCTCGAGCCAGCGCACCGAGCGCGGGTCGCGCCGGTCGATCCCGTAGAGGCCGAAGCGCGGCTCGTACGTGCCCCACTCGTAATTGTCCATGAGCGACCAGTGCAGGTACGCCCGCACGGGGACGCCGGCCGCCACGCAGTCCGCCATCGCGCCGAGGTGCGCCCGCACGTAGTCCGGCCGGTCCTGGCCGTCCGCACGCGGCACGGCGCGCCCGTCGACGACGCGGGTCGCCATCCCGTTCTCAACGACCCACAGCGGGAGCCCGGGGCGCAGCGCCGACTCGGTGGCGCACCAAGATGACAGCGCGTGCGGGTCTGACCCCACGTCCCAGATGGCGCGGCCGAAGGACCAGTCGCGCCCGTGCCCGCGGCCCTGGCCCCGCCCCCAGGCCGCCCCCGGCCCGTCGGCCACGCGGCGCCCCGGCACCCGCAGGGCGTGGCTGGCGATGGGGTCGTACCAGTCGAAGCCGGCGGCGTCGACGCTGCGCGCCCGCGGTGAGGACGCCACGACGTCGACGACGCGGCGCGGGGCCTGGCGGCGCGTGCGGGCGCGGAGCGCAGCCCACCGGCCGCCCAGGCCAGGCGGACGATCGGTCCCGTACGGCGACACCGCGGCGAAGAACCGGCGCAACGCCGCCTCCCCGACGTGCTGCGGCGGGAACGCGGCGTCGTGCACCGCACGGCGCTCGTCGATGTAGCGGTCGACGTCGGAGGGGTCGATGCCGGCCTCGCGCAGGCTCAGCAGGTCGATCAGCATGCGGTCGTGCTCGTAGATCGACGACGAGCTCGTGTTGAGCGTGACCTCGGCCCCGGGCTGGATCGCCGTGATGGCGTCGGCGGCGAGGACGTGGCCGCAGAGCAGGTTGTCGAGCACGCAGTAGGCGTCGGACACGGCCATGCGGCGACCGGGCGGGCAGTCGCCCTCGATCCAGCCCATCAGCATCACGATGTTCGGCTCGTTGATCGTCACCCAGTGGCGGCAGTACGGCGCCAGCGCCGGGACGATGCGGGCGACGTGGCGGGCGAAGACGTCGGGCGAGCCGGGACGCAGCCAGAACTCCTCGCCCTGCCAGACGGGGTGGGTGAAGTGGTGCAGCGTGACCATCGGGGCCAGGCCGCGGGCGGCGCACATGGAGAGGATCTCGGCGTAGCGCTCGAGCGCGGCGTCGTCGTACTTCTCGGGGAAGGGCTCGAGGCGCGCCCACTCGACCGAGAGGCGGAAGGCGTTGCAGCCGAGGGCGGCGGCCCTATCGAGCGCCTCTTCGGGGTGGCGCCAGAAGTCACACGCCAGGCCCGAGCGCTCGATGCGCCCCGTGGCCTCCCAGCCGGCCCAGTTGTTGTGCGGCTCGTCGTCGCCGTTGAAGCCGCCCTCGATCTGGAAGCCCGACGTGGCGACGCCGACGAGGAACCCGTCGCCCAGCAGGCTGGTGTCGTCGGCGCCGGCCATGTATCCAGCTTGTCAGCTCGGCCGGGGCGCTCCCTCGGCCGGAGTTCCGCCGGAGTCCCGCGAGGACTCAGTGAGAGTGCGGCAGCGAGCGCAGCCGGGCCAGGCCCGCCGAGGCGATGTCG
>DATDIE010000242.1:0-5661 GCA_036521235.1 Acidimicrobiales bacterium | reverse complement strand
GCCCGATAGGCGTCGCGCCACGCCGGCATCGGTGCGGTCGTCTCCAACAACATGCTCGAGAAGTCGATCGCCAGGAGCTGGATCTCCTCGTGCGTGTGGTCGACGGTCATCTCGTGCATCCGGTTGAAGTACGGCATCGCCACGTCGAGGAACGACAGCGCCAAGGCCGTCCGCTCCCGGCGCGGGTCCGGCTCGCCCGCGGCGGGGCGCTCGCTCTCCGCCAGGACCGGCTCGAGGCTCTCCCAGTAGGGGAGCGACCGCAGGGCCGGGTCGGCCGAGATCAGGTTGTGCAGGTGGGTCGTGCCGGTGCGGGGCAGGCCGCAGATGACGATCGGGGCCTTGATCTCCTCGTCGAGGATCTCGGGGTGGCGGGCGATGAGGTCCTCGATGAGGAGGCGGTTCTTCAGCAGCCCGGCGATGAGCGTGTGTTGTTGGAAGATCCCGGCCGCGTTGAAGCCGCCCTCGTCGGTCATGGCCCGGCACAGCAGCTCGAGGCGTGGCACGAAGTCCGCCGTGCCGAAGTCGTCGAGCCCCGTCTCGACGCGCGCACCGTCCATCAGCGCGGCGGGGTCGAGGGTCAGCTGCGATCCGGCGTCGCGCATGAAGTCGAGGATGGCTCGGGCCTCGTCGGAGAACTCGGGCTCGGCCAGGTCGTCGATCCGGACGGGAGGCGGCCGATCGGTCACAGCGAGGCCACCGGCACGACCTCGACGCGGGGGTGCTCCGGCGTGTCGGAGGGGAGGAACCAGCGGAACCAGATGCGGCCGCTGCGGTGGCCGGCGGTCGAGACCCAGTTGGGATGGTTGGGCCTTTGTGCGGCCACGACGATCGTCCAGGAGCCGTCGGGCTCGTAGGTGACCTGCGCCCCGTTGATCGTGACGCGCTCGTAGTCGTAGTTGTACGTGTGCAGGAGCCGGTTCCACAGGCACATGTTCCAGAAAACGCAGTCGGGGGAGCGGCCCTTGATCACCAGGGCCTGGTCGTCGGCGAGCTCGAAGGCGCCCATGGCGTACGCGGCGTCCCCGGCCGCCCAGCCGAACGTCGCCGTCGGCACCGGGTACGGCGGATCGATGACGTTGGGTGCGGCCGGGGGGAGGGGCACGATCCCCGCCTGCTCGCGCACCCAGGTGCTCATCGCCCGCAGGCGGCGGGCCAGTTCGGCGTCGTCCTGGCGGAACACCGCCGGCGGGTCGTCGGCCTCGATGTGCCAGACCGCCCGTCGCCCGCGGACGGGGTCCTCCAGGTAGTCACGCGTGATCCCGGCCACGGCGTCGGGTTGGAGCTCGATCCAGGCCACGTCGGGATCGTCGGGTCGCTTCGATGACAGGACGATATGAAAGGTGCCGTCGGGGCGAGGGCTGGCGTCGCGGCTGTTGACGACGCCGACGATCCGTTCGGAGTACCGCCCGTCGTCGGGGCCGCCATAGACGGTCAAGGAGAGATACACGGCGTCGCCGGGCTCCACGACGACCCGATACGTCCGCGACGGGTCCATGGGGATGTAGCAGTAGAAGGCGTCGGCGTTGTCGCCGCCCCATTTCTTGTACGGGCCGACGATGTCGACGAAACGGGGCCGCGCCGGGTCCGCCCAGAGGAAGACGTCGCCGGCCACCTGGAGGATCGACAGGAGCCACTTGTGCGCCTCGAGCAGGGTCGTTTCGTCGTCCCGGAGCTGTCCGACCAGCCGAGCGTGCGTCTCGCTGACCGTGCGCATCAACTCCTCGAACGCTGACTCGGTCTCGGTCGTCACAGTCCCCCAGGTCCTTCGGCGTGGCGGCGCCGATCATAGAGAGGCCACGCGCGGCGCGGGGGAGGTTGCCCGAGAGGGCCGCTCCGACCACACTTTCGACCGTGAACCCGAGTCGGCAGGCGACGTCGACCCCCATCGCCGACTATGCCCTGCTGTCGGATCGGCACAGCGCCGCGTTGGTCAGCCTCCACGGGTCCATCGACTGGCTGTGCTTCCCGCGGTTCGACAGCCCCTCTGTCTTCGGCGGCTTGCTCGATGCCAGCGCCGGCTCGTGGTCGCTGCGCGCGGTGCACACCACGGCGGTGACCCGTCGCTACGTCGATCGCACCATGGTCGTGGAGACGACGCACCGCACGAAGACGGGAACGCTGGTGGTGTCCGACGCACTGGCCATGGGAGAAGGCAATCGCGGGCACGCCCTGGGCCGGGAGGCGCCCCATCTGCTGCTGCGACGGGCATCGTGCAGCGAGGGTGAGGTCGAGGTCGAGGTCGAATACAGCCCGAGGCCCGAATACGGCTTAGTGGCCCCGCTCCTGGAGGTCGTCGACGGGGGACTTCTGGCCTTCGGCGGCGCCGACGTCCTGATGCTGTCGAGCCCGGTCGAGCTCCGAGCGAAGGAGTCGTCGGCGTCCGGTCGGCTCCACCTCCGCCAGGGCGAGGAGGCAGGGTTCGCGCTGCAGCATCGGAAGCAGGAAGACGCGGGGACCATGGGCGCCTGGTCGCAGGACGACATCGCAGCGCGCCTCACCGACACGGTGTCGGCGTGGCAGTCGTGGTCGGAGCTGCATCAGGCCTATGTCGGCCCGTGGCAAGGACTCGTCCACCAGAGCGGACGAGTGCTCCAAGCGCTCTCGTTCCAACCCACCGGCGCCATCTGCGCCGCCGCCACGACGTCGTTGCCCGAGGCCGTCGGAGGCGCCCGGAACTGGGACTATCGCTACGCCTGGGTGCGGGACGCCTCCTTGACGATCCAGGCCCTCTGGGTGGCGGCGTGTCCCGATGAGGCGAACGAGTTCTTCAACTACGTGACCACCGCGGCGGCCGGATCCCTCGCGACGAGAGGCGATCTCCAGATCATGTTCGGCATCGGCGGAGAACGAGATCTCAGCGAGCGGGAACTGGAGCACCTGGCGGGCTGGCGCAACTCGGCGCCGGTGCGAGTCGGCAACGACGCCTGGCGCCAGCGCCAGCTCGACGTCTACGGAGAGCTGCTCAGTGCCGTTTCTCGGCTCTCCGACCATGTCTTCGACCCGGTCAAGCAGCGGGTCGGGCCACTGGCCGACCAGACCAAGTGGGGCGCCGACCCTGCCTTGACCCCGGCCACGACGCACTTCCTCGTGGAGCTGGCCGACGCCGCGGCGCAACGGTGGAAGGAGAAGGATCACGGCATCTGGGAACTGCGCGGCGAGCCGCGGGACTTTTTGCACTCGAAGCTCCTGTGCTGGGTCGCGCTCGACCGGGCCAGCACGCTCGCCGACCGACTCGGCGCGATGCGCCGGGTCCCGGCCTGGGCACGCACCAAGGACGAGCTTCGCGACGCGATCTTGACTCGGGGCTGGAGCGCGAAGATCGGCTCGTTCACCCAGACCTTCGACTCCGAGGACCTCGACGCCTCCAGCCTGATGGTGGCGCTCGTCGGGTTCCTCCCGCCCGACGACCCGATGGTGCTGGGCACGATCGAAGCGACCGCGGACCGTCTCACCGACGAGCGCGGCCTGGTCTACCGCTACCGGGCCGCGGACGGCCTCGACGGCCAAGAGGGCACGTTCCTGCTGTGCACCTTCTGGCTGGCCCAGGCCCTGGCTTTATCCGGCCAAGTTGAGCGCGCCCACACCGTCTTCGAGCGGGCCGCAGCCTTCGTCAACGACGTCGGTTTGCTCGCCGAAGAGGTGGACGCCTCGAGCGGGGAACTGCTCGGTAACTTTCCCCAAGCCTTCAGCCATATCGGCCTGGTCAACGCCGCCTGGGCGATCTCGCAGGCCGAGGCCGCCGCGGGCACGCCCGTGAGCACGAGTGGCGCACACGATGTTCGCTGACATCTACAAGCCGGAGCTGTGGAACAGCTTCTTCATCATGGTTGGGGCGGCGTCGCGGCGTTGACCGGTCTGGTGTTCGTCTCCCTCTCCATCGCGCTGTCGCAGAACCTCGAGGACATGACCAAGGACGCGACCCACAAATACCGGGCCATCAACACGTTGGCCGGACTGACCTCGGTCTTCGTCACGTGCGGGCTGGTCCTCATGCCGGTCAGGATCACACCGCCGTCGGCACGGAACTGTTGGTGTTCGCGGTGGCCGGCGCGGGGATCTTCTTGTACGGCTTCCGCCAGGCGTTCAGGTTCGGGTCGACGCCGAGCAGAGAGCGATTGGTCATAGGGACCTGTCTCTACCTGGCGCAGGCGATCGCGGCCCTGGTGTTGCTCTCCGGCTCCATCTCGGGTCTCTACGTCGCCGCCATCGCCATGGTCCTGAACGTGGCGTTCATGATCTCGGCCGCGTGGTTGCTCGTCGTGAGCGTGTACAGCTCGAGGCTGGCCGAGTAGGACGCGGTTTCGTCGAGCGCGGTGCGCGCATGCAGTGCGCACCAGCGAGTGGAGCGGCCGACCAGGATCGAACTGGCATCATCAGCTTGGAAGGCTGAGGTTCTACCATTGAACTACGGCCGCGGATCAGGGAGCATTCTAAAGCCTCTACTCTCGACCCCGTGGACGCTCTCTTCGACCGGGTCGGCGGCGAACTCTTCTTCGTGGACCTCGTCGACCGGTTCTATCTCGGCGTCGCGGGCGATCCACTGCTCCGCCCGCTCTACCCCGACGACCTCGAGGAGTCGGCGCACCACTTGGCGCTGTTCCTGATGCAGTACTGGGGCGGCCCTTCCACCTACAACGAGACCCGCGGGCACCCGCGGCTTCGTATGCGCCATGCTCCGTTCGTCATCGGGCCCGCCGAGCGTGACGCCTGGCTGCGCCACATGGAAGGCGCGCTGTCCGGCCTCCGCGCCGAGGGCCGGATCGGCGACGCCGACGCCGAGGAGCTACGGGCGTACCTGGACATGGCGGCACACCAGCTCGTCAACACGGCCTGACTTCGGGGAAGACACCGGGCCGACGCAGATCGCTCCGGGCCCTTGAAAGAGAACGCTTGAAAGCGTTTGGGCCGACCGGGGTACGGCTCGTCTCTGTGGGAGCATGGACATGAGGGCGGGGAGCCACACATGATTCCTAAAGGGTTCGCACGGCACGTTCTGGCGGTTGCCGCAGTGGCGTCGATAGGTGCGGTGATCGTTCCGGGTGCTGCTCTGGCAGGACCCTCGTCCACTCGTCATGTCAGCGGTTGCGCGGTGGTGGAGAGCCCGACCAAAGAGCACCACACTGACTGCCCTGGTGCGAACCTGACCCGCGCGAACCTCTCCAACGCAAAACTCTCCTTCGCGAACCTCTCCGGCGCCGATCTCACGTACGCCGACCTCTCCGGCGCGGACCTTTCCGACGCGAACCTCACCGGAGCCAAGCTCACCTTCGCCAATATGATCGGCGCCAACCTCTCGCGCGCCGAGCTGGCTGAGGCATTCCTCTACGGCGCCATGGTCAACCGCGCCAACCTTTTCGACGTCCACTGGCACAGCACGTTGTGTCCGAACGGCATGTTCACCAAGCCAAAGGGCGCCCTCGAACGCTGCCCGCGCCTCGACCGGCCGGCCGCACACCGATAGATCGGCCCGATCCGCCAACGGCCTGGCGCGTGGGGGATTTCTCGGGCGCAGTTCCGGCTGGCGCCCTAATAACTCCTTGTAGCGGTTGAACGCGGACATCCCCCTCGGTCAGGGTTCGGTTTCCGATTCCAACCTCGACCAAGGAGGATGTCGTGTCCAACCGTACGCGCGCTGAACTGACCCGTGGGGACCGCCGGCGC
>DATDIE010000241.1:0-9799 GCA_036521235.1 Acidimicrobiales bacterium | reverse complement strand
GACGGGATCACCAGGCTCGCCCGGGCGTACAACCTGGCGGCGCCGGCGACGGGCCGCATCATGTCCGGTGGTGTCGACTCCGGTGCGCTGTACCCGCCCAAGAAGTTCTTCGGTGCGGCGCGCAACGTCGAGGAAGGCGGCTCGCTGACGATCTTGGCCTCCGCGTTGGTGGAGACCGGCTCGAAGATGGACGAGGTCATCTTCGAGGAGTTCAAGGGCACCGGCAACATGGAGTTGCGGCTCGACCGCCGGCTCTCGGAGCGCCGCCTCTACCCGGCCATCGACGTCAACGCCAGCTCCACCCGCCACGAGGAGTTGCTGTTCGAGCGGGGCCAGCTCCAGCAGGTCTGGAAGCTGCGCCGTGTCCTGAACGCCCTGGCCTCCGACGGCAAGGAGGCGGCGGGGCTCGAGCTGCTGATGGACAAGATCCGCACCACGTCGAGCAACGACGAGTTCCTGGCCGAGATCGCCAAGGGGCCGGGGGCCTAGCCGGCGGCTTCGGCGGGTTCGGCGGGTTCGGCGGCCCCGGCAGCCCCGGCAGGGCCGGGAATGTCCGGCCTGCCCTCGTCGTTTTACCTAGTGGAGGAGGACCGGGCGGCACACGCCGTACACTGGTCCGACTCACGAGTCTGGAGACACCCATGAAGACCGACATCCACCCCAACTACGTCGAGGCGACGGTCAAGTGCTCGTGTGGCAACACCTTCACGACGCACTCCACCAAGGCCGACCTCCACGTCGAGCTCTGCAACGAGTGCCACCCGTTCTTCACCGGCAAGCAGAAGCTGGTCGACTCCGGTGGCCGGGTCGAGAGGTTCCAGCGCCGCTACGGCGAGCGCAAGGGCCGGGCCAAGGCGAAGCCGGCCGAGGCGCCCACCTCAACCGAGGACTGAGTCCCGACTTCGGTTGGGCAGCGGCGCCGGCGGACCGCCGGCGTCACTCAGGCCGGCGGCGAGCTGATCGTTGGCCCCGAAATCCCGTCGTTTCGGCCTCTGGTCACGTCGCGCCCGCACCACTCCCTAGCCTGGAAGCACGATGATCGATGACCGGATGGCCGCGCTCGAGGCGGAGTTCAACGCCGTCGAGGCCGATCTGGCCGATCCGGCCACGCTCTCGGACTCCGACAAGCTGCGCGACCTGTCGCGCCGCCACAAGGAGCTCGGCGAGATCGTCAAGACCTGGCACGACCTGACGTCGGCCCGCGAGGACGTGGCGACCGCCCGCGAGATGCTGACCGAGGCCTCGGGCGATGAGCGCGAGCTGATGCGCCAGGAGGTCGAGGAGTCCGAGGCGCGGGTCGAGGCGCTCGACGCCCGCATGGAGACGCTGCTGCTGCCGAAGGACCCCAACGAGGGTCGCAACGTGATCATGGAGATCCGTGGCGCCGTCGGCGGCGACGAGGCGAACCTGTTCGCGCGCAACCTCTACGACATGTACCTGCGCTACGCCGCGATGAACAAGTGGAAGGTCGAGGTCCTGTCGGAGGACGCATCGGACAAGGACGGCATCAACGAAGCGGTCTTCGTCGTCAAGGGCCCGGACGCCTACATCCGCCTGGAGCACGAGGGCGGCACGCACCGCGTGCAGCGCGTGCCGGCCACCGAGGCCAAGGGGCGCATCCACACCTCCACCGCCACGGTCACCGTGCTACCCGAGGCCGAGGAGGTCGAGGTCGATATCGACCCCAACGACCTCAAGATCGACGTCTACCGCTCGACCGGCCCCGGCGGGCAGTCCGTCAACACGACGGACTCCGCGGTGCGCATCACGCACCTCCCGACCGGGACGGTCGTGGCGATGCAGGACGAGAAATCGCAGATTCAGAACCGGGCCAAGGCGATGGTCGTCCTGCGGGCGCGCCTGTTGAAGGCGGAGCAGGACCGCCAGGAGGCGGCGATGTCCGCCCAACGGCGGGGCCAGGTCGGCGCCGGCAGCCGCACCGACAAGATCCGGACGTACAACTACAAGGAGAACCGGGTCACCGACCACCGGATCAACCTCACGTTGTACAAGCTCGACCAGGTGTTGGCGGGCGACCTGACCGAGCTCACGGACGCCCTCATGGCGGACAAGCGGGCGCGCCAGCTAGCCGGCGAGGAGGCGGAGGGCGCGTGACGCCGCGCGCGGCGGCGGTGCCGACGTGGGCGAGCGAGCCTGTGTCAGGGGCTGCGCCGCCGGCCGTCGGGCTGGGACCGAGCCGGCGTGAGCTGATGGCGGAACTGTCCGAGGTGGTGGCGCCCCACGAGGCGCGTTTCATCGTCGACGAGGTGTTCGGGGTCGAGTCGGTCGACTCTGTGGAGGGATCGTTGGACGTGGGCGCGGTCGCCGCGGCGCGCACCATGGCTGCCCTTCGGGCGGCCGGGGAGCCGTTGCAGTACATCTTCGGGCACTGGGCGTTCCGCGGTCTGGACCTGAACGTCGATGCGCGGGTGCTGATCCCGCGGCCCGAGACGGAGCAAGTCGTCGAGGTGGCACTGGCCGAGGCGCGGCGCCTGGCCGCTGGTCGGGATCGAGGTCGAGGGGGGCTGGTGGTGGTCGACGCCGGCACCGGGTCGGGGGCGATCGCGCTGGCGCTGGCCACCGAGCTCGGGTCGTTGTTGGTCAGTGAGGTGTGGGCGACGGACGCCAGCAGCGACGCCTTGGAGGTCGCTGGGACGAATATCGACGCGGTGGTCGAGGGTTCTCAGGGTGGCGCGGCGCCGGTGCCGATCGTCACCTTGGCCAAGGGCAGCTGGCTCGAGCCGCTGCCCGAGCGGCTGCGGGGCGGCGTCGATCTCATCGTCTCGAACCCGCCGTACGTCAGCGAGGACGAGTGGGCCGGCCTGGACCCCGAGGTGCGGCGCGAGCCCCGGGCTGCGCTGGTGGCGGGTGCGGCGGGCGACGGCACGCCCGGCCTGGCCGACGTCGAGGCTGTCCTGCGCCAATCGCTCACGTGGTTGCGGCGACCCGGCGTCGTCGTCGTGGAGCTGGCTCCGCACCAGGCGGAGGCCGCTTCGGCCATGGCCCGGGCGTTGGGCTACGACGAAACCGGAGTGGAGCTGGACCTGGCCCGGCGGCCGCGCGCGTTGGTCGCCCGGCGCAGCGAGTAGAGAAGAGGACTAATGGGGGAGTACGAGGACGCAGCTGGAAGCGGTGAGGCTGAGTCGGCTGACGCGCCCGAGGAACACGGCGCGGCCGAGGCACACGAGCCGCACGAGACCCCTGGGGCCGCTGAGGCGCGCGAGAGGTCTGGTTGGGACGACGCGGGCCTGGCCGACCTGGCGGAGTCCGGTGCCGGCGGCCATCGCAGCGGGTCGGCAGGCGTGCCCCGCATCTCAAATCGCCCCGGGCCGCTCCCGGCGTTCGACGAGGCCGACGCCGCGAGCCCGCCTTTGGTCGGGACATCCGACGCCGAGATCGGCACCGCGTTGGCCGACGGCGCGGTCGTCGCCGTGCCGGGGGTCGGCGGCTACTGCCTCGCCGTGCGCGTCGGCACCGGGGGCGAGGCCCGACTCGAAGCGTTGGCGGCCGACCCCGACGGCCCGCACTACGCCGTGGGTCACCTCGACGACGTGCGGGGCTTGACCTCAGGGTGGAGCGACGAGATCGAGAGTCTTCTGCACCGCTGCTGGCCGGGACCGGTGGACGTGTTCTTGCCGCGCGCGAGCGCCGGCGGAACGAACGCAGCGGGTGACGAGCCGGCCGAGGCAGACGGCGAGGTGGATGACGCCGAGGGCACGAACGGTGACGCGCCGGCACAAGCGCCCGCGCTCGCTGACGAAGGCGAGCTGCACGAGTCCCTCGAGGGCGACCGCGGTGGGTGGGCCGTGACCGTGGGCATGCCCGACGGCCGCGCTATGCGCCGGCTCTGCAAGGAACACGGGCCCTGGCGGACGGTCCCGCTCACCTTCAACGAGGCGACCGAGGTGGCCCACGCGTTCGACGCCGCAGACGTTGCGCTCGTCGTCGACGGCGGACGTCGCGACGGCCAGCTGCCGACGCTGGTGGACGCGACCGTCACGCCGGTGCGCGTCCTGCGCGAGGGTGCGTTGCCCTCCAACTTCATCGACGCCACGATGGCGATGCGGGCGCGGAAGCGCTGGTTCGGGCGATCGCGTTCTAAGAGCTGAACGCCGGATTCGTTTCGAGTCCCTCTATGGGCCAAAAGGCCTAGAGCCAGACGGCGCGGGCGACCAAACAGGATGTCGCTCAGCTGACCCAACCGAGCGACCGGTAGCAGTCAGGTTGCTGCTGTACGCCGCCTCTTGTGATGTCCTCTCACTCGGCCGAAGCTGATGGAGTGGGGAGGTTCCTGAGGGGGGTGCCGGGGGCGTTTCGCTTCTGCGCATCGCGATGACGCCGGCGGTCCTCACCGATCACGGCGTCCAGCTGGACTTGAAGGAGGGCGAGGTCCCCCTTCCGGCGCTGCCCTCGGTCAGCCGCGAGCCCGAGCCAACGCTCTCGGGACCCGGGTGGCTTCGTCGACACAGGTTCTCGGCGGCCGTCATCGCGGTCTACGTCGCGCTCGGCGTGATCGCGTACTGGCCAGTGCTCTCGGATAGCTCCGGGCGGCTCGTCTCCCAGACCTACGGCGACCCGTCTCAGATGGTGTGGTTCTTCGGGTGGACGGCTCATGCACTGGCCACAGGACACAACCCCTTCTTCAGTTTTGTGGCGAACGTCCCCTATGGGGTGAACACCGCCCAGCTGACTTCCATGCCGCTGCTCGGAGTGCTCTTTGCGCCCCTCACCCTGCTTGCCGGCCCGGTCGTGAGTGTGAACGTCTTGTTCGCGCTTGCCATGCCGTTGTCCGCCGCGTCTGGGTACCTGGTTCTGCGCCGATGGAAGATCTGGGCGCCTGCAGCAGCGCTCGGTGGGCTGGCCTTCGGTTTCTCTCCCTACATGGTCAATGAGGGCGGCCAGCACCTGAACCTGGTGTTCCTCCCCCTGGTTCCCCTGATCGTGGCGGCGGTGGTCGAGCTCTTCCGAAGGCCCCGTCACCCTCTGCGCTGGGGGGCGGCGCTGGGCGGCTTGGTCACAGCGCAGTACTTCATCTCCTCGGAGATCCTGGCGTTGACCGCGCTCATGAGCATCTTCGGGCTGCTGATCACCGGCGTTTACTGGGCGCAGACGAAGCCCGACGAGTTGCGTGCGGTCGTGGGGCCGGCGATCAGGGGAATCGGCGTCGCCGTCGGCGTTTCGCTGGTCCTGCTGGCGTACCCGGTCTGGTTCGGGTTCGCCGGCCCTCACCACTACACCGGACCGGTATGGCCCCAGGGCCCCTTGTACAACGCACACCTCGGGGACTTCGTGGCGCCGACCCCCCGCCAGCTGGTCCACCCGGTGCTGGGCGCAACGGGCGCGAACCTCTACCACGACTCGTTTCTCCTCGAAGGTGCGTATCTGGGGTGGGGGGTCCTGGCCGTGGTGGCCGTGCTCCTGTGGGTGTGCCGTCGGTCTCTCCGAGTCCGCTTGGTGGCGGCCCTGGGAGTGATCGCTGCGGTGTTGTCCTTTGGCAGCTACGCCGTCGTGAACGGGAAGAACGTGCCCTTTCCGTTCCTGATGCTCAGCAAGCTTCCGATGCTGGCCGACATCATCCCTGTGCGCTTTGCCGTGGCCACCGCCGCGTGCGTGGCGGGCGTGCTGGCCTTCGGGCTGGACAGCATCCATCGGCGCGGCGTGGACGGGCCGGAGCTGGTGGGAGCGCCGCAGTCGGCGAACCGACGCGCCCACAAGGCGTTGGCCGCCGTGCTTGTGGTGGTCGTGATCACGTGGCTGCCGGCCTGGCCCGTCTCGACGCAATCTGCCCAGGGGTTGCCGTCGGCGGTCGTGGGGGCTCTACCCGCCGGCGATCCGCTTGTCCTCACCTACCCGTACCCCCTCATTGCTGACGACAGTGCAATGTTGTGGCAGGCGCAGGCCGGCTTTCCGTTCCGGCTGTCCGGGGTATACGCCATGGTGCCCCAGCACAACGGCCAGCCCGGCTATCAGGCACCGCTCCTCCACCCCTACGCGGTACAGGAGTACTTCGCTGCCGAGGAGACCGGCGCGTCATCCAACTACCCCAAGCCGCCCCCGCACGTCGTCATGTCGGCCGAGGCCAAGGAATACGTGGTCCGCCAACACGTGGACGCCGTCCTGGTGGACCTCTCTGCGACCAATGCCGCCAGGGTGGGGGACGTGTTCTCTCGTGCGTTGGGGCCGCCGCGACTCACTAGCGGTGGTTTCGAGCTCTGGGTCATCGGAACGGGCAGACCGACGCAGGACGCAGGACGCAGGACGTAGGACGTAGGACGACCGGCTCAAGGGGGGAGCATGAATCGAATTGCAGCGGGAGACGTTGAAGTTCCAGACACCGTTTCCAATAGGCGCAGGGGTCGGCTGGCACTGGGTGGTCGGACCCATCTTGTTCGGCACGTGGGCCGGGTCCATCGGGAGTCGGGGAGTGGTGTCAGGCAGGTCGTCGTCGGCCGCGAGCTGACGTGGAGACCAGAGTTGACTGGGACCGGGTACGGCCGGCTCCCCGTTGAGCCTCGGCCGGACTCATGCTCCTCGTGCCTGGGGCACGCCCATGGCATCTACCTCTCCAACGCGGGGGGGAGCCCGGCGCTGGGTGCTCGATACATCTATCGGCGAGCGGCGCCCGCGTGGATCCTGTCCAATCCGGTCGACGTCCCCGCGCGTGGTGCCGAGACAGAGGTCGTGCAAGGCCAACCCGTCGACGAGAAGCTGGCCCACGCGTGGCTCGACTCGATCAACGCTCCGGAAATGTTAGCCGGAGCGATCTTCTGTCGCGACTTCCTCCACCGAAGGTGGTGTTTTCCGATCTCCGACTTCGAACAAAGCACCGTGCTCGAAGCGATCGTGTGGCGCAAGGGTACCCACGCGCCAGGCTGGGCGTCGTCACCTGAACTGTGGGGCCCGCAACCCTCCTGAGGCCGGCCGTTTGCTCGGCCGCTCGTCGGGCCTACGAGGCCGACGGGACCCGCTCGACGGCGGGCAGCGAGCTCACGGAACGCTTGGCCTCCCAGTGCGTGCGGCCCAACGCGGCGAAGTACTTCGGCCGGTCGGTCAGGGCGTAGGTCGCCAGCCACAGCCGCTTGAGATGGCGCTTGTAGCCGTGCGCCACGTCGTCCTCGTACGCGGTTCGCCCGTGGAGCACGTGGTAGTTGTTGATGAATTGCATCTGTCCCGGCTGCAGGTCCATGTAGACGTTGAAGTCGGGATCGTTGGCCAGCTCCGACGCCTTGGCGATGGCGGCGCGCGCCCGGTCGCTGAGGCGGGGCGCGTCCGGGTGGCGCTGTGAGGCGAGGATGTACTGGGGGATGAAGCGCACGAAGAGCCGCCCCGCGTGCTCGGTGAAGGCGGGGATGGCGTAGAACGCGCTGGTGCCCTTCGCCTGCTCGCCGCGGGCGTCGTAGGGGAGGGGCTCGTAGAGCTCGGCGACCAGCTCGGGGCACGAGCGCACCATCTCGTTGTGGATCGCCACCGCGTTGGCCACGCAGGACAGGCCGCCGGTGCGTGCCGTGCGCAGGCACAGGAGCCCCACGAGATCGGAGCCGTCGGTGTGGTAGTCGAGCGCGATGCCACCCAGCTCGTTGCCGCGCACGGTCGGGTCGTCGATCGTCTTGCCCTGGTCGGTCACGTCACCCAGCACGTGGCCGTGCTTGTTCTGGGCCCACGGCTCACCCAGGTGCAGCCCGATCCCCCAATAGAGGAGCGTGAGGTCGTCGTCGCTGTAGCGCTCGGCGTCGAGGGCGGAGATGCTCACGAACCCGCGCCCGCCCAACAGGACGTCGACGACGCCCTCCAATTTCTCGGCCAGCCCTCCCTCGAGAGGGAAGTCGTCCTTGGCGATCTCGAGCGGGTTGGTGCTCTTCGCCTTCGCCGTGGCCAACGCGGCGTCGAGCTCGGCGTGGTCGTCCGGCTCGAGCCGCAGGGTCCAGGCCGCCGGGTCCGCCACGTCGGCGGCGCGCCACTCCGCCGCCGGCTCCAGCTCTCGAGGCTCTCGGGTCTCGCCGCTCATGCCGCCGTCACCTCCCGGCCGCGCCCGCCGCGCACGAGGCGCCCGGGCAGCGCACCCGTGTGCACCCCGTCTCGATACGTGATCTGTCCGTCCACCACCGTGGCTCGATACCCGCGGGCCCCCTGCAGCAGCCGCTTGCCGCCGGCCGGCAAGTCGTACGCCATCACCGGCGCCTCGCAGCTCAGGTGGTCGAAGTCGATGACGTTGAGGTCGGCCTTCATCCCCCCGGCCACGACGCCGCGGTCGGTCAACCCCACCGCCCGCGCGTTGTTCATCGTCAGCCGCTCGATCACGCGGCCCACCGGCATCCGCCCGTGCGCCCGGTCGCGCGCCCAGTGCGAGAGGAAGTAGGTCGGGAAGCTGGCGTCGGCGATGAGGCCGACGTGCGCGCCGCCGTCGCCCAGGCCGAACAGCGTGTCGGGGTGGGCGAGCATCGCCCCGCACGCGTCGAGATTCCCGTCGGCGAAGTTGGAGAAGGGCGAGTACAAGAAGTTGCGCCCGTCGTTCTCGGCCAGCAGGTCGAGCGTCAAGGCCGCGGGGTCGACGTCACGCGCCGCCGCCATGCGCTCCACGCTCGCCTCCGCGGCCGGCTCGTAGTCGGGCACCGCACCGAGCACGTAGAGGTTGGCGTAGTTGATGAGGCGCCGCCGCCCCGTGCGCCGCCCGCCCGCTCGGTCGTCCTCGGGCATCTCGGCCAGCAGCCGGTCGCGGAACGACGGGTCGCGCAGCGCCCGCGCCTGCTCGGCCACGGGCAACCCGGCCACGTCGCGCCACGCCGGGAGCATGAGGAACGGGTGGTACGACGACTGCAGCCCGACGAGCAATCCGACCGGGCGTGGCGCCACCTGGGCGCGGATCGGCAGCCCCTCGGCCACCGACTCCTCGATCCGCGTCAGCAACTCCCGCCACGCCTCGGGCTGGCGGTGGCTCTGCGCCAGCGAGAGCGACAGCGGACGGCCCGACGTGGCGACGATCGAGCGCACGAGCTCGAACTCGCCGTCGGCGTCGGGGAAGAAGTCGGAGATCAACTCGATCACCCCGTGCCCGGCGTCGGCCACGCCCGCGGCGATCGCCTCGAGCTCGTCGACGCGGGCCCGCAGCGACGGCGTCGGGTCACCGGTCGCCGTCTTGTGGTTCAGCGTCCGCGACGTCGTGAACCCCACCGCGCCGTCCCGCATCGCCTCGGCCGCCAGTTGCCGCATGGCGGCCGCGTCGTGCGGCGTCGCATCCTCCAGGCGGGCCGCCCGGTCGCCCATGACATAGAGGCGCAGCGCGCCGTGGGGGAGCTGCGCGCACAGGTCGATGTCGTGCGGCCGGCGCTCGACCGCGTCGAGGTATTCGCCGAAGCTCTCCCACGTCCACTCGATGCCCTCGTGCAGCACCGCGCCGGGGATGTCCTCCACGCCTTCCATCAACGAGATGAGCTGATCGTGCGCGTCCGGCCGGACCGGCGCGAACCCCACGCCGCAGTTGCCCATCACGGCCGTGGTGACGCCGTGCCAACTCGAGGGGGCCAGGCACGAGTCCCACGTGGCCTGGCCGTCGTAGTGCGTGTGGATGTCGACGAAGCCGGGCGTCACCAGCATCCCCGCTGCTTCGATCTCCTCGCGCCCTCGGCCGCCGACTTTCCCCACCGCGGTGATCGTGGTGCCGTCGACGGCGACGTCGGCCGCCACCGGCTCCCCGCCCCGCCCGTCGGCCACGTGGCCGCCCCGGATCACCAGGTCGTGTGCCATGTCAGCCATGCCACCCCTTTGCCTCGACTGGATTTAGTTAGATCAATCTAACTAAATC
>DATDIE010000240.1:0-7624 GCA_036521235.1 Acidimicrobiales bacterium | reverse complement strand
CGCCGCCCGGCGCAATGCAGGCTCGACGCGGGGGTCGTCGAACCCGGCCAAGGCGACGGTGGCACGCCGGCGCACCGTGGGCTTGTCCTCGAGCGCGGCGAGCACGGCGTCGAGACCGGCCGGGTCGCCGACGGCGCCGAGCGCGGCGACCGCCGCCTCGCGGCACCGCGTGTCGGCGTGCCCGGTCGCCAGCGTGACGAGCGCCGGGACGGCGGCGCTGCGGCGCCGCTCGCCGACGAACCAGGCGGCGCCGACCGTCACGAGCGGGTCCGGGTCGGCCAGGGCCCCGGTGACGGCCTCCGGCAGGGCCGAGCGAGAGCCCTTCCCCCGGACCGCGAGGGCGGTGTCGACGGCGCGCCGCCGCACGGCGGGATCCTCGTCGGCGAGGGCGGCGAGGACCTCGGGCGTGGTGAGCTCGCCCAGGCGGGCCAGGGCGCCGAGCGCGGCGGCGCGGACGTCCGGCTCGCGATCGGCCAGCCCCGAGCGGGCCCCGTCCACGTCGCCCCGGTGGCCGGCCAGGGCCACCCGCCGGCGCCGGGCGACGGCGCGGCGGTCGCGGGCTGCATCCGTGGCAACATCGTCGCTCACCGACTCCGAGTATGTCCGACCCTGACGCGACCGCCGACGGGGGTCCTGCGACGACCCCGCCCCTGGCACCGCCCCCACCTCCGCACGGGGCGGCGCCCCGCGTCGACGCGGACGCGCACTGGGACCTCCCCACCACCGGAAGCACGAGGCGCCGGGGGCGCCGGTGGCCCTACGTCGTCGGGGCCTTCGTGGCGCTGGTCATCCTGGCCGGCATCATCGCGGCGCAGATCAACGTCAACTACTACGTGATCACGCCGGGGAACGCGACGCCGGTGTCGCAGTACATCGAGGTGCCGGCGCAGTACAGCCATCCCGTCACCGGCCAGATCCTGCTGACCGACGTCTTCGTGTCGCAGCTCAACGCGCTCAACTACCTGCAGTACCGCTTCTTCGACTCGAACGACGAGATCTACTCGAGCCAGACCCTGCTGGGCCCCTCGACGAACCAGACCGAGTACCTCGACCAGGGCTACCTGGAGATGGCACAGGCCCAGTCGTACGCCACGGCGACCGCGCTCTCCCACCTCGGCTACAAGGTGACCTCGACCAACGTGGGGACGCTCGTCTTCGGGACCGAGCCCGGGTCGCCGGCGGCCAAGACGCTGAAGGTGGCGCAGGTGATCACCGCGGTCAACGGCACGCCGGCGACGACGGTGTGCGGGCTGATCGAAGCGCTGCACGGCTACACGCCGGGGACGACGGTGACGCTGAGCGTGGAGGACTCCTCGATCAACGACGTCGGGGACTTCGTCGCCGGTCCGGTGGTGCAGAAGCCGATCACGCTGGCGGCGGCGCCGAAGGGTTCCGTCGTCACGGGATGCGGCACGCCCTTCAAGCAGTCCGTGGTCCTGGGCATCCAGCCCGAGACCCAGCAGAACTGGGACTTCCCGATCGCCGTCACGGTGCACACCCAGAACATCGGTGGCCCCTCGGCGGGCCTGCCCATGACGTTGGGGATCATGGACAAGCTGACGAGCGGCCGCCTGACCGGGAACCGGATCGTGGCCGCCACCGGCGAGATCGACCAGCACGGCAACGTCTCGGCCGTGGGCGGGGTGGCCGAGAAGACGATCGCCGTCGAGAACGCCGGCGCCTCCGTCTTCTTCGTGCCGCTCGGCGACGGCAACCTGGCGGCCGCGAAATCCAAGGCCACCCCCCAGCTGCACGTCTACGGGGTGCGGAACGTCAGCCAGGTGCTGCGCATCCTGGAGCGCCTGGGAGGCCGCGTGCCCAGCACCCCTTCGGTGCCGGTCCAGGCGGCGCCGTAGGCTTTTGCCCATGGCCGACGTGCGTCCCCCCATCTCCTCCGCCCGCCTGGCGACGGGGGACATCGCGAGCCGCTCGTTTGCGGTGGTGCGGCGGGGCTTCGACAGCGACGAGGTGCGGTCCTACCTGCAGTCGGTCTCCCGGAGCATCGAGGCGCTCGAGGAGCGGGAGCAGGAGCTGCGGGCCGCCCTGGCCGAGGCCGAAGAGCGGGCGGCGCACCCGGTGATCGACGAGTCCACGCTGACGGCCTCCCTGGGCCAGCACAGTGCGCAGATCCTGCGCCACGCCCACGAAGAGGCGGCGAAGATCGTGGCCCAGGCGCAGGAGGGCGCCGCCACCTTGGTGCGCGAGACGCACAGCCAGGTGGACGAGCTCCAGACGCTCACCGAATCCGCAGCGGCCGAGCGGGTCGCGGAGGTCGAGATCATCGTGGCCAATGCGGAGCAGGAGGCGCGGGTGGAGAGCGAGCGCATCCTCTCCGACGCGGTGGCGGAGGGCGAGGCGGTGATCGAGCAGGCGAAGAACGAAGGACGGGCACTGCTCGAGCAGGTGCAAGAGGCGCGCCGACGCGTGCTGGCCGACCTGGCGGCGCGGCGGCGCGCGCTGGGCATTCAGATCGAGCAGCTGCGCGCGGCGCGCGACGAGATGGCGGCGTCGGTGCACGGCGTGCGCGACCGGGTGGACACCATCCTCTCGCAGCTGGACCGGACCGACGAAGAGGCGCGGGCCGCCGCGGTGGCCGTCGCCGAGCAGTACCGCCTCCATGGCGGGCCCGAAGGGCCGCACGACGAAGAGGCCCTCGAGGTGATCGGCGACGCGCCCGAAGCGGGGCCGGCTCCCAGGGTCCGGGTGATCGAGGTCGACGTCGAGGTCGAGGAGGCCGCGGGCGGCGACGTGGCGGAGGGAGGGGGGCTCGACGACGTGGACGGGGAGGACGGCGCCCCCTCGGTCGACGAGCTCTTCGCCCGCATCCGGGCGGGCGCGGCAGAGTCGCCGCGGCCCGACGACGCCGGCGAGGGGATCCCCGAAGCGGCGACGCAGGCACTGCCGGTGATCACGGCCGAGCAGGAGCCCGACGCGACGCAGGCGATGCCGTTGGTGGTCGTCGCAGAGCCCGAGGCGACGCAGGCGCTGCCGGTCGTCGTGATCGAGGCCGAGGAGGACGCCGTCGCGCCGGGGCCGGACGACGTGCTGATCGCACGGCGTGACGAGCTGCTCGGCCCGGTGGCGATGGTGCTGAGCCGCACGGTCAAGCGGGCGCTGGGCGACGACCAGAACCGGCTGCTCGATCGCATCCGCAGCGCGCCGTCGTTGAGCGGCGACGAGTTGCTCGGCCCCGAGGGCGAGCACCTGGCGGTCTTCGAGTCGGCCGTGCGCGGGCAGTTGCGCGAGGCGTTCGCCGCCGGCGCGGCGTTCGGCGGCGCGGGGTCGGGCGTCCCCGACGACGGCACGGTGGAGCAGTCGTCGACGGGGCTGGCCCACGTGCTCGTCACGATGCTGCGGCGCCAGATCCGAGACGGCGGCGGCGACATCGGCGACCGGGTGAGCGGGGCGTACCGCGAATGGCGGGGCGAGCGCGTCGAACGCGTGGCCGGTGACTACGCCACGCAGGCATTCTCGGCGGGCGTCGTGGCGGCGGGCGACGACCGCAAATTGCGGTGGGTGGTGACGTCCGCCACCGGGTGCTCGGACTGCGAGGACAACGCGCTGGCCGGAGCGGTGAGCGCGACCGAGGCGTTCCCGACGGGGCACGCCCACCCCCCGGCGCATTCGGGCTGCCGCTGCCTCGTGGCGCCAGCGAGCGACTGACCTGGACTCTTTCGGCTGCTCAGACGGCACGCGGTGCCGTTAGCCCCTGAGTAGCGGACGTTAGGCTCCCACTCCGTGCGCATCCCCAGCGACCTCCCCGCCGACCCATCGCCGCGTCGGCGTCACCGCGCCCGCTGGTGGATCGTCGGCTTCGTCGTCCTCCTCATCGTCCTGCTGGTGTCGCTGCGGTCGCTGGCGAACATCTACACCGACAGCCTCTGGTTCTCCTCGGTCGATTTCCACGACGTCTTCTCGACGCTGCTCGTGATCAAGCTGGGGCTGTTCGGGGCGTTCGGCGCCATCTTCTTCGCCGTGCTCTGGGTGAACCTCGTGGTGTGCGACCGCATCGCCGGCCACGACGTCGTGCTCGCCCAGGAGGACGAGCTGGTGCGCCGCTACCAGCACTACGTGCGGCCGTATTCGGGCCGGATCTACGTCGCCATCGCCATCGTCCTGGCGCTCATCGGCGCGTCGGGGACGATCAGCCAGTGGAACAACTGGATCCTGTTCCGCCACGGCGGCAACTTCGGCTTCACCGACCCGCAGTTCCACAAGGACGTCGGCTTCTACGTCTTCAAGCTGCCGTTCCTGATCTTCTGCGTCGACTGGACGCTCGCCATCCTGATCGTGACGCTCGCCGTCACGCTGATCTTCCACTACCTCAACGGCGGGATCCAGCCGCAACGGGGGATCCCGCGGGTGCGGCCACCGGTGAAGGCGCACATCTCGGTGCTCTTGGCGCTGATCGCCCTCGACAAGGCGGCGGGCTACGTGCTGCAGCGGTGGTCGCTCGTCAACGCGTCGGACGGCTACGTGAACGGCGCGGGTTACACCGACGTGCACGCGCGGCTGCCGGCCGAGCTGTTGCTGGTCTACGTGTCGATCTTCGCGGCGGGGATCCTGCTCTTCAACATCCGGCGCCAGGGCTGGACGCTGCCCGTGCTGGCGGTCGGCATCTGGGCCTTCGTCGCCCTCGTGGTCGGCATCATCTACCCGGCGCTGCTGCAGGCGCTGAAGGTGAACCCCGCGCAGAGCTCGCTCGAGGCCCCGTACATCCAGCGGAACATCACGGCGACGAGGGCGGCGTACAACCTCAACGGCGTCAAGGTCAAACAGTTCGCGGCGTCGACGACCATCAGCCCGAGCCAGGCGGTGCTCAACACGCCGACCATCAACAACATCCGCCAGTGGGACCCCGACCCCTCGATCTCGCTGCAGACGTTCCAGCGCCTCCAGGGCATCAAGTCGTACTACACGTTCGCCTCGTTGGGCGTCGACCGCTACTCACTGGGGGGCGGCTTCACGCCCGTGCTCGTCGGCGTGCGCGAGATCTCGCCGACGGGGCTGGTGTCCCAGACGTGGGTCAACAGCCACCTCCAGTACACGCACGGCAACGGCGCGGCCATCGCGCTGGCCAACCAGACGAGCAACAACAACCCCGTCTTCGGGGTGGGTGGCGTGCCTCCCAGCTCGTCCATGGGCCTACCGAACATCAAACAGCCCTACAGCGGCGTCTATTTCGGGCTGGGCGAGTCGGGCTACGTGATCGCCAACACCAAGCAGCCTGAAGTCGACTACCAGCAGGCGAACGGGAACAACGTCGAGAGCCACTACAAGGGCAACGGCGGCGTCCAGCTCTCGTCGCTGTTCACGCGGGCGATGTTCGCCCTGCGGCTCGGGGACTTCAACCTCTTGATCTCGAGCCAGATCACCGACAAGTCACGGATCATGTTCGTGCGCGACCCGGTGGCCATGGCACAGAAGGCGGCGCCCTTCCTCAGCTTCGACCACGACCCCTACGCGGTGATCAACGACGGCCACATCGACTGGATCGTCGACGGGTACACGACGACGTCCAACTACCCGTACTCGCAGAACGCGAACTCGCAGCAGGTGGCCGTCGGGAGCACGTTGCCCGGCAGCTACAACTACGTGCGCAACTCGGTCAAGGTCGTCATCGACGCCTATTCGGGGAAGATGACCTTCTACGACATCGACCCGGCCGACCCGATCCTGCAGGCGTACTCGGCGGCGTTCCCGCACATGTTCGTGCCGGTCAAGTCCATGTCCCCGCAGCTGAAGGCGCACCTGCGCTACCCCGAGGACATCTTCTCGATCCAGTCGGCCATCTACGGGCGTTACCACCTGACGAACCCGGCGGCGTTCTACTCGGCGAGCAGCGCCTGGCAGCTCTCGCCGACCGCGGGCGCGGGACCACAATCCCAGGCGCTGCTGGCCGAGAACACGTACAACAGCCAGGGCCAGCTGCTGTCCACGACACCGGCGCGCATGGCGCCGCAGTACCAGGTGTACTCGTTGCCCAACACGCCGCCCCAGGACCAGATCTTCACGATCACCAACGGCTTCGTCCCGGCGGCGCAGTCGTCCCTGTCGAGCAACACCCAGAACTTCAACCTCACGGCGTTCATGGTGGGGCAGTCCGATCCGGGGCACTACGGCCGGCTCACGCTGTACCAGACGCCCCAGGGCACGATCGGCCCGGCCAACGCCGACGCGGAGATCTCGGCGAACAACACGGTGTCGTCCGACATCACGTTGCTGGACCAGCACCAGTCGGAGGTCCTGCTGGGGGAGACGCTGATGGTGCCGATCGCCAACTCGATGGTGTACCTCCGGCCGCTCTACGTGGCGGCGACCACCAACCCCCAACCGCAGCTCGAGTACGTGGTCGCCGTGCTCGGCAAGACGGTGAAGATCGACACGTCGCTCACGTCTGTGCTCAGCGACATCACCAACGTCGCGCTGCCGACGTCGACCAGTGGTTCGGGCACCGGCACGGTGCCGGCCGCGGTCTCGAACATCCTGAACCAGGCCCAGACGGACTACACCAACGCGCAGAACGCGCTGGCCCAGGGGAACCTGTCCCAGTACCAGCAGGACATCAAGATGATGCAGCAGGCGATCGCCTCGGCCCAGGCCGTGCTCCCCACGACGACGGGCACGCCGACGACGACCACGACGACGGCGCCCCCGAAGCCGAAGCCGGGCAAGACGACGACGAAGAAGGCGAGCACCGGAGGGACGAGCACCACCTCGACCACGGTGGCGTCCACGACGACGACCACGACGCCGACGAGCACGGAACCGGGGAGCAGGTCGACTACGTCGACGACGGTGGCGTCGGCGGCCGGCGTGTCGGACGGGGGCCGCTAGGGCCGCTCCGTGCCCGCCGCGTGACCGGCCGGCGCCAGTGCGGTTGCGGGCCGGGGCCGGCGGTCCCATGATGGTCAGGAGCCAGAGGGGCGATGAAAGGAAGGCTTCCGATGGGACTGCTCGACAAGGTCAAGGCACAGGCGACCGCGGCGACCGAGATGGCGAAGGACGCGGCGGCGAAGGGCCAGGCGAAGATCGACGAGGCGCAGGCCAAGAAGACGGCCGAGGGGATGCTCCGCGACCTGGGCGCGGCCTTCTACGCGACGAAGACGGGCCGGGCGACCCCGACGACGGACGGCGACATCGACCACCTGGTCACCGCCCTCGGCGAGTACGAGTCCGAGCACGGCCCGATCACGCTGGCGCCGGAGTCCGCCGCGGCCGCCCCGACGGCGGCACCGGCCGACGGCGACGCCGGTGCGCCGGCCCCCCCCCCGCCGCCCAAGGCGGCGGACCCCGCGTCGCCCCCGACCCCTCCGCCCAAGGCGGCGGACCCCGCGTCGCCCCCGCCCCCTCCGCCGACGGCGCAGACGCTGTAGGCCTTCCCTTCCGGTCCCGGGCGGCGAGGGCACCCGGCGGCCGATAAGATGCCTTCTTCGCCGCGGGGTGGAGCAGTCTGGTAGCTCGTCGGGCTCATAACCCGAAGGTCGGAGGTTCAAATCCTCCCCCCGCCACCAAAGAAAGTGCAGGTCAGGGCCGCTCCTAGCGAGTGGCCCTTCTGCTGCCCCCGGAAGAATCCCACGCCAGATCCCACGGACGGGCGTACCATTCCTTTCTGTGCGAGGTT
>DATDIE010000239.1:0-12361 GCA_036521235.1 Acidimicrobiales bacterium | reverse complement strand
GGGCTCGATCAGCAGCTCGGCGGGGAACCCGTCGGACGCCAGCATCTCGAGGGCGCGTTCGAAGCCACCGAGGTCGTAGACGAACGACCCCGTCACGGTGAGCTCGTTCAGGATCATGCGGTTGATGTCGAAGGTCGGGTGGTCGATGCCGGCGCCGACCATGACGAGGATGCCGCCGCGCCGGACCTGGCAGAACGCCGTCTCGATGGCGGCCCGGTGGCCCGAGCACTCGAGGACGACGTGCGCCGCACGCGCCGCCTGGCGCTCGGGCTCCCAGGACGGGAACACCTCGAGCTCGCCCGGGTCGACGACGGCGGTGGCACCGAGCGCGGCCGCGAGCCGGCGGCGCCCCTCGTTGGGCTCGACCGCCGTGATGTCCGTGATCCCCAGGGCGCGCAGCGCGGCGATGCTCAGCGTGCCGATCGGCCCCGCACCGAAGACCATCACCGAGTCACCGGGGGCGACGCCCGAGCGGGTGATGCCGTGCATGGCCACCGACAGCGGTTCCGCCAGCGCGGCGTGGCGAGGGTCGAGGCCCACAGGCAACCTTAGGACCCCGGCGGCGCGGGCCACGATGTACTCGGCGAAGGCGCCGTCGCTGTGCTGGCCGGTGCTCATGTCGTTGCGGTTCTCGCACTGCGACGGCTTGCCCTCCCGGCAGCGCCGGCACGTGCCGCACTTTGGTGACGAACCGCCCACGACGAGCTCGCCCACCGACCAGTTCGTCACGCCGTCGCCCACCGCGGCGATGGTCCCGCTCCACTCGTGTCCGGCGACCACGCCCTGGGGCAGTCCCCATCCGTCGCGCAGCTGGTGGATGTCGGACCCACAGATGCCGCACGAGTGCACGCGCACGACGACCTGGTCGGCGTCCGGCCGCGGCACGGGACGCTCCTCGACCGTGACCACCCCCGGCGACTGGTACACCGCGGCGGACATCACGTCGGGAAGCGGGCCGCCGTTCGGTCCCCCCGATGACCCTGACATGGGCGTCAGGTTAGGCGCGCTCGGCGCGCCCGTCGCCCTCGGTCAGCCAAGCGAGCCCGCCCGCCAGATGGCGCAGGTACACCGGCAGCTCCCAGGCCAGGGGGAAGTGCCCGAGCGCGCTGTAGAAGCTGCGCGCCGCCCCGTCCTCGATGCACCAGGCGAGCGGGAACCCGCACTCGGGGACCCGGCCCTCCGGGACCGAGAGGTCGACCTGGCCGTCGGCCAGGCGCAGGAGGACGCGGGCGTCGGGGCGCAGGTCCTTGAAGAGGTAGACCTCGTCGCGCCAGTCCCACTGTTCGCCGAGGTGGGCGGTGGCGGGATGCGTGTCGTCGACCACGTCGATGGCGAACTGCTGCGTCCAGGGGTGGCCGTCGAAGCGGGCGCCGAGGATGGACCCGTACTCGGGCCACGTGTGGCTGGCGTCGGTCGCCGAGTGCACGCCGAGCACGCGCAGGCGTCCGTCGCGCCAGGCCGTGGAGGCGGCGGCCTTCTGCTCGTCCGACCACGGGGTCTCGCCGATGGTGAAGAGCGCCAGGACGCGGGCCGAGGCGAGCCGGTGCGGCGAGAGGTCGCGCACGTCGGCGACGACGGTCGGGGACAGGCCGGCCAGGTCGGCGAGCTCGGACAGGCCGGTCGCGGCCTGGGCCAGGGTGCCGTGCACGCCGGCGGGACCGTCGACGTACGGGGCCACCTGGGTGACGATCAGCATCGAGTCGGCCATCGCCAGCGGAGTGTACGGCTGGTGCGCAGCCGTTGCCGGGTGCTCCAATGCACGTCGGCGACCCCGCACACCGCACCGGGCCGTGCTGCACCGCACCGAGGAGGAACGACGTGGCCGAATCCGACATGAGCCCCGAGGACCTGGGCCGGGCGCTGGCCGTGCTGGGCGCGGCGACGCTGGGCGAGTCGGGCGGGCGCGCCGCGCACCGCCGTCTCCGCCCGGCCTGGGCCGGCGCGTCAGTGGCGGCGCCGGCGTACCCGGTCGGGTGCACGCCGGGGGACAACCTTGCCGTCCACGTGGCGGTGACGAAGGCGCCCCGCGGCAGCGTCCTGGTGGTCGACGTCGGCCAGGTCGCCGACCGCGGGTACTGGGGCGAGGTGCTCACGACGGCCGCGGAGGCCGCGGGGCTGGTTGGCCTGGTGCTCGACGGTGGCGTGCGCGACGTGCGGGCGCTCGAGGCGCACGGCTTCCCGGTGTTCTCGTCCGGCATCGCATTGACCGGAGCGACGAAGGACAAGCCGGGCACGGTGGGCCGGTCCGTGCGGGTCGGCGACGTCGAGGTGTCGGCGGGGGACTGGGTCGTGGCGGATGTGGACGGCGTGACGTTCGTCCCGGCGGCGGCGGTCGAGGACGTGCTGGCCGCGGGCCGTGCCCGCGAGACCAAGGAGGACGGCTTCTTCTCTGCGTTGCGCGACGGCGCGACCACCGTGGAGCTGCTCGGTTTGGATGCGGCGCTCGTGCGCGGGCCCGAGGGATAGCGAGGGGGCTCCGCGCCATGCCTGGCAAACGTGAGGGCTCGACGCCGCCGTCGCTCCCGACGCACCTCGAGCCGGTGGCTGGGATCGACCTCGTGGACGGCGAGTCGGTCGATGACGCCCTCGTCTCCGGTGTGAGCCTGGCGCACGGCCGGGCGCAGGGATTGGCCGTCAGGTCCAGCCGCCTGACCGGCGTGACCCTGCAGAGCTGCGACCTGCACGGGCTCGAAGCGAGGGACGTCGTCTTCGAGAACTGCGACCTCTCCGGCTCGGACCTCTCCGAGTCGCGCTGGCTGCGCGTCGAGCTCGTTGGCTGCCGCCTCTCGGGTGCCGTGCTCTCGATGAGCATCCTCAAGGACGTACAGGTGCGCGACTGCAAACTGGACGGCGTGAACCTCCGCATGAGCGAGGGTGAACGGGTTTGGATCTGCGGCTCGAACATGCGCGAGGCGGACCTCTACGCCGCCACGTTCCGATCGTCGAGGGTGCTCGACTGCGACCTGTCCGGGAGCGAGTTCTCCAAGGCCGACCTCAGCGGCACCCACCTCCAGGGATCGCGGCTGGACGGCGCGAGGGGCGTGGCCGGGCTGCGCGGGATCCGGATCGACTCCGACCAGGCGACCCTGCTGGCGGGGCTGCTCCTCGAGTTGCACGACATCTCGGTCGAGGCCGCGCCCGAAGACTGACGGCCCGCGTCGCAGGACTCGGGCAGCCACACTAGTAAGGCCAGGCTTATGAGGTTAGGCTTACTAGATGGCCAGGGACCCCTTTGTCGAAGAGGTCGCCGGAGCGGTGCAGGCCAGCGTGCGCCTGCTGGTGCAACGCCTGCGCCAGACCCAGGCGGTCGAGGGGGAGCCGACGTCGTCGGAGACGTCGGCCATGGCGCGGCTCGACCGCACGGGGCCGACGACGTCGGCGGAGCTGGCTCGGCTCGAGAGGATCAGCCCGCAGTCGATGGGGGCGACGGTGGCGGCACTCGAAGAGCGCGGCCTCGTCGGGCGCGCCGCCGACCCCGATGACGGGCGGCGGTCGATCCTTTCGCTCACCGAGGAGGGCCGCGCCCTGTTGCAGCGCCGGCGGAGCGCCCGGAGCGAGCTCCTCTCCAACGCCCTCGAGTCCGAGTTCACCCGGGCGGAGCTGAAGCAGCTGCAGATCGCCGCACCGCTGATCGAGCGCCTCGCCGAGCACCTTTGATGGTTCGGCGCGAGGTCAACGACCGCTACAAGTGGGTTGCACTCGCGAACACCACCGCCGCCACGTTCATGGCGGTCCTCGACGGCTCGATCGTCATCATCGCCATGCCGGCGATCTTCCGCGGCATCCATCTGGACCCGCTGGCCCCGGGCAACATCGCCTTCCTCCTGTGGATGATCATGGGCTATCGGCTCGTGCAGGCCGTGTTCGTGGCGACGCTCGGCCGCCTGGGCGACATGTTCGGGCGGGTCCGGATCTACAACGCCGGGTTCGCCGTCTTCACGTTCGCCTCGGTGCTCTTGTCGATCGACCCGTTCCTCGGCGCCAAAGGCGCCTTGTGGCTGATCGGGTGGCGCTTCCTGCAGGCCATCGGTGGCTCGATGCTCATGGCCAACTCGGCGGCGATCCTCACCGACGCGTTCCCCGAGGACCAGCGGGGCTTCGCGCTCGGGATCAACCAGGTGTCAGGGTTGGCCGGGCAGTTCATCGGCCTCGTGCTGGGCGGGCTGTTGGCCGAGTGGGACTGGCGCGCCGTGTTCTGGATCAACGTGCCGGTCGGCGTCTTCGGAACGCTGTGGGCCTATTACCGGCTGCGCGAGGTGGGAACCAAATCGGGTGGGCGGATCGACTGGTGGGGCAACGGCACCTTCACGCTCGGACTCGGCTCGGTGCTCGTCGCGATCACGATCGGGATCCAGCCGTACCACGGGGAGGCGATGGGCTGGACCAACCCCGAGGTTCTCTTCTTGCTCTTCGGGGGGCTGGCGCTGCTCGCCGTCTTCGTCCTGATCGAACGCAAGGTCGTGGACCCGATGCTCCAGCTGTCGCTCTTCCGAATACGCGCCTTCACCTTCGGGAACATCGCGAGCTTCGCAGCGCGGCTGGGCCAGGGCGGGCTCCAGTTCATGCTGGTGATCTGGCTGCAGGGGATCTGGCTCCCCCTGCACGGCTACGACTTCAGCTCGACCCCGCTCTGGGCGGGGATCTTCCTGCTGCCGCTGACGGCGGGTTTCCTCGTCTCGGGCCCGTTGTCGGGCGCGCTTTCCGATCGCTTCGGCGCCCGGGGCTTCGCCACGGCCGGCATGCTCGTCTATGCGGCCAGCTTCATCGGCCTCATGCTCCTGCCGGTCGACTTCTCGTATCCGGAGTTCGCCGTCCTCATTGCGATCAACGGCATCGGCATCGGCATGTTCAGCGCGCCCAACACCTCCTCGATGATGAGCAGCGTGCCGGCGGACCAACGCGGCGCGGCGTCGGGCATGCGGGCCACATTCCAGAACTCGGGCACCGCCCTGTCGATCGGTGTGTTCTTCTCGCTGTTGATCGCGGGGCTGGCGGGCACCTTGCCCACGACACTCACGAAGGGCCTGGAGCACCAGGGCGTGGCGCACGCCGTCGCCCACCACATCGGCAACCTGCCTCCGGTGGCGTCACTGTTCTCCGCCGTGCTCGGGGTGAACCCGGTGCAGCACCTGCTGTCCATGGGCGGCCACCTGTCGTCGTTGCCGGCCCAGGCGCAACGGGTCCTCACCGGTAAGTCGTTCTTCCCCCATCTCCTGTCGGCCCCCTTCCACAGCGGCCTAACGGTCGTGTTCGCGGTCTCGGCCGGCCTGGCGGTGATCTCGGCGGCGGCGTCGTTCGCACGCGGGTCACGCAAGTCGGCGGCCGGTGGGGAGCCGACGCACACGGAGTTCGGAGGCGACGGGGAGCTCGTCGGCGCCGCCGCCGGCGACGAAGGCTGACGGCGGTTCGGCTTCGGGCGGAGGTCGGCCCGGCCGCCGGGACGGGTCCGGTGGCACAATGCGGCCATGAGCGAAGCGACGAACGAAGAAAAGGCCGAGCGCATCGAGCTACGGCGGTTCATCCCCGAGGATGCGGCGCGCATCTTCTCGGTGGTGCGCGACCCGGAGGGCCACGTGACCATCGACAGCACGGGCATGCTGCAGAGCTGGACGGGGAAGCCGGCGGCGAAGGTGGGCGACGAGTTCGTGGTCCACATGGACCGCGAGTCGCTCAACGACTACCCGATGGGGAAGTACGACGTCACGGTCACGATCACGCGCTACGAGCAGGACCGGGCGATCGCATGGACGATCCTCGGGCAGATCAAGCCGCAGATCGGCCACGTGTACGGCTACGAGCTCGAGCCCGTCGACGGCGGCACGATGGTGACCTCGTACTACGACTGGTCCGACATCGCGCCCGAGTGGAAGCAGGCCGACATCTTTCCCGTCATCTCGGAGACGGCGGTGCGGGCGACGCTGGGGATCCTGGAGCGGACGCTGGCGCGATCGACGACCTGGTAGAGCTCCTCGGCCCGTGGGTGCCGGTGTTAGTTGACCGACGCCGAAGTAGAGGATGCGGGCACAGCCTGCGTTCCTTCCACAACCGAGGCCTTCTTCCCCTCGGCCAGGCCGTGCTCGAACTGGTTCTTGGCTGATCCAAGGTTGCGCGCCAGCTTGGGGATCGCAGCCCCCCCGAACACGAGGACGGCCAGGACCACGACCACAACGATCCCGTCGACCCCAAAAATCTCACTCAGCATGTGACTCTCCTTTTGAATTGCTCGGTCTCTTGCGGCGACGTACCCCGACATCGCACCCACCTACTTCACGACGATCGTTCCCAACATGTACTGGTGGATCTGACAAATGTAGTGGTACGTGCCCGGGGTCGAGGGGGCGCGGAACGTTTTGGTCTGGTGGAACCCGATTTCGCCGGTGTTGAACTGACCACCGGTCGCGGTCAGCGTGTGGGTGACGGCGTCGGTGTTCGTCACCGAGACGGTGGCTCCGGGGGCGACGTCGTCGGACATCGGGGAGAACATGAAGTTCGAGATCGTGATGTGATCGCTCGACGCCGATGCGCCACTGGATGCCGTGGGATGTCCGCCGCCATCCCCACAGCTGGCGAGGAGCAGGGCGCCCGCCAACACCAGGACGATCGCCCCGCTCCTCAACCGCTTCTGCATTCCGCCCTACACCGCCTGGGAGGTTGGGTTGAATGCGAGGGGAGTGCCCGCGGGGGTCTGGGCCCCGGGGTACATGCCGAGCACGTAGTACAAGATGGCGATGTGCTGCATCTCGACCGGCTGGATCGATGAAGACAGGCCGATCGCGGCGGTGGACTTCAGCATCGACGTCTCCGCCTGATAGGTCTGCGCGGCAATCGTCTCGAGCGTGACCGCCAGCTGGGCCAGGCCGGTGATGTCCGTCACCTTGGCGAAGTCGGCTTGCACTGTCGGCGTCAGCTTCGGGTTGGTCACTGTGACCGCTGCCTTCCCATGCGACTTCAGCACTCCGTTCCACGCGTCAGCGTGCTGTTGGTGCTGGCCCTTGACCGTCGTCGCGAACGTGGCAACCGCCGGCGGCACCGCGCCGAGCTTCCCTGCGGTGGCCGCCGAAAGCCCCGCGTCGTAGGCGAAGACGGCCAGGTTCTCCAGGCTGGCCGCCACGGCGGCGACCGCGAGGTCACCGGTCAACCCGGACGGCGGAAACGCCGCAGCACGCACCGAGCCGAGGGACGAAGTCGAGCGCGTCGCCGCGCCCGCCATGGCGGGTGTCCCGCCTACGACCAGCATGGCCGCGCCGCCTGCCGCAGCGGCGCCGGCGCCCAACAGGAACGTGCGTCGGCTCGTGGCGCGCGCGCCACCTCCCATGGCGTCGATCATGTTCGAGATGCCCTCGTTGATGGCCGGCACGCCGACGTCGTGGTGCAGCTCATCGAGCTCATTGGTCATCGCCAGGAGCTCGGTCTCCGAGCCCTTGAAGACGTCCTTGCGTCGCTTGCTCACTTGACGGCTCCTTGCTTGGCCGGGGCGGCCATGTTGGTCTTGTAGAAGGCATTGGGGAATCCCACGGACCCCGCCGCCGCAGGAAGCGCGGCGCCCGTGCCGGGTGACAGCGAGATCAGTTGTGGCGCTCCCGCCATGAGGAGCGCCTGCACGGCGAGCAGCACGCTGACGTGCTGCGCCTCGATGCCCATGATCGAGGCGAACAGCGCCTTGTTGGTCGTGGACTTCGCCAGCGTCGTGTCCTTCACGTAGGTCTCGGCCGCGATGTTCTCGAGCTCGAGGGCGAGGCCTACGACACCGAGAGCACCTTGCGCTGCGGTGGCGCCGTTCAAGCTGGCGACCGCCTTGTTGACCACCGGGACGAAGGCGGGGTCGGGGTTGTGCTGGGCCTTGCCGCCGAGGTGTTTGACCGCGGCGTTGAAGGCATCGGCGTGCTGGGCGTGCTGGCCCAGGGTGACCTGGGCGAACTTGGTCACCACGGGGTTGGCGGCCGATCCCCCGATGTAGGAAAGCGTGAGTGCCGTCTTGTACGTGGCCACGGCCAGGTTCTCGATCGACGCTGCCGTCTGGAGAATCTGCACGTCGCTCGAACTGCTCGCCGACGCCGCCGAAGCGAGCAGGCCGACCAGGGCTACCCCGCCGGCCGCGCCGAGCAGAGGTGCGGCAGTGAAACTCGTGCGGAGCAAACGCTGGTGCTCCTCGTGAAAGGCGAGATTCGCCGCCGCGTCGTCCGGCCCGGATCCAAGGCTGGAGTCGACCAATTCGTCGAGCGCATCGTGCGTGGGTCGTAGCGCGTCCGCCTGTAGGTCCTGTGATTCTTCGAGCAGCTCACTGAGCGCTCTCGGATCTGCCGTCATGTGACCTCCTGATGTGATGGATCGTGAACAGTTCGGAACGGAATCCGCTCCGGATGTCAGAAAGATCGCTGTGACGCGGCGAACCGAACTCGTCGAGAGCTCGGTGACGGCGGCGTGGATTCGCTCAACGTCCGTTTCCGACATCCGCCGGGGCGGCGGCGCCGAATGAACTGTGCATGGACGACATCGGGGAGGCGAGCGATGCCCAGCTGGTCACGGCGATCGCCCGCTACAGCGAGGTGGCGCTCGCCGAGGTCTACCGACGTCACGGCGGGGCCGTCTACGGCCTGGCCAAGAGGGTGTTGGGCCACGCAGCAGAGGCCGAAGACGTGACGCAGGAGGTGTTCCTGCGCCTGTGGAACCAACCGGACCGATTCGATCCGTCACGTGGTTCGCTGCGCTCCTTCTTGTTGGCGCAGTCGCACGGGAGGGCCGTCGACTCGGTGCGCTCCCTCAACGCGCGGCGACTCCGGGAGAACCGGGACGCCGAGTCCGCCGCGAGCGCCGCCTACGACCTGCAGCACGAGGTGTGGGATCTCTCGGTGGCCGATCAGGTGTCGACGGCCATGGGCGAGCTCCCCGTCGAGGAGCGTCGGGCCATCGAGCTGGCCTATTTCGAGGGCCACACCTACGTGGAGGTGGCCGAGCTCCTGCGTCAGCCGGAGGGGACGGTCAAGACCAGGATTCGCAATGGCATGCGCAGGATGCGCGCCAGGTTGGTCGAAGCCGGGATCCAAGGGGTGGACGCGTGATGACCCACGACGAGATCGGCGAGTTGGTCGCGGCGTACGCGCTGGACGCCGTGGTGGGTGACGAGTGCCGCGACGTCGAGCTGCACCTGGAGCAGTGCCCCCGCTGCCGGTCCGAGCTCGATGTGTACCGCGACGTCGCGGGAGCACTGGGGAATTCGGTGGCGCCGCTCCCCGAGGGCCTCTGGTTGCGCATCGTGAGCGGGCTGACGCCACGTGAGGATGCGCCGGCGACGATGCCGCGGCTCTTCTCGGAGCCGGTGGCGGCAACCTCGGCCGCCGCCGCCGCCGCCGCCGCCGCCCACCGCCGGCGCCGCCGGGTCTCGACCCGTGGCGGCTTCGCCATCGTCGGCTCGATCGTGGGTGCCGCGGCGGCCGCCGCCGTGATTCTGGGCGTCGGACTGATCCAGAGCAACGACGAGGTGTCCCGCCTCCAGTCGGCACCGGCGTCCCAACCGACCAGCGTCGTCTCGGCGCTCGAGGCGCCCGGCCACAAGGTCGTCGACCTCGGCGGGGGCTCAGCTGCCGCCAACGCTCCCACGGTCGCTCAGTTCGTCCTGGCCGACGGGCGGGGGTACCTCGTCTCATCTGCGCTCCCGGCGCTCAAGAATTCTGAGACGTACCAACTCTGGGGCGTCGTCAACGGCCAGCCCATCTCGCTGGGCCTGTTGGGCCAGTCCCCCTCCAATTCGGTCTTCACGGTCGCCGGCTCGGCGGCGCCGAGCCAGTTGCGCATCACCGTCGAGCCGTCAGGCGGGTCGGTCGTGCCGAGTGGCTCGCTGGTGGCCTCGGGTTCGGTGTGACCGAGGCGGGCGCACCCCCGCGCTCGTTCAGCAGATGCGGGGGAGCGGGTCGCCCACGAGCATGTCGACGATGCGCGTGCCGCCCATGACGGTGCGCAGGACCACGATGCCGGGCGGCTCGGCGCGGATCTCGCCGATGCGCGCCGCGCCGCGCCCGTAGGGGTGCGCGCGTAGGGCGTCGAGCGCGGCGTCGGCCTCCTCGGGCGGCACGATCGCCACGAGCTTGCCCTCGTTCGCCACGTACAGCGGATCGATCCCGAGCAGCTCGCAGGCGGCCGCCACCTCCGGGCGCACGGGCAGGAGCGGCTCGTCGAGGACCACGGCGATGTTGGCGTCGCGGGCGAGCTCGTTGCAGACCGTGCCGACGCCGCCGCGGGTGGAGTCCCTGAGCCACCGGGTGGCGGGTGCCGCGGCGAGGAGGTCGTCGACCAGGCCATGGAGGGGTGCGCTGTCGGACTCGATGTCGGCCTCGAGCGCGAGGTCACCGCGCGCCAGCATGACTGCGGTGCCGTGGTCGCCCATCGTCCCCGAGGCGAGCACGACGTCGCCCGAACAGACGTGACGCGCGTCGAGGTCGCGGCCCGCGGGGACGGCGCCGACGCCGGCGGTGGTGATGTACATGCCGTCGGCGGCGCCGCGGTCGACCACCTTGGTGTCGCCGGTGACGACGGGGACGCCCGCCGCGGCGGCGGCCTCGGCCATGTCGGCCACGACCTCCCGGAGGACCTCGATGGACAGGCCCTCCTCGAGGACGAAGGCGGCCGAGATGGCGATGGGCCGCGCCCCCATCATGGCGAGGTCGTTGATCGTGCCGTGCACGGCCAGCGTGCCCGCCGAACCGCCGGGGAAGCGCAGCGGCTTCACGACGTAGGAGTCGGTGCTCAACGCGATACGTTCGCCGCCGGGGAGGCGGAGCACGGCGGCGTCGGTGAGGGGTGGGCGCGCCTCGGTGGTGGCGTCGCCCTCGGCTGTGGGTTCGAACGCGGGGAGGAACACGGCGTCGAGCAGGGCGGCCGAGGCCTTGCCGCCGGCGCCGTGGGCCAGCGTGACCACTTCGTCACGTAGGCGGGGGCGGCGGCGACGGAAGGCCTCGATGCGTGCGAAGACGGCCGCCTCGCGGTCGCGATCGGTGCCGTTGCCTTTTCCAGTGGTCGCGGTGCGCTCGGGCGCCGTGTCGGTCATGCCGGCCTCCCGAGCGTCTCGGATGCATCGGGTGCGTCGCCCAGGTGGCGCTGCACCGCCTGCCACAGGGCGAACATCAGCGCGTCCTGGGTCTCCTGGATCCGGTGCACGCTCTCGGAACGGACGACGAGGCAGTGCTGGACCGCATCACTCGTCGCCATGCCGGAGCCCTCGTAGCCGCACAGGCCGACCGTGAGGAGCCCGCGACGCGCCGCCTCCCCGAAGGCGCGCAGCAGGTTGGGCGAGTCGCCGCTGGTGGAGAAGCCGACCGCGATGTCGTGGGGCCGGGCGTGCGCGATCACCTGGCGCGAGAACACGAGCTCGAAGCCCACGTCGTTGGACAGCGCAGTGAGGACGGCCTGGTCCTCGACGAAGGACAGCGCCGGCAGTGGGCGGCCGGAGGGGGGCAGGCGGAACAGCTCCGCCGTGCCCTGCGCGTCGGTCGCACTGCCGCCGTTGCCGAAGGCGAACAGGCGGCCGCCCCGCCGGAACCGGTCGGCCATGGCCGACGCGGCGGCCTCGATCTGGTCGGCGCAGCGAGCCAGCGTCGTGGTGCGCAGGGAGGCGCTCTCACCGACCTTGCTGTGGGCGGACGCCACGAGCTCGGCCATCAAGGCGTCGGCGTCGCGCTCCTCCGCCTCGATGAACGGGTAGAGGAAGCCCGTGGGCTCGAGCGGCGTGCCGTTCACGTCAGCCATCGGCGCCCGTGAGCGTCGTGACCGCCACTCCTGCATGCACCAGCACGAGGTCGCCGGGGCGCAGCGCACCGACCAGCCGGCCGTCGACCAGTTCGGCGTGGCCGCCGGCGAGCACTTCGATGCGTCCCTCATCGAGCAGGGCGCGCACCTCGGCGACCCGCCCCTCGTCCGAGCACGTGATGCAGACGTCGTCGGCGCACGGTGTCGTGCTCGCCATGGTGTCGTGGTCGTCGTCGGTGAGCAGGCCGGGATGCTCGAAGACGACGTGGGTGAGCTCCCACAACAGGTGGTAGAGCAGCACGAGGTCGCCCGAGCGCGCGGCGACCGCGGCGTCGTCGGCATCGAGCCACACGACGTGGTCGGCCCGGGCGCTGGCCGCGTGACCGTCGGGCCCCGTGCGCGCCCCGGCGCCGAGCCAGACGCTCGTCAGGCCCCAGGCTTCCGCCCGGGGGAGGAGGTCCGCGACGACCCGGTCGTCCGCCGTGCTCACGGCGAGCAGCACGTCGCCCGGCCGGGCCAGCTCGCGCACCATCGACGTCACACCGGTGGTGCCGCCCGCGTCGATGGACACGGCCGGGAGTGCGCGCTTGCCGACGATCACCGGGTGCACGAACTCCACCGC
>DATDIE010000238.1:0-7117 GCA_036521235.1 Acidimicrobiales bacterium | reverse complement strand
TCGTGCTCGACCTGCGGACCGACGCCGGTACCGCCATCCTCAAGGAGCTGGCGACGTCGGCCGATGTCGTCATCGAGGCGATGCGACCGGGGGCGCTGGCCCGCCGCGGCGTCGGGTACGACGACCTCAAGGCGATCAATTCCAAGATCGTCTTCTGCACCATCTCGGGCTACGGCATGACGGGCCCCTACCGCGACTATCCGAGCCACGGGATCGCCTACGACACGTGGGCCGGCATCGTCAACGTGGCGACCGACGACGAGGGCTTCACCTACATCCCCGAGCACGTCTCGATCGGCATCAACGCCGCACCCATCTTCGGCGCGCTCGGCATCCTCGCCGCCGTGATCCGGGCCCGGGAGACGGGCGAAGGCTCCTACATCGACCTGGCGCAGTCCGACGCCGCCGCCGCCTTCGACTGGTACCGCTCCGAGACGTGGCAGGCCTACGAACGGCCCCAGTCCGAGGTGACCGGGAACAAGGCCGACAACTACGAGCGGCGCGCGCCGGGCACGGCCGGCATGGTGGAGGGCGTCCGCTACCAGGTCTACGAGACGTCCGACCGGCAACACGTCCTCTTCATGGCGTCGGAGCAGGCGTTCTGGAAGAACTTCTGCGAGGGTGTGGGTCGCCCGGACCTCTTCGAGCGCTGGCCAGGCTCCAAGTACGCCGATCACGCCCGCGGCAACCGCGAGCTCCGGCGCGAGCTGCGCGACATCTTCCGCACCAAGACGGCGCTGGAGTGGCTGGCCTTCGGTGGTGAGGTGAACACGCCGATCGCGCCGGTGAACACACCCAAGACCGTGCTCGAGGACCCGCAGTTCGCCGACCGGCTGCCGTTGTTGCCGGCGTCGGAGGTCGGCGCCGACCAGATCTTCACGCCCTTGCACTTCGTCGGCGAGGACCTGCCGCATCCGGCGAAGGCACCCACCGTCGGTCAGCACACCCAGGACGTCTTGCGCTCGGTGTTGCACTACGACGACAATCAGATCGCCGCAGCCCGAAACGGGGGGGCATTCGGAGCCGACGCGTAGGCGCGCTTGGCGACAGGGAGGGTCTGATGGACAAGGTCCGGCTCGGCGTGCTGGGCGCCGGCAACATCGCGGTCATGAACGTCCGCGGCTACCTGGAGGACCCGCGCTGTGACGTCGTCGCCGTGTGCGACACGGACGAGGAGGTGGGCCGCCAGGCGGCCAAGGAATGGGGCGCCGAGCGCTTCTACCCCGACCTGGCGGGCCTGCTCGCCGACGACTCCGTCGACGCCATCGAGGTGCTCACACCCACCCACCTCCACCACGACCACGTGATCGCGGCGCTCGAGGCGGGCAAGCACGTGTCGGTCCAGAAGCCGGTGGCCAACTCGGTCGAGGACGCCCTCGAGATGGGGGCGGTGGCCGAACGCGAGGGGCGCATCCTGCGCATCAGCGAATGCTTCGTGCACTACCCGCCGCTGGAGCTGGCCAAGAAACTGGTGGCCGACGGCGCGATCGGGAAGCCGACGTCTTTGCGCATCCGCACGCTGGTCGGCCAGACCGATTCGGCCTTCCAGGCGGCGCTGCGACCCGAAGGCTACGGCTGGCGCCTCGACAAGCGCAGCCCGGGCGGCCATCTCTTCGACGACATGGTGCACAAGTACGCCATGGCGCTCTGGCTGCTCGACCTCGACATCACCTCGGTGCAGGCCGTCGTGCGCCGCCGGGACCTCTTCTTCGAGCCCTGCGCGGTCATCTTCGAATACGAGGACCCCGAGGTGCTCGGCATGATGGAGGTGCAGTACTCCCCGAACTTCTACATGCGTTCGTCGTACTACGGGGCGGACGAGTTCTTCGAGATCACGGGCGACGAAGGGCAGCTCTGGGTCACCCGTGCGACGGGAGAGCTGCTCGACCTCGCGCCGGTCATGCTGTTCACCGGCACGCCGGGCGAGCTCAAGACGACCGAGTTCAACGAGGTCGACGCCGACTGGGGCTCGGGCTTCGCCCGGTCGTCGCGCCACTTCGTGGACGCGTTGATCGAGGGCCGAAGCACGGCCGCCATGACCCCCGACGAGGCCACCGACGTGCTGCGCCTCTGCTTCGCCGTGTACGAGGCCGGCGCAAAGCGCGCGCCGGTCGACCCGCGTCTCGTGACCGGGACGGTGAGCCCGCCCGGCTGGGGCGAGTGGTAACAAGCGGGCCAGCCTGACCGGTCAAAACGCCCACCGGAGACACAACTCCTGGCGCCACCCTCCGCTCCGCCGCAGAATGGGTCGATCTTGTCGAGAGCCATGACTCCTCAATCAGGCGAGCGGCGCCGTCTCGGGCCGTGCGGACGCCGGGCCGTCACCGGGGTGGCGTTCGTCGCCGCCCTGGCGGGATGCGTGGCCGCCGCCATCGGTCCGGCCACGGCGGCCCCTACGCCCCACGCAGCCGAAGCGGCGCACCTCTCCTTCACCCCAGCGCCGTCGCCCGCCTACGGGAACGACGCGCCCGACCCCGCGCCGCTCTACTCGGGTAGCACGTACTACGCGTTCACCACCGGCACCCCGCTCGGCAACTTCATCCAGGCGCTGACCGACACGACGGGTTCCCCGGCCTCGGGCTGGCACCCCTACAAAGGCGGAGGCGACTCGAGCGCCCTGCCGAACCCCCCAGCGTGGGAGTCGGCGAACACGCAGACCTCGCCCGGCATCTTCAACTACGGGGGGCACTGGGTCATGTTCTACGACGCCGCGCCCAAGCCGTACGGCGAGGCCTCCGGGCAGAGCTGCCTCTCCGTCGCGACGGCAGCCACCCTCAGCCCGCCGGTCTTCACCGACACCTCGGGCGGTCCCCTGTACTGCGACCCGGGGGTGGGCGTCCTCGACCCCAGTCCCTTCATCGATCCGAACACCGGCACCGCCTACCTGCTGTGGAAGTCCAACGACGGCGGCTCGTCGGCGCCGTCGCAGATCTGGTCGGCGCAGCTGAGCACCAACGGCACGAGCATCGTGGGCACGCCGACCGTGTTGTTGACGGTCGACCAGCCGGCGCTCCCGTGGGAGACGACGACGGACGACCCCCAGATGGTGTTCGCGTCCGGCGCGTTCGACCTGCTGTTCAGCGGCGGCAACTTCCAGTCGACGAGTTACAACGAGGCGCTCACCACGTGCTCGGGCCCGCTCGGTCCCTGTTCGCAGCCGTCCGCACCGTTCCTCACCACGTACGGCACCGCGTACGGCCCAGGGGGCGGGTCGCTCTTCCAGGACGCCGGCGGGAGCTGGTGGCTGGGGTATTCGGCGTGGTCGCAGCCGTGCACTTCGTACGGGGGGTCGTGCAACGCCGTGCGGCAGATGTACACCGCGCCCATCGATCTCAGCAACGGACTGTCGGTCCCGTGCACCCCGCCCGGCGGTCCGCCCTACGGCTACCGCTTCACCGCCAGTGACGGGGGGATCTTCACCTACGGGAACCAACCGTTCTGCGGCTCAACTGGGGGCATCCACATCAACCAACCGGTCGTCGGTATCGCCGGCACCGCGGATGACGGGGGCTACTGGACGGTGGCGCGCGACGGCGGCATCTTCTCGTTCGGCGACGCCGCGTTCCACGGCTCGGCGGGGTCGACGCCGCTCAACGCCCCCGTGGTGGGCATGGCCGCCACTCCCGACGGCGGGGGCTACTGGCTGGTCGCCTCCGACGGCGGCATCTTCTCCTACGGCGACGCGCACTTCTACGGTTCGACGGGCGGCATGCATCTCAACGCGCCCATCGTCGGCATGGCCGCCACGCCCGACGGCGACGGGTACTGGCTGGTCGCCTCCGACGGGGGGATCTTCAGCTACGGCGACGCCAAGTTCTACGGGTCGACCGGCGGCCAACCGTTGAACAAGCCCATTGTGGGCCTGGCGTCCACGGGCGACGGACGCGGGTACTGGCTGGTCGCCTCGGACGGCGGGATCTTCTCCTACGGCACGGCGCAGTTCTACGGCTCGACGGGCTCAATGCACCTCAACGAGCCGATCGTGGGGATGGCGTCGACGGGAGACGGGCGCGGGTACTGGCTGGTCGCCTCGGACGGAGGGATCTTCTCCTACGGCACCGCGCAGTTCTACGGCTCGACGGGCGCGATGCACCTCAACGCACCCATCGTGGCGATGACCGGGCCCTGACCCGTCACTCCCACGGTGGCGGCCCGACTTCGATCCGATCGAGGCTCGAACGCACGGTGCCGAAGCGTGCGGTGCCGGCCGTCCACTCACGGCGCGCCTCTGACACCTCCTCCTTCGTCCGAGCCACGAAGTTCCACCACATGAGGAGCGGCCCCGGGAAGGGGACGCCGCCGAGCAGCAGGGCCCGGCCCGGTTCGAGCGCCTCCACCCGGCACTCGTCCCTTCCCGCACCCAGATAGGCGAGCACTCCGGGCTCCACCACCTTTCCGTCCACGCGCACGCTCCCGTCCAAGACGATCAGCGCGTGCTCGTCGTCGCGCCGCAGCGGGAGCACCGACCCCGGGGCCCGGAACGCGAGCTCCACGCCGACGTGCTCGGTGTCGCGGCGGGCCGGGGACTCGAGCCCGCCGAAGTCGCCGACCAGCACCGTGGCCACCGCCCCCTCGATCTCGAGCACCGGCAGCACGCCGTGGTGCTCGAAGGCGGCGGCGCCGTGGCGCGTCTCCTCCGGTTGGGCCACCCACAACTGGACCGCGTGCAGCTCGCGGGCGCGACCCGGGTCCTCCTCGGCGTGGGCGATGCCGTGACCGGCCGTCATCAAGTTGAGTTGCCCGGGCCGAATCGGCTGTTCGGACCCCAGGCTGTCGAGGTGCACCAGCTCCCCCGCCAACAGCCACGTCACCGTCTGCAGGCCGATGTGCGGGTGCGGACCGATGCCGAGGCCGCCACCCGCCGCGGCCACGGGCCCCACGTGATCGGCGAAACACCAGGCGCCCACGGTCCGCCGCGGCCGATGGGGGAGGACGCGGCGGACCGGCATCGTGCCGACCTCGGTGACGCGCCCCGGCTCCAATTCGACGACCGGCCCCACGGCCGGCTCCCCGTCCTCCGAGGCCGGCGGGGTGTCCTGGGTGGTGACGGGACCGCTCACGGCTTCTCTTTTACACCCCTAAGGTCACCAACCATCGCGCCGAACGGGAGGCCCCACCATGACCGACCCCAGTGACACCGTGCAGGTCTTCGATGTCCCCGTCGAACAGCGCTTCGTGGTGCACGGTCCCGGCGTCGAGCCCGAGCTGATCTACCGGCTCCAGGGCGGCGATCTCATCCTGGTCCACACCGAGGTGCCCGAGACGATGAGCGGACGGGGCATCGGGGGGAAGCTCGTGCGAGCGGCCGTCGCACGGGCGAGAGCGGATCACCTCACCCTGGTCCCATGGTGCCCGTACGCGCGCCGCTGGCTGAAGGAGCACCCCGACGAGGCGGGCGGCGTCGACATCGACTTCAAGACACCGCCTCCGCCGTCGTAGTCCTCTCAAGAATAAGAAACGCTCAAGCCACGCTCGCTGAGGCGGATCGGGATCACGCGCAGCAGCGGGTCGGCCGCCAGCAGGGCGCGCTTCATCGCCTCACGACGCGTGAGGTCGGGGCCGCACAGAATGCTGAGGCTGCCACCGTCGCCGCCGGCACCATTCACCTTCCACCCCGACGAACCGTGCGCGGCCGCGATGTCGACGGCCCGATGCGCCTGCGCGCTCACCAGGTCCTCATGCAGGTGCGCCTGCGCGTCGGTGTTGCGGATCATGGCCCGACCGAGGCCGTCGAGGTCCCGAGCGAGCAGGGCGTCTCTGGCCATGACCGCGCACTCGCGCAACTCCTCCAGATCCGGCGAGCTCTGACCCTCCCGGACGAGGCGGCCGATCACTCGCTCGTGCATCTGCGACGACCGGTGCGCCCGGCCCAGGTGCAGCAGCATGAGCCGACCCTCGAGCTCGTGCCAGAGCGGCTCGGGGACGGGCAGTGGCGTCCGCACCGCCTCGGGATACGGGTCCACCTCGATGAAGCTGATGCCGCCCAGGGCGGCGCAGAGCTGATCCTGGACCCCAGACTGCAGACCGAGCCGTTCGACCTCGATGCGATGGGCGGTTCGGGCCACCTCCTCGGGACCGCGGGGGTGCCGGCCGAGCGCGTCGAGCGCGCCGACCAGCGCTACCGTCACCGCGGCCGATGTGCCGGTGGAGCACCCGGCCGGCACGCCCGAGGAGACGCGAATCGCCAGCGCGACGTCGTCGGGCACCCCGACCTCGTCGACGGCGGCCTCGAGCAGGGAATGACGTCGGGGCCCGTGCCCGGGTGCGAACCCGTAGCGGTCCCCGAAGTCGACGACGTCGAGGTCCACGCGGTGGGGTGCCGCATCCCGGGCGCGCACCTGCACACGCACCTCGACAGACGGCGAGACCGCGAGGTTGCACACCTTGCCGCGGCGGGCGAACCACGTGTCCGTCCAACCACCCAGGTCGCAGATGCGGATCGGCGCGACCGCTGCCACGACGTCCCCCGGGACGCATCCGCGTTCACTCCCCGGCGTGGTCGTCCCGCGTCCCACGGTGAACCGCTTACTGCTGCCCGAAGAACTCGATGAGGTAGTCGGCGACCAGGTCGACGTGGGTCATGAAGCCAAGGTGCCCCGCTCCGGCGACCTCGCGATACGCCGCGCCCGGCATGGTCTCGGCGGCCTGGCGCGCGTAGCGCGGCGGGGAGTCGATGTCGTATTCGAAGGAGAGCACGAGACACGGAACGCTGACCTCGGGCCAGCGCGTGGTGCGGGCGGGGTCGGTCGACCACGCCAGCGCCGCCTCGTATTGACCGAGCCGCCCCGGGTTGGGCCACGGCGTCTCCGCTTCGAGCAACGAGAGCCAGGTGTTCACGACCTCGGAGTCCTGGATGTCCGACGTCGGCAGGTACCGCAGGATCTCGGTGGCGTAGTAGAGCGGTGGCATGTCGTAGTCCAACGCTGCCACGTCGCGCTCGACCGTCGTGATGGCCACCTCCCACGCCGTCGGCTTGTTGGCGCTGCCCATGAGGGCGGCAGACCGGACGCGTGCTGCGTGGTCAAGGACGAGGATCTCGGCGATCCAGCCGCCCATGGAGTGGCCCGCGACGCGGACCGGCTCGGCCCAGCCGAGGTGGTCGAGCAGGGCGATCGTG
>DATDIE010000237.1:0-5587 GCA_036521235.1 Acidimicrobiales bacterium | reverse complement strand
CGCCATGTACATGTTGCCGTTGACGACCTCGACACTCGCCTGGCTGCCCTCCACCGTCGCCCAGTGGTCGTCCACCCAACGCATCTTCTGGATCGGGTCGTTGAGCCGCGAGGTCACGAGCACGGGCCGCAGGGTGGCCCGGTACGCCGCCTCCGAGATCCGGGCCGACCGGTTCGCTGAACGCACCGCCGCGAACGTGGCGATGGCGAGCACGAGCGTGCCCGCCGCGGTGGCCAGGGTCGCGACCGTGGCCCAGGACAAGGACGCCAGCACGACCGGCAGACTACGGCCTGCGCGTCCCGACGGCACCGGGCCGCGCCGCCAACGCCCACCGCGACCCGTGCCTGGCAGACTCGCCACCATGCTCGCCCACGTCTCCATTCAGTGCGCCGACTTCGACCGCAGCGCCGCGTTCTACGACGCCGTGCTGGCGCCGCTCGGCGGACGCCGGATGATGGAGGTCGACGACGCCATCGGCTACGGCGTCCCGCCCGCGGTCAACTTCTGGATCGGCCGCCAGCAGACGGGTGACGGCTTCCGCGAGACCCACATCGCGTTCTTGGCACCCGACCGCGCCGCCGTCGACGCATTCGTCGAAGCCGCCCGGCGCAGCCGCGCCGAGATCCTGCACGAGCCGCGCGTCTGGCCCGAGTACCACGAGACGTACTACGGCGGGTTCGTCCGCGACCCCGACGGCAACAACGTCGAGGCCGTCCACTACGCCGACTCGTAGCGCCCAACGGCGCCCTACGCGTCGACGGTCAGGCTCTCCAGCAGGTCGGCAAAGCGCCGCTGCGCCTCGGCTCGCCGCGTCGGGATGTGCTCGGTCGGCACCTCCCGGGGCGAGTAGCCCTTCAAGACCTGGCGCGCCACGGTCTGGCGGTGCACCTCGTCGGGCCCGTCGTAGATCCGAGCCGCCCGAGCCGCGCGGTACATGTGCTCCAACGGCAGGTCGCACGAGAAGCCGAGCGACCCGTGCACCTGGATCGCCCGGTCGATCACGTCGTACAAGACCTTCGCCCCGAAGTACTTGATCATGGCGATCTCCACCCGCGCCGCCTGCGCCCCCTCGGTGTCCATCTTCCACGCCGCCTGCAGCGTCATGAGCCGGGCCGCCTGCATCTCGGCCATCGAGTCGGCGATCCAGTTCTGGATCGTCTGCTTCTCCGCCAGCGTCGACCCGTGCGCATACCTGGAGACCGACCGCTCGCACAGCATGTCAAACGCCCGCCGCGACTGGCCCAGCCACCGCATGCAGTGGTGGATCCGCCCGGGGCCCAACCGCTTCTGCGCCAGCGCGAACCCCGACCCCTCCCGACCGATCAGGTTCCCCACCGGGACCCGCACGTCCGTGTACACGATCTCGGCGTGGTTCCCGAACCGTCCGAACGGCGTGTCCGGGTCGTCCATCGTCGCCACGTCCCGCACGATGTCCACGCCCGGCGTGGCGACCGGCACGACAATCATCGACGACCCTTGATACGGGTGCACGTCGGGGTTCGTCACCGCCATCACGATGAGGAAGTCCGCCACCGACCCGTTCGACGTGAACCACTTGTGGCCGCTGATGACCCACTCCTCGCCGTCGCGCACCGCCGCGGTCCGCAACAGCGTCGGGTCCGACCCCGCCGTGTTCGGCTCGGTCATCGAGAACGCCGAGCGCAGCGACCCGTCGAGCAGGGGCTGCAGCCATTGCGCCCGCATCGCCTCGTCGCCCGTCTCCTCGATACCCACGGCGAGCAACTCCGCGTTCCCCGAATCGGGTGCGTTGTTGCCGAACACCACCGGCGCCAGCGGCGACTGCCCCAAGATCTCGTGCATCAGGCCCAACCGCACCTGCCCGAAGCCCATGCCGCCGAGCGCCGGCGGCAGGTGCGCCGCCCACAGCCCCTCGGCCTTCACCCGCTCCTGCAGCGGCCGGATCACCTCACGCACCTGGTCGTACGTCAGGTCCAACGTCTCGAGCGGGAACACCTCCTCGCGCACGAAGCCGCGCATCCACTCGAGCTTCTCCTCGAACTCGGGCTCGGTCGAGAAATCCCAGGCCATCGGGCCTCCTTCTCCCCGTTCGCCGCGTCGTGTCGGCTGTCGGGGGTCCCCACCCTGCCACTACCGTGGGCGCCGTGACCACCACGCCTGTCGCCTTCCGCTCCCCCGCGTCGTCGGGCGCGTCTGCGTCCGACGATCCGGGCAGCCCGCCGCCCCCGCCCCAGGTCGCCCTGAGCGCGGCGGACAGGGCCGTGATCGCCAGAGCCGAAGCGGCCCTCCTCGACGAGCGGCGCCTGCTGACCGGCGACGAGCTCGCCGCGCTGGCCGCTTTGCCCGACGGGTCCGTCATGAACCTCGCCGCGCTGGCCCATCAGGTCCGCCTCACCTGGTGCGGCCCGGAGGTCGAGATCGAGGGCATCCTCTCGGCCAAGACGGGCGGCTGCCCGGAGGACTGCCACTTTTGCTCGCAGTCCTCCCGCTTCGACACGCCGGTGAAGGCCACGCCGTTCCTCGACCCCGACGAGGTCCTCACGGCCGCCCGCGAGACCGCCGCTCTCGGCGCCTCTGAGTTCTGCATCGTGCTCGCCGTACGCGGACCCGATGAGCGCACGCTGCAGCGCATCCTCGACCTGGTCCCCCTCGTCCACGACCAGACCGGCCTGAACGTTGCGGTGAGCGCCGGCATCCTGACCGAGGACCAGGCCCGTCGTCTCGCCGAGGGCGGCGTGCACCGCTACAACCACAACGTCGAGACGGCGAAGTCCTACTTCTCCACCATCGTCACGACGCACACGTGGGAGGAGCGGGCCGAGACGTGCCGCATGATCAAGTCGCACGGGATGGAGCTGTGCTGCGGTGCGCTGCTCAACATGGGCGAGACCGTGGCCCAGCGCGTCGAGCTGCTCACTCAGCTCCAGGAGCTCGATCCAACCGAGGTGCCCCTCAACTTCCTCAACCCTCGGCCGGGTACGCCGCTCGGCGACCGCCCCATCCTCGGCGCCTGGGACGCGATCCGCTGGATCGCGCTCTTCCGCCTCGCCCTTCCCTCGGTGATCCTCCGCTACGCCGGCGGTCGCGAGGTGACGCTGCGTGACCTGCAGGCGATCGGCATGACGGCCGGCATCAACGCATTGATCGTCGGCAACTACCTGACGACGCTCGGGCGCTCCGCCGACGAGGACCTGCAGATGCTCGAGGACCTGCGCATGCCCATCGGCGCGCTCAGCGCTGCCATCTGACCCCGGCAGTAAGGGTCGCATCGACATGCCCGCGGCCATGCACTGCACGGGCTGCGGCAAGCTGCTCGGTGAGTGCACCGGCTGCGCTCGCGAGCTCGATCCACCCCGCTTCTGCCCCGAGTGCGGCCGGCGTATGACCGTTACGGTGATCCCCACCGGCTGGGTGGCTCGCTGCCGCGACCACGACGCCATGCGGTCAGCCTGAGGGCGACGAACCAGCGACAGCCGCTGGCGTCCCCGTGGCAGAAGGCCTCGGTGATCACTTGTCACACTTCTCCAAGGTTGGTTGCGTAGTGTGCCTGCCGACGGGAGGCTCGGATGACGGGAACGCGCTGTGTAACCGCCGGCAAGCGGAGGAGCGCCCCGCGGGGCGTCCGGATCAGGCTGTGCGTGGTGCTCTGCCTGCTGGCGGGACTGGGCCTCTCCGAGGCGGCGTCGGTGTCGGTCGCGCAGCCGGCCGCCGCGGCGACGGCGAGTCCCTATGCGTTGGTCGCAGTGGACGGTGCATCGCTCGGCGGAATTACCGTCGCCTCTCCCTACACCCTGAACCCGGTCTTCTCGCCGGCAACCACCGACTACGACGTGTCGTGTCAGACCGGCACGAACCAGATCTCCCTCGCCCTGACAGGGAACGGGGGACCGATCACGGTCTCGACCAACCAGCAGTCATCTGTCTCCGGTACCACCACCGTCACGGTCTCACTCGCCGTGGCCCCGAACCAGGCGATCGTGATCTACGCGCCGAGCCCCGGCGGCGCGCCCGGTACGACCCAGTACTGGGTGCGGTGCCTCCCGCCGGACTTCCCCACCCTTCAGGTCAATCAGGCCGGGCCTGCTTCGCCGGGGTGGACGCCCGGTTACTACTTCACCGGCAACCTTACGAGCTTCAACGGCGCGTACTACGCAATGGTGCTCGACGGGAACGGGGTCCCGGTGTGGTACCAGAAGCTCCCAGGTGTGGGTCCGTCCAATGTGGAACCACTCCCGAACGGCACCATCGTCTGGTCGCCGAACTACGGCCCTGGATTCGGGACCGGGGACAACATCAACGCCTACACCGGGTTCGATCTCAGCACGCAGACGACCATTGCTTCGCTCCCCGCAGCGGTGACGCCGACCGACCCCCACGAACTGGCGCCGCTGCCAAACGGGGACCGCATGATGATCTCGACTCCACTCGTGACGGAGGACCTCAGCACCCTTGGTAACGGAAGCGGGGGGACTCCTGCGTCGGACGCGAACAACACGGCGGTCGACTGCGTGGTCCAGGAGGTGAACCCGAACAACCAGGCCGTCTGGACCTGGGACGCCGCGACGCACGTTGGGCTGGACGAGGTGAACACACAGAGCGGCTCGCCCTATGCCGGTCCCGCCTGGGGATTGTCGAACGTCGACGGCGGCCCGGTGGCGGACATCTACCACTGCAACTCGGTGGCGGTCGACGAAGACCCGTCAAGCCCGTACAACGGCGATGTCCTCGTGTCCATGCGGTACCTGAACGCGGTCTTCCTGATCGACCGCGCCACCGGCAACGTCATCTGGAAGCTCGGTGGCACGGCCTTCACTTCCAATGACCCCGAAGTCGCACAGGACGTACCCGCGCAGCATCTCAACCTCACAGGTGACAGCGAGACGCAGTTCTGTGGCCAGCACGACGCCCGCTTCGTGCCCACCCCGAACCCGGCCGTAGAGGACGTGAGCGTCTTCGACGACCACACGGGTTGTGTGGGTGCCGCACGCGGCGTTGAATACGCCCTCGACACCACAGCGGGCACGGCGACTCCCGACTGGCAGTACGCCCAGCCCGAAGGCTTGTCGGTTTTGGCCACGGGCAGCTTCCGCAGGATGCCCGACGCCTCCAATGACATCGGTTCGGGCAGCAGCGTCATCGGTTGGGGCATCTCGACCAGCTTTCCGTCCGGCTTCACCGAGGTCGACGGCGACGGGAACGTGTTGACCGACATCCGTTTCACCGACGGCGACACCCTCTACCGGGCGATCAAGGTGGACGCAACGCAGGTAAACCTGCAACTGCTGCGCCAGACGGCGGGTTGGACCGGGACCACCATCCCGCCACCCCCGACCGCGCCCCCGGGGCCGGCTCCGGGCGGCGTCATGCTCAATAAAGCCGTTCTTGGCATGGCGGCGAGTCCCGATGGCTGGGGTTACTGGCTCGTCGCCTCCGACGGCGGTGTCTTCAGCTACGGCTCCGCCGGCTTCTTCGGCTCGGCGGGGGGCACTCCGCTCAACAAACCGGTGGTGGGCATAGCGACCACTCCCGACGGGGGCGGGTACTGGCTGGTCGCCTCCGACGGCGGGGTCTTCAGCTACGGCGACGCCGGCTTCTTCGGCTCGGCGGG
>DATDIE010000236.1:0-2888 GCA_036521235.1 Acidimicrobiales bacterium | reverse complement strand
AGAAGCGGGCCCGAGATGATCAAGAACCTTGCCTACGTCGGCTTCGAGTCGCCGAACGCCGAGGAGTGGAGGACGTTCGGCCCCGAGGTCCTCGGGGCCGAGCTCGCCCCGGACCAGCCCGACGGTGCGATGCGCCTGCGCGTCGACCAAGCGGCGCACCGGATCACCGTCCACCCCGGCGAGCGGAACGACGTGGCGTACCTCGGGTGGGAGGTGGGCGACCTCGATGCGACCGTTGCCACCGTCGAGGACGCGGGGCTTACGGTCGTGGACCACGCGTTCGTCGATCCGCTCGGGTTCCGCCACGAGCTCGTGACCGAGGTGACACAGGGTCCGGCCTACACGCCCGGCCGGCCCATGTCCGGCTTCGTGACGGGCGAGCAGGGCCTGGGCCACGTCGTCCTGATCGTCCCGGACCTCGCGGCTGCTTCGTCGTTCTACACCGACGTCCTCGGGCTCCGGCCGACCGACTCGGTCGAGGCCGGGCTCTCGCTGCGCTTCTTCCACTGTGCGGGGCACGCGGCGCGCCACCACACCGTCGCGCTGGCCTCGGTGCCCGGGATGGTGGGCCTGCACCACCTCATGCTGGAGGTGCGCTCGCTCGACGACGTCGGTGCCGCGCTCGACATCGTCAACGAACGGGGCCTGCGGCTGCCGATGTCGTTGGGCCGGCACACCAACGACCTGATGACGTCGTTCTACGTCCGCACGCCGTCGGGCTTCGAGATCGAGTACGGGACGGGGGGACTGGTGGTCGACGACGACACCTGGCAGGTCGCGACCCACGACTCGCAGAGCATCTGGGGGCACACGCCACCCGCGGAGCCGGTGCTGCCGGAGATCCTCCGGCCGTTCCCGACCACCTGAGTTCTGTGACCACGCGCCGCAGGGAGATCTCGTGAGCCTCGTCGCCGAGGCCGAACGCATCGCCCCCGAGCTCGCCGCCGCGCGGGCCGAAGGCGACGCGCTCCGTCGCCTCCCCGAGGCCGTCTGGGCGCGCCTGCTCGAGGGCGGCTTTCTGCGGTCGCTGCAACCCAAGCGCTGGGGTGGCGGCGAGCTCGAGTTTGTCGAGTTCCTCGATGCGGTCATGACGCTCTCCGCGGCGAACCCCTCCGCCGGTTGGGTGGCCGGCGTGATCGGCGTCCACCCCTGGCAGCTCGCGCTCTTCGACGACCGGGCCCAGCAAGACCAGTGGGGCGAGGACCCCGCGAGGATGCACTCGTCGTCGTACAACCCGACCGGCCGGGCGGAGCGGGTCGACGGCGGCTACAAGGTGTGGGGCCGCTGGTCGTTCTCGTCGGGCTGCGACAATTGTCGCGGCGTGAACCTCGGCGCCATCGTCCCGGGCTCCGAGATCCCCGAGTTCCGCTCGTTCCTGTTGCTGCCGGGCCAGTACCGCATCGAGGACAACTGGCACGTCGCCGGGCTCAAGGGCACCGGGAGCAAGGACATCGTCGTGGACGAGGTCCTCGTGCCCGAGTACCGCACGCAATCCCACATCGACTACGCCGTCGGCGCCCCGTTGCCCGGGCAGGTGCACAACGACGGGCCGCTGTACCGGCTGCCGTGGTCGGTGGTGTTCAACATGGCGCTGGCGGCGTCGATCTTGGGCGCCGCGCGCGGCTTCGTCGAGGCCTGGGTCGCCGAGACCCGCGAGCGTGTCGTGGCGGGCAGCGGGCGCCTCGCCGACGACCCCCTGACCCAGCGCCGGCTGGCCGACGCCCTCTGGGACCTCGACGCGGCGACGACCGTGCTCCGCGCGGACGCGCGGTCGCTCTGGGAGATGGCGCAGGCGCGCCAGACGCCGACGATGGACGAACGGGCGCGGCTGCGCTGGAACACGAACCGCGGCTGCGAGCGCGTCGCCGTGGCGTGCGCCGACCTGTTCCGTGCGGCGTCCGGCCGGTCGGTCTTCCTCGACCATCCGCTCCAGTCGCGTTTCGCCGACCTCCAGGCCGGCCTCGGCCATGCCTTCTTGGTGCCGGATCCGCTGGCCAAAGCGGTCGGCGGCCACCTGCTCGGCACCACCAAGCCCGAGCTCGTGCTGTGACGGCGACGGTGCCCGCGCACCGCATCGACACGCACAGCCACGTCGTGCCGCCCGAGTACGGGGCCTGGCTGCGCAGCCTGGGGGCCGCGGCCGGCGGCCTGCCCATTCCGTCGTGGGACCCGCACGCCGCGCTCGCCATCATGGACCGGCACTCCATCGCCACCGCCGTGCTCTCGGTGTCGACGCCGGGCGTGCATCTCGGTGACGGCGCGGACGCCGGTCGATGACCCGCGCCGTGAACGAGTACGCCGCGCGACCATCGCGGCCGGTTCGGGTTCTTCGCCACGCTGCCGCTGCCCGACGTCGACGGCGCGCTGGCGGAGCTCGACCGTGCCATGGACACGCTCGGGGCCAACGGAGTGGTGCTCCTGGCCAATCACCGGGGCGTCTACCTGGGCGACACGCGTTTCGACCCGGTGTTCGACGAACTGCAACGCCGGCGGGCCGTCGCCTTCGTCCACCCGTCCCTGTTACCGGGCATCGAGCCGATCGAGGGGATACCGCCGTTCATGGCCGACTTCCTCCTCGACACGACCCGCGCCGCGATCAACCTGGCGCGCAGCGGCACGGTCGAGCGTTGCCCCGACGTCAAGATCCTCCTCTCGCACGCCGGCGGGTTCGTGCCGTACGCCGCCTACCGGATCGCCCTGGCCGCGTCGGAGCGCAACGACGTGCTCCACGGTCTGTCGCTCCTGCAGCGCTACTACTTCGACATCGCGCTCTCCGGCAGCCCGACGGCGCTCCCGAGCCTGCTCGCCTTCACCGACCCGGACCACATCACCTTCGGCAGCGACTGGCCCTACGCACCGGACACCGCCGTCGCCGCGATGACCGGGAT